>NZ_CP025198.1:1248317-1560396 GCF_003325455.1 Acidipropionibacterium virtanenii
TCCTCCTGCGTTCCTAGGGCCCGGCAACGGTCGGACCAGTGGGGCAGCCTATCGGCCACACACGGCCGGTCGGGACGATGCGTCCAGCATGTGGACGTCGGCCGGATTGCTGCGCCGCGTGCCTCTGATCGGGATCTGGTCGATGACGATCGCCCCGGCGTCGGCGGGCATGCAGCCGTCGATGAGGGAGCTTTTCCCGGATCCGGCGACCCCGCACAGCACGCCCAGTGGGAGGTTCGCCGAGACGTCGCGGAGGGTGTGCAGCTTCGCGTGGCTGATCGCGATGCCGCCGGTAGACCCGGACCTCGTCCTTGAGGATGTGACCGAGATGACCAGGCAGCTCCCGGTGAGGGCTTCCGAGGAACACAGGCCCTTGACGTCCCCCTGGTAGCAGATCCGCCCACCGGCGTGCTCGGCGGGCGCCGACCAGTTGGCATCGACTCGATTGGTCTCGCCCCCGCATACGCGAGGCGGATCACCTCGTCGGCGAGCTCCATGAATTCCCAGAGGGCTCACCCCCGCATACGCGGGGCGGATGTCACCGACGTCGACGCCATGCTGCGGGTGCTGGGCTCACCCCCGCATACGCGGGGCGGATGTCACCGACGTCGACGCCATGCTGCGGGTGCTGGGCTCACCCCCGCATACGCGGGGCGGATTCGGCGACCATGCCGACGTCTTTGCCGGACAGGGGCTCACCCCCGCATACGCGGGGCGGATACGAAGCAGACCATCCAGACCGGCATCGACGGGGGCTCACCCCCGCATACGCGGGGCGGATGTCGCCCCGAAGTTGTAGGAGCGCACGTAGGAGGGCTCACCCCCGCATACGCGGGGCGGATGACTGGAGGACGGCGGGCACGTTCGCCGCGTCGGGCTCACCCCCGCATACGCGGGGCGGATTATGGCCTGCCGATGATGAGCGGATGGCAGCGGGGCTCACCCCCGCATACGCGGGGCGGATCCGCGCTGGCCGTCAACGTCCCCGGCTTCCCCGGGCTCACCCCCGCATACGCGGGGCGGATCCCTTGGCGCAATTCAAACAGGGGATGATGCAGGGCTCACCCCCGCATACGCGGGGCGGATCTGAGCAAACGCCGCACGCATGCCGACGATCAAAGGCTCACCCCCGCATACGCGGGGCGGATCGAAACAATGCCACGCGGTGAATTCCTCCGAGCGGGCTCACCCCCGCATACGCGGGGCGGATACCCCGAGCGGGTGACCGATCATGCTTGAGGAGGGCTCACCCCCGCATACGCGGGGCGGATCTGTCCGGCGAGGACGTCACCGACGAGGGCGTGGGCTCACCCCCGCATACGCGGGGCGGATCGAACCGCTCTCGCCGACATGGACAATCTCGGTGGGGCTCACCCCCGCATACGCGGGGCGGATTTCGGCGCAGGTCAACAGGTAGACGACAGTGCTGGGCTCACCCCCGCATACGCGGGGCGGATACGCGCGACTTCGACGGGGACCGGCTGGCAGTGGGCTCACCCCCGCATACGCGGGGCGGATCGCTGCCAGCTCGGAGCCATCGACCCCATGGCGGGCTCACCCCCGCATACGCGGGGCGGATGTCCTTGTTGGCCTGTTCGATGCGACGGTACTGGGCTCACCCCCGCATACGCGGGGCGGATGGGACGACGCGCACGGTCTCGATCTGCTGCCTGGGCTCACCCCCGCATACGCGGGGCGGATAAGCTGATCGGAGGATCGGGGATGCCCTCGATGGGCTCACCCCCGCATACGCGGGGCGGATACTGGCCATCCTCCGACAGGAGCGTCTGTGGCGGGCTCACCCCCGCATACGCGGGGCGGATGGCGATCATGGTGGCGATCTCCTCGGGGATGGGGGCTCACCCCCGCATACGCGGGGCGGATCTACTGCCCTCGGTCGTGTGCAGCACCAGCACGGGCTCACCCCCGCATACGCGGGGCGGATAACACCGGCCAGGGGGCCAAGACCGACGTGCACGGCTCACCCCCGCATACGCGGGGCGGATGCGACGGCGACCTGGCGTGCGGCGGCCGACTGCGGCTCACCCCCGCATACGCGGGGCGGATTGAAAGGAGGAGGCCGTGAGACGACCTGACAGGGGCTCACCCCCGCATACGCGGGGCGGATTGACCGTGAGGACATGAATGTGAGGATGGGGCGGGCTCACCCCCGCATACGCGGGGCGGATATGTGCTACGCCGACAACACCACTCACTCCGCGGGCTCACCCCCGCATACGCGGGGCGGATACGGTCCAGGGCGCCAGGAGCGGGCGGGCCGGCGGCTCACCCCCGCATACGCGGGGCGGATTCCGTCAACGCGTCGAGGATCAGGCGCTGCATCGGCTCACCCCCGCATACGCGGGGCGGATTCGATTGGAACCTGTCCACGAGGAGTCGAGATCGGCTCACCCCCGCATACGCGGGGCGGATTGATCGGGCGGCCTTTCGTATGCGGCTGGGACTGGCTCACCCCCGCATACGCGGGGCGGATCGCCCGTACAGGTGCGCCTGCGTCCTGTACTGCGGCTCACCCCCGCATACGCGGGGCGGATTCCGGCGCGGACACCGTCATCCCCGCATTCATCGGCTCACCCCCGCATACGCGGGGCGGATGGGACGCCGATCTATGCGTCGGCGTCCGGTGACGGCTCACCCCCGCATACGCGGGGCGGATTGCCGCTGCGATTCACCCATCGCCGCGAGGTAGGGCTCACCCCCGCATACGCGGGGCGGATATCGGCCAGAGAGGCGACGCGGCGCCACCGCCGGGCTCACCCCCGCATACGCGGGGCGGATCTGCAACTGCTACGACACGATGAACGCGTCCGGGGCTCACCCCCGCATACGCGGGGCGGATCCTCGGGTGGAGACCCCGTGCGCCTCCATCTGGGGCTCACCCCCGCATACGCGGGGCGGATCCGGTCTGAGGCCCACCCTGACCCGACCACCGGGGCTCACCCCCGCATACGCGGGGCGGATAGTCACCGGGACGGCCATCCGGTCAAACAAGCGGGCTCACCCCCGCATACGCGGGGCGGATCTCATGCTTCCACGCCGCCCATCTGGTCTCCTCGGCTCACCCCCGCATACGCGGGGCGGATGCGCTGGGATCGGTGGGGGTGTCCGGATGTGCGGGGCTCACCCCCGCATACGCGGGGCGGATTAGTCGCTCGCTCCGAGCGGTCCGCCGTCGGGGGGCTCACCCCCGCATACGCGGGGCGGATATCCGGTGCGGCAAATCCGGGTGCTGCTCACAAGGCTCACCCCCGCATACGCGGGGCGGATCCAGCCTGTCTCGGTCAACACCAGGAAGCGCTGGGCTCACCCCCGCATACGCGGGGCGGATTGGTCAGTGCTGCGGTGAATGTGCGCATCATGGGGCTCACCCCCGCATACGCGGGGCGGATACCATCTACCAGGTGGCCTCCGAGCTCGACATGGGCTCACCCCCGCATACGCGGGGCGGATTGCCTTGCTGGCATCTCACCTGGGAGCGGGAAGGGCTCACCCCCGCATACGCGGGGCGGATCCATGAGGGCGCTCGCCGACCGTCTGGCCCGCGGGCTCACCCCCGCATACGCGGGGCGGATCTCTCCACTGTCCGGGAGGGTGGCGGTATGAGGGGCTCACCCCCGCATACGCGGGGCGGATCTCGCCTCGGCTGGCAAAATCGGATTCTCGGAGGGCTCACCCCCGCATACGCGGGGCGGATGACCTTCCGCCGTGGGAACTCAGTTTCCCACGGGGCTCACCCCCGCATACGCGGGGCGGATTGTGAATAGCTGGAGTTGCGTGGTCATGATGGGGGCTCACCCCCGCATACGCGGGGCGGATTTGGCGTCGAATGCTGGAGACTGACGGTTCTCGGGCTCACCCCCGCATACGCGGGGCGGATTGATATTCACCTGGTGAGGTTGTGATGGCTGCGGGGCTCACCCCCGCATACGCGGGGCGGATCGCCCCGTACAGCGCCTTCGCGCCAAGGCTGAGGGCTCACCCCCGCATACGCGGGGCGGATGTTCCGTTCGACCTCTGACGACCCAGCAAAGTGGGCTCACCCCCGCATACGCGGGGCGGATGACGTTCTCGGCATTCGTCACCAGCTCCATGTGGGCTCACCCCCGCATACGCGGGGCGGATCAGCCGCGCACGTTGTAGTCGGCGGCGAGCGCGGGCTCACCCCCGCATACGCGGGGCGGATGAGCACCACCGATCCCTCAGGCAGCGCGTCGAGGGCTCACCCCCGCATACGCGGGGCGGATGTCTTCTTACCGTCGTAGCGGGACGCCATGATGGGCTCACCCCCGCATACGCGGGGCGGATAACGCTGAACGGATCAGCAAGAAATCCGGCTACGGCTCACCCCCGCATACGCGGGGCGGATCCCGCGCTTGGCCGGTGGGTGGATGTGCCCGTCGGCTCACCCCCGCATACGCGGGGCGGATTCGGCATGGCGCGCCTCCTCGAATTCGACGTGCGGCTCACCCCCGCATACGCGGGGCGGATACTAACTGACTACGGGCGATACTGGCTGTGGCCCCCTGTCAGACCTCACTAGCCCTGCGCGAGCGCGGTCCTCCGAGCCACTGGAAAACTTTGTCTCCCGCCGCAGGGACCTTCTTCTTTTCTGCGCTGTACACCCAGTCGAGGCCGTCAACCGCCCAAGGCCATCTCGGATGCACAGCACCCACATACGTCATTGCGCGCAACTCATTCAGCGTCACTGGCGTTGTCGGCAGCGGGAGGACCAGTTTTCCGGATCGCGTCACGCCAAGACCACGCACCGGTCCGCTCCCCAGGAGCCCTATGCCGTACATCGCCAGGGGAGCGAGCACAGAACGGGTCTGTCTGGTCTCGGGGCTTCCGAGGCCATTGATCCCTGGCTTCACAGCCTCCGGTCTGTCCATGCCGCCGTCGCACTTTTCATCGCTGAATCCCTTTGCCTCGGAGAGGAGAGCGGCGCACACATCGTGGATATCTGAATGGGAAGGTGTGTTATTCCCTGCCACCATCTTCAGTGCAACGCTCGGGTAGGACGCCATGTTGGCGAAAGGCACGATCGGCATCGGGATCGCACCCTTCGTCTCTGTCGCCGCAAGATCACTCGCCACCCCGGCGGCGAGTCCAACTTCTGCATCGTCAGCATCAAGGAGGAGACCGTGGAGGCAGGCGGCCGGCTCCAGTTTCTGATACTTGACTCCGAACCCCATATTGCTGAGTCCGTGCGATGTGGCGAGCGCTTGTGCCTTGTTCCACTGCGGGTCGTGGAGGATCTGGGAAACCAGCTCGTCCAGTGGTGCAGTCGTTGTCAGGACCGGGATGATCGGTGCGGCACCAGGGCCTCCAAACGGCTCCCAGTGGATCGTCGCTGCCGGATCGGCGATATGTGCCGCGATCAGCAGCCCCGTCGCTGCGTGCCAGCCGGTCAAGGGGTGCGTACGCAGTCCGTCCAGCCGGCGTACCTCAGGATGACCGCCAAGTGGTCCATGAATGGCAGGATCGGACTTGTGGCTGCTCCCTGAAATATCTCGTGGTCGGCACTCCTCGGCCTTCGCCGCTGCATTCCAGTCGGCGAGGCGGAGAACCGCCTCAAGATAGGACAGCCCCCACACGCCGAATCTGGTATTAAGTTCCGCGAACTGATCGGCATGACCGAGTACACGCGGATACTCAGGAATTCCTCCACCCGAGGTCCGTACGGGAGGAAGAATCGGCCGGTACCACCCATGATGCGAACCGACAAGATGGCCGAGCAGTGATGGAGCCGTCTCGAGGCGACGGACCGAGTCTGCTTCATGGCGCCACCCGTCCTCAAGACCGCACGCCTTCCATCGCGCAGCTTCCACCTGAGCGGCGCGCCGCCGGCTTGAGCGTGCCAATGGCACGTCATCAGCCCCGATATATGCCTGCCACTCAGGGCGAAGTTTTCCATCGTCATGACAAAGACCCGCCTCCAGCAGCATGTCGATGATCGGTTGCGGGAGGCCGACCGCCGTGGCATCGGCGTCTGCCCACGCCGCAACTTGCCGCCGGTGCAAGTCCAGAGTTTGCTCTTCCGAGGTTCTCGCCTTGATGTCCTGCGCGAACCTCACGACGACCGCTTGGTTGCTGCTCTGCAAAATCTGCAGTCGGTCAGAGTTGATATCGAGACCGCAGTACTCCGCAACGTTCTCGGCGAGGTCCTGCGCCGCATCCTCCAGCGCTTCGAGAGTCTCATCATCGTCGGCCCCTCCGGAGGACCGGGACCCCAGCGTTGCCAGAACATCTGAGAGGCCATTCGTGTCGACGCCCTCGATCCTGCGTGCGTCGCCGTCGTCGGTCAGCCTCAGCCACAGGGAATGAGTGATCACCAGATCTGCCGATGATGACACGGGCCCGCCCGCACTCGCCGTCAGCATACGGATCAGCGCATCTGTTGAGATGTCGAGCCCGCCGGCATCGTTCCTGGCGCCGGTCCAGCCGAGCTCAGGGGTATATCCTCCGAGACTGCTTGAAAGAATGATCTGTGAAGCCTCACTGGCCTCGAAGCGGCTACCTGGGATCGCCCAGCGTTCCTGTCTCGGATCCCAGATTCGGATCTGCTCCCGATCACTGCCGCCTAACGGATTCCACTGCAGGGATCTGAGGAATACGTCGAAGAGGTCTCGGCGAATGGTGACGTATTCGCTCGGATCGACACGTGGTGAGCTCGGGTCATCGAAGACCGATAGTTCGTCGCGCCACGCGACAGCGATCTCCCGAGCATGTTCGGTATCAGGGCCGCTGATGAGTGCATCGACCGGGATATCGGGGTCGGGAACCGGGCGGGTCTGCGCGAGCAGGGGAAGGTGCGATGACGTGAGTGTCCCGATTCGGGCTGGTTCGGCTTCCAGCGCCTCAGCGTCGAACAGGTCCGACATTTCGATGGCACGCAGCCCGTCGAAGCCCATGTCGATCCCCTGACGAGCTGTCAGGTCGTCCTGTGAGTGCAACAAGCGTGTTGCCGCCCCGACAGTGCGCTCACCGTAGACAGCGGCACTGCCCTTGCGCACGACGGCTTCTGCAGAGGCGTCGTTCCACCCGGCGACGACGGTTGCTCGACCATGCTCATTCGACGTGCCGTCCCGGTTGAGGCGCCCGAGCCGCTGCTTCAATGAGGCCCAGGACGGCGCCTCAGTGATCAGCTCATCGAAGGTGACATCCACCCCGACCTCCAGGGTCTGGGTGGCCACAACCGTGCAGGGCCCCTCGAGGAGTTCACTGTCCAGCCCCGTTCTGTCAAACGGTCTGAAGTGCGAGGTCAGCAGCATGAGCGGAGAGGCGCCGGCCTTTCTCCGGCGGGCGAGCCCGGAATACACCGCCTGGGCGATCTCCACCGTGTTGGCGAACACGATCACCCGTCGGGCATTTCGCTTCCAGGCCTCCTTGGCAGCGGCGACGAGGGCATTCCTGATCTCGCCGTCGGTCGGCTTCACCCACTGAACGAATGCCGTCCTCCTCGCTGCGAGACGCTCAACGGCGGCGTGTCCTCTCTCAGAGGCACTGTCTATAGCGAGTCGTCCTCGATCGCTACCTTGCAAATCCGCGAGAGCAGGCGGCACGGTGGCCCCGAGCAGGGCCATCTGGAGCGGAGGGACTCCGAGATCCTCAGGTGCCCGTGCCTGCAATTCCTGCACTCGCAGAATCGTGTGGATGCTCTGCGACGACAGATGCGGTTCATCGAAGAGGACGAGGGCATCAATGCCGCAGAGGCCGGCCGCGATCGAGCGGGTTCCCGGACTGACCCCGTAACCGCGCAGGAGGAGCCGCGAGACGTACTGGTGGGAGGTGAGCGATATGACTGAGCAGCCCGTGGCCTGCATCCAGACTCTGTCATCCGGACGTTCGCCGTGGATACTGCTCACGGTGACGACGAGTTCGTTACCTGCGCTTCGAAGCGGAGCGAGGGAGTCGTGGACCGCTCTGAGTACATCGGTCGTCGGATCGTTGATGCAGGCCGCGAGGTGGGCTGCATGCGCGGCTGTGGAGTCGATGATCCGACGGCGGTCGACGACATGGAAGATGCGCTGGGGAGCCGTTCGGCGGCTGTCCTCATGACACTGCCGGGCGAGTTCGTAGACGGCGACATCGATGGCCGATGTCTTCCCGAGTCCGGTCGGAACGGCGAGAGTCCAGGGCCACTGACCGGTTTCCTGGACGCTGCGTGCCAGGTCGGCCTGCCAGGCATGCGGCTCGAAACCGTGAACCGCTGCAAAGAACTCCGAGAACGTCGGGAACCCCGAACTCGTGGTCATGACTGACTCCTTGTGACGTGATCGGTCGGACGGAACATGCCGAAGCCTTGTTCGGTCGAGGCGCCGAGCATGAGTGGTCCCTTGATCTCGTCCGCGGTCTCGATGCTCAGCCACCACTGACCGAGACCATCGGTGAGCCCCTCCCCGGACCAGCGGTGATCCTGCGCTGACACCGGGCTGGCCTGGGCCTCCTGCACGATCGCAGTGGTGCCGTACCGATCCGCGATCTCCTGGGTGATGACGAAGGCGAGGACCCGGGGATCCGGAAAGGCGCGCAACGGCGTCGTCGATACCCACCTGCGTGAAACTCTCTCCCACGTGCGTGGTTCGTGTGCTGCTGAGAGCCGTACGGGTCGGCCGCCACGAAGACCCGAGCGCGCGACGGCGTCGGCCACGACCATTGCAGGTGATGAGTAATCCGCATGGCCACCGTTCCCGAGGAACCCGATACCGACGAGCCGTCCGTCGGAGGCAGTGTGCCCACTCACGGTGAGAGGGAAGGCCCTCCAACCGGATGGCAGGTCCTGCGCCATCTCAAGGAACAGCTTGCGCACCCGGTGCTGTTCGACAGGGAATTCGAGGGGAACCACAGTCATCGATCCCGGGCGCACCCGCACCGGGCTGTACGTCAGCGTACGGGTGTAGGCCCCGGCGGGGAGCGGTGGAAGGGCGTTCAGCGCCGGGTCCTCGCCGAAGACGCGTGCGTAGTTCTCGTCCATCCACTCGATAGTGTTCGGCTGCCAGCCGCGCGTGCGACCGGCAGCGTCCTCGCGGGGATACCAGCTGACACGCGTCGGAGACGCCGGTAGCAGCTCTGCATGCCGGACCTCGATCATCGCAGGGTCCTGGGAGCGCCCGAAATAGGGGATGAGAGCGGCTGCGGCGTCGAGCGCGGCGGTCTCGTCTGACGGAAGGTCGATGTCGATGAGCACATCGATCACGCGCCCATCGAGGGCCATTCCTCCCTGGGGCTTGAGGTCCCGGTTCTTCGAGTCCATGCCGAAGAGCTGAAGGCCGAGGAACCGTTCCGGCTTGCTGTCGTTGGACTTGGTGAGCTTCTCCGGCAGGGAGGTCCTATCGGTATAAGTGCCGGGGACTTCCAGATCTACCGCGTCAGGTGCATGAATGACCGGCGGAGGAGATCCTGCGATGCGCGCGATCGCTGCATGTGCGAGGTCCGCTGTATGTGAGTCCTCGAGTGCGTGTGCGCCCGCCTTCAGGGCACCCAGGACCCGGACGGGGGCGGGCGGCCACTGCGCCTGTCCCTGGCTGTCCAGCCCGTGGAAGGCGGGTCTCAGCAGGGTGATGGTGACAGCGATCACCGTCATTCCCCTTCGCTGAAGGCCTTGTCGCGTTCGGTCTTCACCCGTTCGGCGATCAGGTGTTGCTCCGCCCCGGAGTAGTGCAGGCGGATGGGCTCGGCGAAGGCCAGACCGAGGCTTGCGGTCTCCTTGGCGGATTCCTGCAATGCTTCGATGATCTCATCTGTTGAGTTGACTGTCAGCTCTTCCGGTGAGGCGTGACCCCTGGAGACCCAGCCGAAACGCTCCTCAACGGGCACCAGCGCGCACCCGGTACGGAGGAATCCGTCCTCCCCGGCGAGTGCGTGGCCTGCCAGCGCGAGCAGAGTCAGGGTGGTCAATGCGCTGTCCTTCGCTTGGGTATCGGCGAAGTGGATCGAGCGGAGGACGCTGAGGGAGATGCTCGCCTGCTGGAGGATCAATTCGCACGCGTACTGCGTCACGAACACGGTGCGGGGAACCTGCCCGAAGCCTGCCTCGGAAGGCTTCTTCCCCTTCGCGCCCCCGACCTTCAGCGCGTTGTCCTTGAAACTCACCCTCGATGAGTCGGACGCGCCGCCCACAGGATCGAGCTTGGTCGCGCCGGTCCTCACCCCATGAGCACCGTAGCCGACGATCTCCGAGGAGTAGGCGCGGGGCATCTTATGCCGGGCGGCTGAGCCCGAGGAGAGCCAGAAGCCGTAGATGGCCGCGTTCGGGAAGTGCCGGTAGAGCTGTTCACCGGTGCGGGGGCTGGTCGTCGTGATGAGTTCCTTGACCGATCCAGGGGCCTCGTCCTGCCAGACCGGGGTGCCGGACTCGGTCTGCGCGAACTTCATCCAGGCATCGTTCTGGCGGTGGGCGACTTCCCAGGTTGATGCCTCCACCCTGAGCGCCGCTGCTATCTGCGAGTCAGGCTCTGGTGCGCCCGACGGTGCATCGCTGCCGCCGACAATAAGCGCGGGCAGACGGATCCCCAACCGGTCCTGCGCGTTCCAGAGACATGTCTCCGCCATACCGCTCTCGGCGCCGACGCTGTCGAGCGCGACACGTGCACCGAGGACGGGACTGCCGTCGGGATCGCGACGAAAAGCGCTGTACCATCCGGAATCGTCCCGCTCCGGGATGAACGCAGTATCAGAGACGGCGTGCAGCGGAATCCGCGACTTGTCCCCCTCCGGGCGGGCATAGGTAGGCGGTGACACGGCGACGCTGGCTCCGCCGAGAGGCCGATGCACGGTCTCGAGGACCAGGCCTGCAACAGCCGGGTCCTTCACGTGCTGCATGACGTTGTTCTTGAGGGTGGTCGACATGGTGTCCTCCTGAGGATGGGTACGGCAGTGACGGTTCAGATATTCGAGCGCACCCCGAAGCGCGAGGTAGGGAGAGGGAGAAAGGGGTCAGAGGGCCCGAGTACGAAGAAGACCGAGCCCGTAGGTGCGGCCCTTGCCGACGCCGTGCTGCAGCGCATGGGTGAACTCGGGCGCCCGCTCGACGATGGCGCGGGTGGTCACTTCGACGGCCGGGATGCCACGGCCATGCTTGCCAAGGTTGGCGTGACGCAGGGATGAGACCTCGAGAGTCTTCTCCTCGACCCACAGGCCGTGGCGATCGAAGACGTGCGACAGCCAGGCGGCGCGCTCCTCCTCCGGCACGGTGACTGAGCGCGACCGATACGCGCGCCCCTGACCCGGTGCATGAGGCGTGCCAGGCTGCTCGCCGTCGGTACGTGCCTTGAGCTGGGCGCGCAGAGCCCGGGGAACCTGTGATGGCGGAGTCTTCTGGCAGGCGAGCAGCACCTTGATCTCCAGCTCATCGCCGGCAGAGGGGATCGCCACTTCGTGGACTCTCTGGAGGTCGCCCAGCAGCCCGGGATGGGCCGGTGGAGCGTCTGACTGAACTGTGAGGATGCTCCGGTGCCGATCAATGTGCCAGAGGATCCCCATCGATGCTCTTGGAGCATCGCCTTCAATCCTCGCGAATGCGGACATGACGTGGACGTGGCCTCGGTCGCGGTCTTGGAGGAGAAGGTCCCGTAGCGGCGGGGACATGAGATAGGAATAGCGAAAGGTCATGGAGGTTCCTAAGGTTGTACGGCTCTGTACAATTTTGCTCGTGATGCCATGAGACTAGCATCGCTCTCAGCGATCTGTTGGATCGGTGCGCCGGTTGTGCGGCTGTGTTATCAACTGGAGCGTGTCACCTCCTCGCGTATGCGGGGGTCTCTGTTGTGCCGGATCGCTGATGCGCACCCCCGATCCGCGGGTGACACGTCCGACGCCGTCCGGAAAGGCGATGTCGCGGTTCTCCGGCTGGCGCGACGCCAGGGCAAGGTCACCGCCGAGGCCCTGAGAGCGGTCCCTATCCTGACGCCATGACCGACATCGCACCAGTGCTGCGCGGGCGTTGGAGCCCGCGATCCTACGACCCTATCCAGACCATCTCCCCTGACGACGTCAGTCTCCTGCTGGAGGCGGCCCGGTGGGCGCCTTCTGCGATGAACCGGCAGCCCTGGCGGTTCATCGTGGGCATCCGCGGCGACCAGACCCGCTCCCGGCTGGAGCCCTTCGTGACCGGGCACTCCGACTGGGCCCTGGACGCTGCCGCCCTGGTGGTCAACATCTGCGAGTCCGACGAGCGGGGCATCGGCTTCTACGACCTGGGGGACGCCGTCGCCCACATGAGCATCCAGGCCGAGGAGATGGGCCTGCACGTCCGCCAGTTCGGCTCCTTCGACCAGCAGGGGCTGGCCGCCGAGTTCGGCATCGAGGCCCCCTTCGTGCCGATTACCATGACCGCGATCGGAGTGCCGCCGGCCGGCGTCGGCCCCGGCGTGCGCGAGCGGGTCGACGTCGACCAGCTCCTCTGGATCTGAGCCTGAGCTGGGGCTACTTGCCCGGCTGGACGGACTCGGTGCCCGAGTCGTCGGTGCGGGCACGGCGTCGCACCACCGCCCAGACCGCTCCGAGGATGGCGAACCAGACCGGCGTCAGCTCCATGGCCGCCAAGGTGTCGGGCTCCTGGGTGAGCAGTACCAGCACGAAGACGAAGAAGGCCAGGACAACCCAGCACATCCCCCGGCCGCCCGGCATCGGGTAGACCGACTCCCGGTGCGCACCCGGGTGCAGCTTCCGGTAGCGCAGGTAGCTGACGAGGATCATCGACCACACGAAGATGAACAGCACCGAGGCCACCGTCGTCACCAGGGTGAAGGCCGCCATGATCGAGCTGGAGAGGGTGAGGATCACCGAACCGCCCACCAGGACGACGGTGAAGACCAGGCCCCAGGTGGGCACGCCGGATCGGCTGAGCCTCCCGAAGGTCCTCGGCGCCATGCCCTTGTGGGCCAGGCCGAAGAGCATCCGGGAGTTCGAGTAGATGCCCGAGTTGGCCCCCGAGGCGGCGGAGGTGAGGACGACGAAGTTCATCACGGTGGCCGCGGCGCCGAAGCCGATGAGCCCGAACATCTGGACGAAGGGGGAGGAGTCGGCGTGGACGCTGTCCCAGGGGGTGACCGACATGATGCCCAGCAGCGCCAGGACGTAGAACAGCAGCACCCGGACCGGCACCGCGTTGATGGCTTTGGGCAGGGTCTTGACGGGATCCTTCGTCTCCGCCGCGGTGGTGCCGACCAGCTCGATGCCGACGAAGGCGAAGACCGCGATCTGGAAGCCGGCGAACAGTCCGCTCCAGCCCGAGGGCATGAACCCGCCATGGGCCCACAGATTGGTGATCGACGCCTGCGTCCCGTCGGGTGCCCGCAGGCCGATGACGACCAGCAGCACCGACGCGATGATGAGTACCGAGATGGCGATGAGCTTGATGAGGGCGAACCAGAACTCGAGCTCGCCGAAGAGCTTGACCGTCAGGAGGTTGAGCCCGAGCAGGAGCAGCAGGGTGCCCACCGCCAGGATGACTGCCAGGCCCTTCGAGCCGACCCAGTACTCCCAGTAGCTCGTGACCCCGATGAGATCGGCCATGCCGGTGGCGATCCAGCACAGCCAGTAGGTCCAGCCGAGGAAGAAGCCGGCCCACGGGCCGAGGAGGTCTGCGGCGAAGTCCTGGAAACTCTTGTAATTGAGGTTGAACAGCAGCACCTCGCCCATCGCCCGCATGACGAAGAAGAGCATGATGCCGATGACCAGGTAGGCCACCACGATGCTGGGGCCGGCGGTGTGGATCGTCTTTCCCGACCCCATGAACAGGCCGGTGCCGATCGCCCCGCCGATGGCGATGAGCTGGATGTGACGATTGGAGAGGTCTCGTCGCAGATGGTCCCCGGTGTCCTGGGAATCGCCGGTCGCGACGCTCTGCTCTGAGCTGGTGCTCCGGGTCTCGGCGCTCACCGGGGAGTCACCGCCTGGATCGTCATTGCGGGCGCGGCCGTGGGGCCATGGGTCGGGTTCGGAGCCATGGGTGCAGTCTGTGCCCGGGCCTGGATCGCTCCTCGGACGGTCCGCATGGTGGAAGCCGTGCCCATGATATGTGACGGATCTCACGGCATTCGGCGGGCGGGACGAGATCGGGGCCTGTTCGCGTCGCGCGGCCCTGATCAGACCATGCAGCCCTGACCGGTGAGGCAGAGTACAGCTATGGGCGGCATCAACATCTATCTCGACATCGACGGGGTGCTCAACCGCTACGGGCCGGTCCGTCGTGGCAGGACGGGCGCAGACCCGGTCGATCCGGACGAGGACGAGTGGTCGGCCTACACGTCGGCGGGGGGTGTGCTCATGTGGCCCCCCGAGATGATGGCACGGATCAACCGGCTGCTCGCTGCGCCGGAGGTCACACCGTACTGGCTGACGACCTGGGAGTCGGAGGCCGCGGTGTTCGGGGAGCAGGTCGGCCTGGAGGGTTCAGCCGATTGGACATGGCTGCCGTCGCGTGGCCTGTCGGCCGACGGCCGGTGGCAGAAGTTCGCGAGCATCCGCGATCATGTCGATCAGACCGATCCGATCTTCGCGGTGTGGCTGGACGACGACCTGGCTCACGAGTCCGAGGCCCGTCGCTGGGCCCGCAGGAGCGGACGGGTCCTCGCCTTCGCTCCCGAACCGATGGTGGGCCTGCGGCCCTCCGAGCTGGCCCGGATCGAGGAACTGGTCGCCGAGGCGCTTCGGACCGGGCGGTCCCCGATGGCGGGGCGTGCGCTCAGGATTCCTGGAGGGGGACGAAGGCGTACTGCCCGTGGTGACTGACCTTCAGGTGATCGCCGGATCGCCTCACACGGGTCATGACGCCGTCCACCGGTACCACCAGGAGGCCGCCGTCCGAGAGTTGGGCGGCCAGTGAGGAGGGGACCCGTGCGCGGGCGTCGGCCGAGACGAGAATCCGGTCGTAGGGACCGGCCGACGGCAGACCGAGGACGCCGGGCTCGGCGATCTCGACCCTCCAGGGGCCCAGCCCGGGGATCCGGGCCAGCGCCCTGCGGGAGGAATCGACCAGGCGCGGTTCGAGCTCGACACCGATCACCTCTCCTCCGGGCGACGCCAACCGGGACAGCAGGCCGGTCGTCCAGCCCGATCCGGAGCCGACGTCGAGGACCCGCTGGCCCGGGCGGACGTCGAGCAGGATGAGCATCTCTCGTACGGTCGAGGGCTGGGAGCAGGTGGGCCCGTCGCCCAGTGGCAGGGCGGCGTCCACGTCGGCGTAACGGCGCAGCGTCTTCGGCAGGAATTCCGATCTCGGCACAGCCAGGAAGACGTCGCCGATCCGGCCGGCGCCGGTCTCATCCGCATCCCGTCCCATGCCCCCATTGTCCACGGTGTCAGCGAGGCGGAGTCGGTCCCGAATGTGGCGCGAGGCGACGTCGGGTCCCCAGACGGACGGGTCCGCGCCGTCTGGTGCCACATTGGGATTCATCGGGCCCCGCAACGCGACCGGATGCAACACGCTGGAGTCGCTGGACGCCTCCTGCTGATCCCCGCTCGTGAGCACATCTAGCGTCACGACAGCATGCTGTCATAATAGACAGCACACTACCGATGAAGGATGTGATGACGATGCGCACGATCGCCCTGTACGCGACAGAGACGATGGCGGACTGGGAGTACGCCTATCTCACGACCCAGATCGCCCGGGCGGAGGAGATCCGCCCAGGCCGGTTCGCCCTGGTGCTCGCGGGCGACGGGCTCGCCGAGGTGTCCTCACTCGGGGGGATGCCCGTCCGGCCGTCCGTCGACCTGTCCGACCTCGCCGGCGACGACTCGCTCGCGGCCCTGGTGATCCCCGGAGGAGATCATTACGACACTGGACACGATCGACTGCTCGAACTCATTGCCTCGCTGCTGCGGCGCGGTGTTTCGGTCGCCGCGATCTGCGGTGCGACATTTCTGCTGGCTCGCGCCGGGTTGCTCGACCGGCGCAGGCACACGTCCAACGATACCGCCTTCCTGCAGATGTCCGGCTATCGCGGAGGGGAGCGCTATGTGGCCGAGCCGGTGGTCACCGACGACGGCATCACCACCGCGAGCGGGGTGCATCCTGTCGCCTTCACCGCGGAGGTCATGCGCCTGACGGAGCTGTATCCCGACGACGTCGTCGCAGCCTGGGAACGTCTCTACACGGCCGGTGAGGCAGCCGCGTTCTATGAGCTGATGGAGGCGACCCATGCCTGGCAGGACGCCTGAGGGGGACGCGCTCACCGGCCTTGTGCTGCCGGCCTTCGAGTTGAACGGCGAGTTCCTCTCCGCCGCGGCCATGATCAGCGCGCCGCACGAACTGACGCCCGCCCGGTGGCAGGTGCTCGGTGCTGTCCTGGAGACGCCGTTGCCGGTCGCAGAGATCGCCCGCCGGATCGGTCTGGGGCTGACCAGGCAGAGCGTGCAACGGGTGGCCAACGATGTCGTCGCGCGGGGATGGGCCGACTGGAAGGTCAACCCGCATCACCGGCGCGCGAAGCTCCTGGTCCCCACGCAGGAGGGCCGTCGGGCCGTGACCGCGATGGCCCATGAGCAGCACGCCTGGGCGGATCGCGTCGGGGGCGCCGTCGGTCTGGAGAATCTACGCACCCTGAGAACGCTCATCGCCCGCGTCATCGACGTCTCGCGACAGTACCGCGAAGGGTCCCGCAGGTCGGAGGACCGGTGACTTTCCGCACACCGGTCCCCGACGCCCTCCAGCAGGAGCTGCGGGCGGCGCTGCCCGATGCCGACGTGACGGGCGCAGTCTTCCTGGACGAGGGTATTTCCAGTCGTGCGTACCGCGTGCTGGCGGGGGACTCCTCCTGGATCGTCCGCGTACCGAACGACTACCCGCAGCCGTGGCGATGGGGCGGCGGACGTGCCTTCGAGGTGCCCTGGCTGCGCCATCTGGCATCGCTTGGCCTGCCGGTGCCTCGCGACGCCCTCAGTCTCGACGATCCTGCCAGCGGGCTGCCACGGGTGCTCATCACCCGTGAGATCGGGGGCCGGCCGATGGCCGGCCCGCCACCGGACACCGGGCCGATCGTCGGCGAACTAGCGTCATTCCTGAGGACTGTGCATGCCGTTCCGCCGTCGACCGCCCGCCGGCTCGGACTGCCGGAACGATCACAGCTCGATGCGCTCGCCCAGGCCTTTCAGCGCGTCGCCCCGATCCTTCCGCGCGGGGACGCGGACCGGGTGTGCGAGATGCTGGGGCGCCTGGAGGCGCTGGAGCCGGCGCCGGTGGCGGTCCACGGTGACTTCCGGGGCGATCACTGGTTCGTCGACGACGCCTGTCATCTGATCGGAGTGATCGATTTCGGCGACAGCGCGCTGTCGGACCCGGCCATCGACTTCGCCCGCTTCACGTACCAGTTCGGGAGTTCCTTCAGGGATGAACTGATCCGTGCCTATGGCGCCGGCGACGAGTCTCTGCGCGAGAGGGCGATCCTCTACGAGGCGCTCGAACCCCTAATCGAGCTCGACGGGGCCGACGAGGTCGAATGGTGGGACCGCTCAGAGGCGCTGGCGGCTCTGCGGCGGGGCATCGACGTCTCGTAGGTGGCCATATCGCGACCTACTGTGGTGACGTGTCGCCGGTGAAGGAGGGATGGAGATGAGCGACAGGAAGAAGTGGTCCCAGGACGTCACCGAGCACTCGGACTCCCTGGACCTGGAGGAGGGGGTGTTCAGTTGGAAGGACCCGGCCCGGATCGCGGCGTCGCTGATGCGATCTGCGAAGGAGTCGACCAGGAGAAAGGCGTCATCGCCCTACCGGTCGGCGATGTCGATGCTGACCTTCTACATGAACAGGGCCGGCAGCGGTCTGGACGACGAGCAGCGCCAGGTGCTGGACCGGGCCAAGGACGAACTGCGTCGTCTGCGAGATGAGAGCTGAATGCCCTGAATCCCCAATGTGGCTCGAGATGACGTCCTGGCGTGGGAAGGTGAGATCTGCGCCGCCTGGCGCCACATCGGGTACCGCGTCTGATGCTGCAGAGGGCGGCCCGGCAGCATGGGACATGTCCCGGGTCACGCCCCGCAGGGGGCATCAAGGCCAGGGCATCCATGATGGAGGTGTGATGAAGAACGTGCCCGATCCCGACCGGCTCACCCCGACCACCCGGCCCGGTCTCACCAACGTCGTGTTCCTCAAGAACGAGGTCACCTCGGAGTTCATCGACGTCGGCGAGTTCAGCTACGCCGACTCCGAGAGCGATCCCACCCCCTTCGAGCGGCGCTGTGTGAAGTACCTCTATGGGCCGCAGAAGCTGCGCATCGGCAGGTTCACCACCATCGGGCCCGGCGTAACGATCCTCATGCCCGGCGGCAACCACCCGATGATCGGGCCCTCCACCTACCCGTTCGCCATGTTCGGCGGCGACTGGGCCGACGCCACGCTGGACACCTTCCTGGCCGTCGACCAGCCCGGCGACACCGTCATCGGCAACGACGTGTGGATCGGGCGCGACGCCACGATCATGCCCGGGGTCACCATCGGCGATGGTGCGGTGGTGGGCGCGTGCAGCGTCGTGACCAAGGACGTCGGCCCCTACCAGGTGGTGGCGGGCAACCCGGCTCGCCCGGTCCGCGCCAGGTTCACCGATGAGGAGATCGACCTGCTGCTCGCCGTGCGCTGGTGGGACTGGCCCATTGAGACCATCACCCGTCATGCCGCGGTGATCATGGCCGGAACCCCGCAAGAACTGGCCGAGCGGGCGTCCATGTGACCTTCGACGGAGCCAGCGAAAGAGGAGTACGGGTGGGGATCGCCCTGATGCCGACGGTCGGGTCGCAGAGGCTGCGGCGCGTCCGTTGAGGCTACGATCAGCGCCATGGTGACCGTACTGGCCTG
Organism: Acidipropionibacterium virtanenii; assembly: GCF_003325455.1. NCBI lineage: Bacteria > Bacillati > Actinomycetota > Actinomycetes > Propionibacteriales > Propionibacteriaceae > Acidipropionibacterium > Acidipropionibacterium virtanenii. The sequence goes on from NZ_CP025198.1 coordinate 1,267,132, forward strand.
GCTCGACGGCGACACGGACCAGCGCCAGCGGATGGTCGACATGCTCAATGCCACGGGGGAGAGGACCGCGCTGGACGAGCTCGGGTTCGGGACCATCCGGGACGCCTTCGCCGACGCCTTGTTCCCTGCTACCTCAACTCAGCACACGCGCATCCGCTACTTGCTGTTCATCCCTTGGATGTTCCGACACATCGCGGCGGATCCGAGCCGCAGCAGAAAGGCGAAGAAAGACACCCGGGGAGCTCGAGACGTGCTGGCTGGCGTCAACCAGGAGCTCGTCGGGGCTCTCAAACAGAGGCAGAACGGCGACTCGCGCCCGGCCGCGGAGCGCACCGGAGGCATCATCGGCGCCCAGTCCGGCCGGGCGCTGCGCATGCTGCCCTCCAGCATCTACTGGTCGACGATGAACACCCTTAGGATTCACGACGGCGCGGAGACATCCCCGATCCGTCTTCTCCATCGCGTCATCGACACCCGCGCCGCATCGAGACGCCGGCGGTCCTCCGACGAGACCGACGAGACAGACCGCCTGTCCGACGGGCTGACCTGGACGCTGCCCCCGGCTCCCGACAGCTTTCTCCAGGACGATGCGGCTCTGACCTTCGAGCTGAATCGCGACGAGGCAGAATTCCTCGCCGGCCGCTTCCAGAGCGTCGAACCCGTCCAGGATCGGCCGGTGCTCGCCCGGTCGATGATGTGCTGGCTGATCCGCGACAATGGCTGCGAGACCTCTGGAGCGCGATACCCCTGGAACCGGGATCTCCTCGACGCCGTCCCCGACGACATCCGCCGTGTCCTGATTCACGCCCGCGACTTCAACCTGCTGACCCGCGGGGCCGCAGCCCAGTACAACGTCCAACTCGCCGAGGCCCTCGCAGACCAGACCGGTCCGGTGAGCGAGAGCGCCCGAGACGTATTGGACCAGTGGCTGGCAGAGGCCTCGGAGCCCGGAGCACTGTGGCGCCGCGACGCCGGGCATGAGGACTTCGAGGACTTCCGACGCCTCGTGCTGAGCCTCAACCCTCGAATTCCCCGGACCACAGTGACATTCGTCGAGGACTGGCTGGACGGGATCCGCGACGCGCTCACTTCGCACCGCAGCACCAACATCCCGGCCACTCGGGCCCTCATCTCCGCGCGCGAGGCCGCGCTCAAGGGCCGCCGCGCCCGCCTCACCCACGCTTCCGCGCGCGAGGCTCGCAGCGGACTGATGAGCACAGATTACGACTTCCGCTGGTTGGTCGCCCGCCGACATCTGGACGACATCCATGCGGGTCTGGAGCCGGCCGATGCCTGAACGCGAGGACATCCTCAACCCTTCGAGTCGCCTGCTCCTGTCCGACGCGTTGCGTCCACCGACCGGCTACGACCTGGACATCGGCGTCGGGACGACGTACTCCCTCAACCTTGATGCTCTCCTGCTCATCCCATTCATCCTGTCCTCGAGCCCGGCCGGCGACGACGCCGACGCGCACCCGACCCGGATGCTGGCCTCGCTGCGTCGGTACGCCGACCGGCTCACGGTCTTCGCCCAGGCGGGCAACATCCATGCGCCGAGCACGTACCGGGCCTTCCACACCTTTCTTGAGGACGCCGTCGTCCAGGTCACCGCGCCCTGCGAGGGCCGCATCTTCCACCCCAAGATCTGGGCGCTGCGATTCATCGCTCCCGGATGCGAGCCCCGGCACCGGTTGGTGTGCTCCTCGCGCAACATCACCACTGAGACGATGTGGGACGCCATCCTCAGCTGCGACGAGTCGGTATCGGACCCCGACGGCCAAGGCCCGGGTGTTCTCGACGCGGCCCCGCTCGTGGACTTCCTGCGCGCCCTCCTCACTTTTCCCGGTTCTGGAGCTCTGGCCTCAGGGCACCGGCGCCAGGTGGGGAGCCTCATAGCGTCGCTGTCGGCGATCGGCGGCTTCGAGGTCCCCGAGCCGTTCAAGGGAGGCCGTCTGGTTCCCCTCGGTCTACCCGGTGCGGACCTGGACGCTCAGTGGCCGATCCCCAAGGGGGAGCGGTCCTGGGGCGTCGTCTCCCCGTTCCTGGACCCCGGAACGCTGCGACGTCTTCCGCGATCCGGCGATACCCACATCCTGATCTCCCGTCCCGACACCCTCGACCGCCTGGCCGGGGAGATCGACGGGCTGCATCGCAGACCCGAGCTCAAGGTGATGAGCAGCTGGACACAGCCCGTCTCTGAGGAGAACTCGGCGGTCGAGTCCCGCGAAGGTCTGCACGCCAAGGTGCTGGCGTGGTGGGAGTCATACCGTGGCCACGTCCTCCTCGGCTCGGCGAACTGCACCTCGGCCGCCTTCGGCGGCAACATCGAGTTCGGCGTCGAACTGTGGGCCGGCCTGCGCAAGAGACACGGATGGATTTCCGGCGTTCTGGGCGAGGCCTCCGGCCTGGCCGACGTCCTGGAGGACTACCGTCCCGCGACCAGCGACGCCGAGGATGAGGAGGCCGAGCAGCGGGCCCTGGACCGCGAGATCGAACTGGCCATGGCCCGTGTCGCCCTGGCGTGCCCGAGACTGCGCGTCAGTGCGGTCGCCGGCGCGCCGGAACCCGCGTTCCGGATGGTTCTGGACGTGCCCTCCGCAACCCTGTCCGGGCTCAACCGGCCGGGCTGGACGTCGACGGTGCGCCCACTCAGCGTTCCTGAGACGTGGGCCGTGCAGGTGCCAACCAATGCCGAGGCGGCCTGGACTCTCACCGAGCACACCCGCGTCACACCCTGGCTGGTGGTCGAGGTCGACGCCGTATCAGGCGACGCGACCTCCCATCTCACCCGTGTCATCAAGGCCGATCTGGATCTGGATTCCGATCTTTCCGCCGACCGGGAGGAGTTCGTGATGCGCGAGCTTCTCTCCGACCCGGGCCGGATCCTGGCGTACCTGGTCATGCTCATCGCCGGAGGTGAGGCGGTCCTGCCCGAGGCGGGAGAGCCCCTCATCAGTGCGCATGCCGGTGAGGCATCGGTGGCAGCCTCTGCTGCGCCGATGCCGGAGATGCTGGAGGCCCTGGTTCATCTGGCGTATTCCGATCGGGCGCAGCTGGCCCGCGTGGGACGCGATATCGACGTGCTGCTGGCGGAGACTCCGGAGGCCCCCGAGCTACAGGAACTGCGCGATGTGTGGGGAGCGTTCGCCCCGCTCGCGATGTCGGAGGACCACGAGGGGGAGGATCGGCATGGACGATTCTGAATGGCAGTTCGACGTCGAGTCCGAACTCGCGCCCCTCAAGGATTTTCAACGCAGCACCGTCGACAACGCCTTCAACCGGCTGTACGACGACGCCGACCCGGTCGACTCTTTCCTGGTCGCTGACGAGGTGGGGCTGGGCAAGACCCTGGTGGCCCGCGGCGTCATCGCCCGTACCGCCGACCACATTCTGCGAGCCGAGGGCCGCTCCCAGGCTCGCATCCTCTACGTCTGCTCGAATGTCCAGATCGCCCGGCAGAACCTGCCCAAACTCATGATGGGCCCGGGAGCCGCCCGCGCCGAACAGTCGGCGACGCGCCTCACCCTGATGCCGGCCGCCCCATCCTCGCAGCGCCTCACCTTCACCGCCTTCACGCCGGGCACCTCCATCAGCTTCGGCGATCAGCTGGGGCAGGCCGGCGAACGAGTCCGCCTCTATCTGCTCCTGAGATCCGCCGGTGTCATCGATGAGGGCCTAGCGGGGGCGCGCGAGGCCTGGATCGACCTGTTGCGCGGATGGTCCGGTTTCGAGAGCTTCTCGGAAGAGGTCGGCCGGTCGGCGGAGAGCCGGCGGTGGGTCGGTGCGGATGAGCGGCGTCTTGCCGAGGCTCTGCGCCGCGATCTGGATCAGGGCATCGAGCCCGGGGGAGGCGCCGGATCCACGGCTCCCCTGACCACGTCGCGCCTCATCGGGATCGCCCGGGAGTTCCGGGACGCGCACCGCGAGGTTCCCCCGGATCTGGCGGCCCGGCGCACTGAGGCGGTCGTGGCTCTGCGACGTCGGCTGGCATGGCTCGTCGCGGCGTCATTCCGCCCGGACCTGGTGGTCCTCGACGAGTTCCAGCGGTTCAAGGACCTCCTGCCCGACCCTGCCGCGGATGCCGCGGACCGGGCCGAAGCCGAGTTCAGCAGGCGGTTGATGGCGATGATGCTCGGACGGCAGGGTGGAGGCGATCGCCGGTCGCGGATGCTGCTGCTGTCGGCCACGCCCTACCGGATGTACTCCCAGGGCCGCGATGCGCAGGGGGACGATCACTACGACGACTTCATCGCCACCGTCCGCGCCTTGGCCGATGCGCGGGAGGGGACGCCGCCCCAGCACCCTCATGCCGACTCGGTGAAGAAGGGCCTGGCAGATATCCGCCGTGCCATGCGGTCCCGCGACCTGGAGCGTGCCAGACAGGCGCGCGACCGGGTCCAGGACGAGCTGCGGCGGATCATGTCTCGCACCGAGAGGCTGGCCGCGACCCCCGACCGCGACGGGATGCTCACAACCGTGGACACCCCGGCCGGGCCTCTCACGACCGAGGACGTCAAGGATTACATCTCGCTGCGGACCCTCGCCCGCTCGGTCGGGTCCTACGATCCCCTGGAGCTGTGGCGCTCGGCTCCCCACACGCTGGCGATGATGGACGACCGGACTCGCTACGACCTGGACCAGCGCCTCCATCGCCTGCTGAAACCTGATGAGCGTGGCGAGGTGGACCGCCACGCGACCCGTGAGGTGGCCGGAGCGCTGGAGCGGGCAGGGCACTGGGTCGGTGCTCCATCCTTCGACGACACGGCCGACTCCTCGGACGAGGACGGGTTCGACGAGTCGCCACTGGACATGGACTCGCTCACCGGCCTGTCCCGGATGCGGCTGGATGCCGGCAATCCGAAGATGCGCACCCTGATGCGAGATCTGTGGGGTGATGGCCGCGGGTCCGACGGCGTCCCCGAGTCGTGGAGGATGATCTGGGTGCCTCCGTCGATGCCGCGTCACCGGTTGTCCGGGCCCTATCGGGGCGCGGAGCGCTTCTCAAAGCGTCTTGTGTTCTCCCGGTGGGCGGTGGCGCCGAAATCGATCTCGATCCTGGTGAGCAACCGCTCCCAGTCGCTGGCCCGCGACGCGGCGCGCAGTCTCCTGGGCGAAGGGTGGCAGCCGCTGAAGTACCCGCTGCGTCCGGGTCTCCGGAAGGAGTCCGGGTCGCTGTCGAAGGTGTGGACGTGGGGGATGGCATATCCCTCCTGGGCTCTGGCCCGGCTCGGCGACGTCACCGAGTACACGCGGCGGACCGGACAGAACCTTCCGGTCGATCCGGACGAGCAGCGGCGGGATGTGGCCGAGTGCCTCCGCTCTCGACTCGTCGAACTTCAGAAGCGTTACGGCGACGGTCACGGCACGGTCGACGCCCGGTGGTACGGCGTCGCAGGTGTCCTGCTCGACCGTCAGGCCGCCGCGGCGACGGGCACCGCATGGGTGGGGCCCGCACAGCTCGGTCTGGTCGGCAGCCTGCCGGGGAGTTCGAAAGGGATCCAGGCCCACCTTGAGGCCCTCGACGACACCGAGGGGCTCGGCGCTCAGCCCGACGATCTCGCCGACCGGCTCGCCGAGCAGGCGCTCGCCGCGCCGGGAGTGTGCGCCCTGAGAGCGCTCGCCGGGGTCGAGTCCGGGGAGTCGAGGGGTAGATGGGCGCAGGCGCTGCAGACGAAGGCGGTTCGAAGCGGTGCGTTCCGTATCGGCTGGGCGATGCTTCGGCTCTTCGATCGTCCCGAGATCCAGGCCGCCGTCTGGGCAGGCTTCCAGGTGGACCACGGCGGCCGGCATGCCGAGGAAGATCCGGAGTCCAGGTCGCAGGCGTACCTGGGAGCAGTGCTGGACCAGTGCCAGGCCGGGGATCTGGATGCCGTCCTGCCCGAGTATCTTCACCAGATCGGCGAGTCCGTCGGAATGCTCGATGCTGGACGCGAGGTAGACACGGTGATCAGGGTCGTCGACGAGGTCGTCGCGGCGCTTTCCATCAAGACAGCCAATCAGCAGCTCCGGCCATTGACCTTCCAGGACGGCGGCGTCATGGAGGCCGAGCCCGAGAAGATGCCGTGCCGCTTCGCCCTGAGATACGGCGACGTGGCGGCCACCGACCAGGCGGAGAACCGCTCCGAGGTGGTGCGAACGGCCTTCAACTCGCCGTTCTGGCCGTTCGTGCTGGCGACGACCTCCGCCGGCCAGGAGGGCATCGACTTCCACCGGTACTGCCGCTGCGTCGTCCACTGGAATCTTCCCAGCAATCCCGTCGACCTGGAGCAGCGCGAGGGCCGGGTCCATCGGTACAAGTGTCTGGCGGTACGACAGAATGTCGCGCTCACCTGGGGCCCCGACACCAGGGTCTGGCGATCCCAGGACCCGTGGGAGACCGTGTTCAGGGTTGCCGAGGAGGATATCGCCGCATCAGGAAGGGACGATGAGATGCAACCGCTCTGGGTGTGGTCGCCGGATGCGTCCGATGCGGTCCGGATCGAACGACGCGTCCTGCCACTCCCGTTCAGCCGGGAGCAGGGGCAGTACCGTCGACTGGTCCGCATGCTCGGGAGTTATCGCATGGCCTTCGGCCAGCCACGGCAGGAGGAGCTGCTTGCGGTTCTTGGCCCGGATGCCGGCGACGACGTCGATCTGACACGGGCTGCGATGATCGACCTGACACCACACGGCCGACAGCTTTCCTGCGGTCACAGGCCGGCAGCCGTCACATGCAGCGCGGTCACCTCGCCCCTCACAGTGCGGACGCGGACCGTCCGCGGACAGGACGTCTACGGGGTGCGGGCCGCAAGGCCTGTGAGGTAGGCGGCGATGATGTCCTCCTCGTCGATGGGCGCGGCTCGGACGATCCGCTGCATGAGCAGCGCGTCGACGAGACCCGCCAGGTCCTGGGCGTGAACGTCGGGATCGTCGACGTTCAATTTCCGGAGCATCGAGGTCGCCGTCCGGGCGAACTTTTCGCGCATCCGTGGCCGGGTGGCGAGGGAGGCGCGGAGTTCGGGGTCGGCGTGGCACTCCAGGAGGAGGATGAGCCTGGCCCGGTGGTCGTCGGCCCGCCGCATGGTGTCATCGAGGCCCGCCACGACCAGCCGTGCCGCGGTCCGCGGCGTGAGGTCCCCGGGGACGTCGTGCGCGGCCAGGTCATCGCCGGTGCGCGTGGCGAGACGGTCGACGACGAGGACGATGAGGTCGCGTCGCGTGCGGGCGTAGTACGAGGTCGATCCCTCGGCCAGGCCGAGGTCCCGGTCGACGTTCAGATGCGTGAGGGCGCGGGCCCCTCGTGCGGCGAGGATTCGGATGCCTGCCTCGGCGATCCGGGTCCGACGATCGGTCACTGGTGCGCCTCTTCTTCCCGTTGTCTGTCTCTCGATCCTCTATGAGTATAGAGTTGCAGGAGTCTCTATGGGCATAGAGGAATGGGGTGTGCCGGATGATCGTCTGGTTCGATGAGATCAGGGCAGCTGACACGGAGCTGGTGGGCGGCAAGGCCGCGAACCTGGGCGAGTGCGCGCGGAGCGGGCTGCCGGTGCTGCCGGGGTTCTGCCTGAGCACCGAGGCGTACAGGGAGGCGACCGCAGCCATCGCGGAGGAGCTGGTCGCCGACGTCACCCGGGAGGATCCCGCGTCGGCGCGACAACGGATTCTGAACCTGGCTCTCCCGGCATCCGTGGAGGCGGCGATCCGCGACGCCTGTGCCCGGCTGGGCGGCGGGCCGATGGCGGTGCGGTCGTCGGCGACGGCGGAGGACCTGGCCGGGGCGAGTTTCGCCGGCCAGCAGGACACCTACCTCGGGATGAGGGGGGCGACGCCGTCCTGGACGCAGGGCGCCGCGCCCGAGGCCGGGGCCCGGTACGCCTTCGCCCTCATGCTCGCCACAGCAGTTCTCGCATCGGCGGCCACAGCGCTCCTGAACAGGCGGCGTCATCCCTGCTGACCGCGATGACGTGCCCGCCGACGACGGGACACCTCGGCGCCGCCCCACCGGAGCGCCTGACAGTGGATGCCGTCGGCCGCGGTTCGGCCGCTGATACTTTGTCCCCGTGTGTGCGATCGTGACCGGGCCTGACGGGCGCTCCCGCTGCGCGTGGGTCGGGGACGACCCGGTGTACCGCCGCTACCACGACGAGGAGTGGGGCGTGCCACTGCACGGCGATCGCGCGCTGTTCGAGAAGATGGCGCTGGAGGGGTTCCAGGCCGGCCTGTCGTGGATCACGATCCTTCGCAAGCGCCCGCGGTTCCGCGAGGTGTTCGAGGGCTTCGACCCGGTGCGGGTCGCCGGCTTCGGTGAGCAGGACGTGGAGCGGCTGATGGCCGACGCCGGCATCATCCGCAACCGCGCGAAGATCGACGCCACCATCTCCAATGCGGCGCTGGTGCGCGAGATGGCCGACGGCGAGTTCGACGATCTGATGTGGTCGTTCGCGCCGACCTACCCCGCGACCAGGGACCCCCGCCCCGACTCGATGGCCCAGGTGCCGGCCGTCACACCGGAGTCGACGGCGTTGAGCACGGCGCTGCGCAGACGCGGGTTCCGTTTCGTCGGCCCGACGACGATGTACGCGCTGATGCAGTCGGCGGGCATGGTCGACGATCACCTGGCCGGCTGCTGGCGGGCGTCAGCCGGCTGATACCGGTCTGTGTGCGAGTACTGACAACATGCGATTCAGGATCGGGACTCAGATCAACCACGTGACAGCGAAACCGACGATCCCGATCACGATCCCCAGATACGCACGGGCGATGTGGGTGGACTTGTAGAGGCCCTGATTGGACTTGTAGACGGGCAGCATTGCCGCGGCGGCGAGCACCACTGCGACCATGACGATCCGCACCAGCCACATGATTCCGATCGAGGACGGCAGGAATGGCCAACCGAACCATCCCGTTCCCAAGGCGTTCAGGACCAGGAGAAGCAGGATGAGGAACGCCAGCGCTCCCATCCAGTGTTTTGATCTCACGCAGTAGATGACCATTGCGACAAAGAGCATCGCGAAGACAGAGCCGAAAATGCTCACGCAGGATAATTTCCTGTCCACGGGGAGAATCAGACCGCTGAGGCACTGGGCCGCGATCACTACGTTCATCCACAGGAAGACGTGGTTGTACAGGCGTGTAGCTCGGTATGTCGATCCTGCCGGACGGCTGCCTTGCCCCTGCGGGGCCCGAGGCCCGTTCACCGGCTTCCTCGTGCGCACAAGAGAGATTCCCGCGACCACACCGGCGACAGTACCCAACAGCCAGAACTGAAGAGCCTGATCCCATCGTTCCTTGAACATGAGTGAGGTACCGGCGATCAGTCCACCGAAAAACGACAGGATGACGATCCACGATATCCATCCTTTGAGCCCGCCGCCACGTTCTCCGGTGTCGGTGGCCGATCCGGTCGGGGCGTCGATCGGTTGATTGGTATCCATTGTCTGTGACCCGGTCTCCTCGAACATCGTCGTTCACGCTGCCTTTCCCTGGACATGGCATCCATTGCTTCGGACCGAGTCCCATCCTGCCCGATCGCCGTGCAGACCCGCCACCCGAAATCAAGTGATCCGTCGTGATGGCCCGGGCCCGCACATTCCTGTGGTCACCGGGGTCGCTGTCGATGAGCGCGACGGGCGCCGGGCCGTGAAACGCGCCTGTACCGACACCGGCGCAGACCTCGTGCCGTGTTCCTCGAGGCGGCGTCGGCTCGTAACCGATGACAGAGCGAATCAGGGCCCTCAGACCTGATCCCGATATCCGGTCGACATTGTAGAGGGCGGCGTCGGCGGCCTTGGCGGGGGGTAGCGTCCGGGGCGTCCAGAAGTCAGCAAATCGCGGTAAAAGGCCTTGCCAGCGGCATACAGCCATAGCTCGTGATGTGCCCGATGTTTACTCGTGTTTTGCATCGCATTCAGGAATAGGTACCTTGGGAGGGATTTGTCGACCTCAGCCGCCGCCTTTGAACAGGAGCAAGCCATGGGTACGATCCTCCGTTCGGTGTCGTTGGACGCGGGAGAAGCGGTCCCCGTCAACCGGACCATTCCGACAAGTTGGGTGCTCGTCCTGTGGACGGTGGTGATCACGGTGGTCTGGTGCCTGCTGCATGTGCCGCTCCCGACCTTTCTTCCGACGATTCTGGGAGCCGGAACGCTGATCGGGGTCGTGGTGCTGGTGGTGAGATCCGTGGTCAAGGCGCCGGTCCGGCCGGCACCTGCCGTCTGGCAACTGGTCTCGCTGATGTCTCCCACCGCGCTCCTGATGGCGACCTTTCCCCTCATCATCGGCGACATCGTTGCGATCGGGCACGTGAGGGCCATTCTCGCGGTCTCCGTGGCCGTTCCCTGGATCTCCGCCGCAACCACGATGCCCGTATACGGTCAGCTCACGGATGTCGACCGTGACGATGAGCCGGCATTCTTCCGCGCGTTCATGAGCATTCTTCCGGCGGTCCTCGTCTGGAGCATCATCCCGATCCTCGCCTTCGCGGCCGTCGTGGGAGCGTTCCTCGGCTGGCGCCCGGGGCTGATGGGGCTCTTCCTGATCGGCCTCACTGCCAACGTGCTGTTCTCCCACATGCTGATCGCGGTGCAGGAGACCCACCGGTTCGGCACGGTGGTGCTCTCCTGGATCTGCTACGCGGGAGCGCTGTTCCTCGCGCCGCATCTCTGGTACCTCGTTCCGCTCGCCGGTTGCATCCCGGCGGTCGTGATGCTTCGGAAGGCCTGGTCATCGGTCTTGAGGCCGCGCCGGGGCGATGCCCGGGCGGTGGCCCGCGACGTGGGTTACGGCCTGCTGTACGGCTCGGTGCTGTGGGTGGACAAGTTCCTGTTCATCGTCCTCTACCACGGGGATTTCAACATCGTGCTGCTCTACGTGACGCTGATTCCCGTGGTCGTCGCGCTGGCCGTCTATTTCGCCTCGCAGTACCAGGAGTTCCAGACCGTCGTCGACGGGCTGCGGCTGTCGCTGAAGAACCGACCCATCAGCAGCTTGGAACATGACACCGATGTCGCCGATCGGCGGTGCAGAGCGGTCACCTCACGCACGATCGCGGTGGCGGGCTCGACGGCCGTGGGGATGCTGCTGTGCTCGCCCGCGGTCGGCACGCACCCGACGCTGCTCCAGCTCGCGCTCTTCGCGGCACCGCTGTGGTTCCTCGGAGGCACACTGATGGCGTTCCAACTCACGCAGGTGACAGGGCGCCGGGACGCCGCGATCCTGTGCGCCGCGCATCTGATGGTGAGCTGCGCGGCGATCGCACTTCTGCCCGCGGCCGAGGCCCTCGCCGTGATCGTGCTCGTGGAGGTGGCGCTCATCGGCCGCGGCGGACGCACCCTGAGATCGACGCTCTCGACCTTCGGATACGAACTCTTCTGGAAGAAGGCGATCGCATGGTGAAGGGCCCCTACTACCGCAGACCGGACGATTCGACGGAACTGCCCGAGGTGGACGTCGCGATCGTGATGGAATCCACCTACCCGTTCCTCAAGGGCGGGGTCTCCGGCGTGGTGCATGACATCGTGACCCGCAACCCGGATCTGGTCTTCGGCATCATCCACATCGCCTGGGACTCCAACGACCCGTCCGAAGACCTGTACGGCGTCCCCGAGAACGTGGCGTGGGTCGACGTCGTCTACCTGTCCCTCGGCGAGGATGCGCGGCCCTTCCAGCAGGCGAGCCTCCCCGAGCCCGGCGTCGACTACGCCGCCATGACGCGACGCCTTCGCGTCGCCTTCTACACGTTGAGTGCCAACAACCCCGCCCCGTTCTGGTCGCTCTACGATGACACCATCAATCCGGCGACCCGCCATGCGCGGCTGTGGCCGGTGCTCACCACGTCGGAGTTCATGGAGGCCTGCGTCGCCGCCGTTCCCCAGAGCTCGTCACTGACCCTGGCTGAACTCTTCTGGAATCTGCGCGACTTCTTCAGCTTGGCCTTCGCGCTGACTGATCGGGTTCATCCCAGGGCGAAGGTGTACCACGCCCACACGACCGGTTACGCCAGCCTGATCGCGGCGTGCGCCGCGCGCCAGAACGACAGTGCGTTCCTCCTCACCGAGCACAACCTCTACCTGCGCGACACGATCAACACGCTGCTCGGGCGCGACATGAACCTGCCGGTCACCCGGTACAGCTACCGCGATCTGCCCGACAACCCCGTGGACCGGATGTGGGTCCGCTGGTGGTGCGATCTGGGTGCCGCGCTCTACCCCTCGGCCGATCACATCACCTACCTCTACCCCGCCGCGGTGAAGGAGGCGATCGAGCTCGGCGCGGACGAGTCTCGCACCGAGGTGCTGCCCAACGGCCTGAACTGGGACGACTTCGCCTACGGCCGGGCGCGGCGAAAGCGGCCGATCAAGAGCATCGCCGCGGGTGAGCACAGCCCATGGCGGTTCGCATGCATCGCGCGCGTCGTGCCGATCAAGGGCATCATCCAGATGATCGACATCGCGGCCGAGGCCGTCTCGCGCGGGTACCGGGATTTCGAGATCGACGTCCTGGGCCCCACCGAGCACGTCCCGGAGTACTACCAGGAGTGCCTCAGGCATGTGGAGGAGACCGGAATGCAGGGCGTCGTGACCTTCCGGGGCACGGTCGTCGTGCGCGAGTGCCTGCATGACTACGACGCCCTCGTCCTCTCGTCGTTCAACGAGGGCCAGCCCCTCGTCGTCCTCGAGGCGATGGCCTGCGGCCTGCCCGTGATCGGCACCCGGGTGGGCGGCATGGATCACACCGTGACCCTTCCGGTGACAGCTGCGGACGGAACGATCATCGGCCCGTGCGGCGATCTGGTCGAGCCCGGAGACGTCACAGGGTTCGCCGACCGGCTCTGCCATCTGATGGATGATCCCGCGCTGTATCTGGAGTGGCACGGGAATGCACTGGAGCGTCTGCGGGCGGAATTCATGATCGACATGATCATGAGCCGGTACAACACCATCTACCGCGAGCTCGGAGCGGGAGATGTGCAGTGGGTACCGATCAGCTCGCAGCCCGCCGATCTCGGCGAGGGACCGGACGACGTCTCCTCCGAGGTCCGGTTGCCGTACCAGCCCGGCACGCTCCGGAAGACCGTCGCTGACGGATACCTCGGCCCGAGCCAGGCGGGATAACAGCGATGGCTCCGTCGCTGGCATGGATCAGGTACGCCGGACCGCTCGAGCGGAACGAGGTGGAGCGCGCCGCCGGGCGATTCCGCGCGGTGATCCTCCAACCGTGGGAGGAGGACGCCGCCCGCCGTCTCAAGGACGCCGATCCGGGCGTGACGGTGCTGGCCTACCAGTGCCTGTCGTCCGTGCGAATCTATGAACCCGGACCGCGCTACACCTCCGGGGTCTCGCCGCAGGTGGCCGACAGGGCCGGCACCTGCGCGATGCGCAATGGCGAACTCATCGAGTGGGAGGGGTACCCGGGTCACTACCAGCAGAAGGTCTGGGATCCCGTCTACCGCAGCCTCTGGGTGAGCAACGTCGTCTCGTGGATGAGCGGATCGGCGTTCGACGGCGTGATGGCCGACAATGACGTGTTCGACGACTACTACGGGCACGGCATCGATCCGATGGTGCTGCGCGAGGGGCTCGACCAGCTGGTCGATGACGCCGGCGCCGCGCTGGCGGGAATCGGAAAGCTTCTGGTCCCCAACATCGCCGAGGCCCGTCGAGAGCCCGGACGCTGGGGGCGCCACTCGCGGTTCGGAGGCGGCCTCGAGGAATGCTTCCTGGGGTGGGGGACAGGACCGGACGAGTGGCTCGACCTGGCCGACTGCCTGGCGCAGCTGCCGGAGCTGACGGCGCCCGGCCTGACGATCACCCGGGTGCCCGGCAGCGGGACGCCGGGCGATCCCGGCCTGACCCTCGCGTTGGCGGCCGCCTGGGTGTTCGCCCCCGAGGCCGATGTCGCCGTGACTGCGACATCGCACGACGGATACTCGGCGATGCCGTTGATCGAGACACCGGACCTGGGTGCGCCGGAGCTGCCCTGGCTCCAGCCCGCGCCCGGGTGCTTCTCACGGCGTCTGACGAAGGGCACGGCCATGGTGAATCTGAGCGCGACCGAGGCGACGTTCGACGGCGTGACGCTGGGGCCGAGGACCGGGTATCTGCACATGGCAGTCTCGTAGCCGGACGGAATAACCTCTCATGGGCTTCAAGGACAGAACTGAGAACCATGGCGGCGTCCGGATGCCAGGGCTCATGGTGATGTCACGCCCAGTCGTGGAGGACGACCTTGCCCATCGTCCGCCCGGACTCCACCAACCGGTGTGCCTCGCGCAACGTCTCCGGGCTGATCGGTGTGAGCGCCGTCGTGGTCGTCGCCCGCAGACGCCCAGCGTCGACCAGGTCGGCAACCTGATTCAGGAGCCGGTGCTGTTCGACCATGTCCGGGGTGCGCTGGAGAGGGCGGGTGAACATGAGTTCCCAGTGCCATGCGATGCTGCGGCCCTTCAGGGGTCCGATGTCACGGGAGCCGTCGTCGATGGCGACGATATGCCCGAAGGGGCGGACGATCTGGGCGTAGAGCGGGATCTGCCCCTCCGAGTGAGCGGTGAACAGCCAGTCCACCCCGCCCGGCGCGACCTCCAGCACCTGGGCGGCCAGGTCCTGGTGATGATCTACGACACGTTCAGCGCCCAATCCCTCGACCCAGGCGGTGCGTTCCGCATTCGAGGCCGTCGCGATCACCGTGACGTCCGGGAGCAGAGCCTCGGCGAGCTGGAGTATCGCAGAGCCCACACCGCCGGTCGCACCGACCACCAGCAGCGTGCCGCGGGAGTCCTCGGTGAGGCGGAGGCGGTCGAAGAGCGTCTCCCATGCTGTGATCGACGTCAGCGGCAGCGACGCCGCATCCGCGAACGAGAGGCTTCGGGGTTTGCGCCCGACAATGCGTTCGTCGACGACGTGGAGTTGCTGGTTCGTGCCCGGCCGGTCGATAGTGCCCGCGTAGAACACCTCATCCCCGGGGGCGAACAGCGTGACTCCTGCGCCGGTCTCACGCACGACGCCCGCCGCGTCATAGCCGAGGACGGCGAAGCCGTCTGCCGGGGCGCTCACGCGTTGCTTGACGTCCACGGGATTGACCGAGACGGCGCGTACCTCCACCAGCAGGTCGTGCGGACCCGGCTCGGGGGCGTCGATCTTGTGGGTGACCAGGGCGTCGGGGTCGGTGGCGGGAAGATTCGTGGTGTAGCCGATGGCCTGTGTTCGTGTCATGCCACTCATGATTCCCCAGCGGTACTGGTTACCGTCAATGACAGTAAGTATCTTTCGGATATCATGGTGGGGTGAACCTGCCGACTGACCAGTGCGACCGCAACGATGTGTACGCCGCGATGTGCCCGTGCCGCGACATGCTCGACCTGCTCGCCAACAAGTGGAGCGCCCTGGCCATCGGGGCGCTGGAAGACGGGCCCCTGCGCAACGGGGAACTGAGGCGACACCTGGAGGGGATCACCCCGAAAGTCCTCTCTCAGACCCTCAAGCGGCTTGAGGACCACGACCTGCTCACCCGCACCGTCTACCCGGAAGTCCCGGCCCGCGTCGAATACGAACTCACCGATCTGGGACGCTCCGCCGCCATCCCGCTCGCTCAGCTGCGCGACTGGGTCGAAGACAACGTCACCGCCCCAGCCTGAACCGCGCTTCGGAGGAATCTCTTCTTGAACGTCGGAGCCGCATCCTCCTTTACCGGCCACCCTCCTGGTCCTTCGAGATCATCAACAACCACACCTTCATGGCCGCGACCGGAGAGCTCGACGCTCCGTGCTGGCGGTGTTCAGTCCCGGAGTCCGTCGATGCATGCGGCGAGTGCGGTGTGCAGGTCGCGGCGCTGGTCATCGGTGAGTCTGCTGACGAGCCGGGCTTCGATCTGGTGGGTTCGTTCGACCGCCTGGCCGAGCAGGCCTTGACCCTCCGGGGTGAGCATGGTCGGGAGGGCTCTGCCGCTGGGTGCTCGGGTCGCGCGTTCGATCAGGCCGCGTTCCTGGAGTCCGCGTAGGAGGGTGTTCATGGTCTGCCGGGTGACGAACGCACCGCGGGCCAGCTCCGCGTTCGAGGCTCCCGGGGTGCGGCTGAGCAGTTCGAGGCAGACGTACTGCGGGGTCGTCAGCCCGAGTGGTCGCAGGGTCTCGTCCATGCGGGAGCGCAGCGCCGACTGCACCTCCTTGAGCTGGTAGCCCACCAGTGCGCCGAGGTCGTCGTTCACTTGCGTCATGTAAGTATTCTGACATAGAGTGAAGGAAGTCAGTATCCTGACATCAGTTCTTGAGTGGAAGGAATCCCATCGTGTCCGTCACCGGCCCCGACTTCATCGCCCTGCAAGTACGTGACGTGCAGCGCTCCGCCGAGTTCTACGAGAGCCGCCTCGGCCTGCGCCGCGCCCCCGCAGCCCCTCCCGGAGCAGTCGTGTTCACCACGAGTCCGATCCCGTTCGCGGTGCGCGAGCCACTGCCGGGCGTCGACCTCGACCAGACCCCGCGCCCCGGCCTGGGTGTCGCGCTGTGGCTGTTCGGCGACGATGTGCAGGCACTCCACGACTCGCTGGTCTCTGCGGGCACGACGATCCTCAGCGCCCCCGCCCCCGGCCCGTTCGGCTTGACGTTCACCTTCGCCGACCCCGACGGATACGCCGTCACCGTGCACGACCAGGCATGAGCACTCGCTGACTTGCGCTGCCGAGCCCGCCGGGGCTCTTCCTGGCGGTCGGCGGCCGCTTCATCATGAACTTCCCGGAGCGCTGACTCACCGCAGTGACGTCAATTCTTGAGTCCCGGCCAGCAAGGAGGAGGGACCGTTTTACGGGCGGTGGCGGAGGTTCTGGTCACCGCTCGAGTCGTTGTGGACGGTCGGGGCCCTCGTCGGCTCGCGGTGAGGGGTGGCGAGCATGAGGCGTGCATTCGGTGGTCATGACGGTGTTGAGCAGGCTCAGCCGGTTCTCGTGGCCGGGCTGGGGGACGAAGACGATCATCATCGGGCCGGGCGTGCTGCGCAGGCCCAGTTCTCCGACGATCTTCACGGCTCTCGGGTCGGTGGGATCGTGCCCGATCGTATCGCGGAACAGACCGATGTAGTCCAGAGCCATGGTCTCCCAGCCCTTGCAGCGCAGCCTGGAATCGTCGTCATGGAAGAGGACGTGAAGCATGTTGCGGCGGTCCGGGGGCAGGTCGAGCGGGTCGCCGAGCAGGTCTGCGGCGGTGTCGTTCCAGGCAAGCAGATCGAGGTGGCGACCGAGCACAAATGCGGGCAGTCCTATCGCTCGGAGCATCCGCTTCGCGTTGTCCGGGAACGCGATCCTGATTACGGCGTATCGGGGCTTCCGCCTGACGAATGGCGCTGGCCAGGGGCATCAGGCGGCGGTGCTCGGCAGCGTCAAGACCAAGTGCATCCGAGTTCGAGTCGAGCAGGGTGTCCGAGGGCTTGGCGCCCCTGCCCTGCTCCAGATCAAGGTGCCAGGGTCCTCCCGTGCATTACCTACCGCAGAACCGGTCTCCAGACACCGCTCCGATGGACCAGTGAGGGGCAGTTGTGAGGACTGTGGAGACAATACAAACTTTTTCTCACCGCGTCCGAGGTCGACCAGCTGGTCGCCGACTACGAGGCTGGATCTGGCGTCCAGGAGCTGGCTTCGAGGTACGGTATCCACCGCGCCACCGTCTTCGCCCACCTCCAGCGACGTAAGGTTCCGAGGCGGCGTCCGGGACTCAATGAGCAGGAGCAAGCCGAGGCCGTGTGCCTGTCACGGGAGGGCATGTCGGTGCGGGCGATCGGACGCCGGATGGGTGTGGACCGCAAGGCCCGCGCGTAGCGCTTGTCCACGCTAGAGCGATCGGACCCGCCCGCAGCATCTGACCTATAGAGGAAGAAGTCCCCCGAGCCAACCTCGGAATACTGTCAGATCTGACCGTGTTTTGTCACGATGAACCGAAGAGCGGAGGTGAATGACAGTGGCACGCATGATCACGCGACCGGTTGCCGACATCATCGAGCAGTTGGAGCTGGACGGCGACACGATCGTGACGGTGGACCGGCTCGCCTCGGTGATGGACGAGGTCGGCACAACGGGCTCTCCCCGGATGCTCGCGTACGAGCTTCAGCGCGACGGCTGGCTGGGCACACTCCGTTCACGGGGTGCGTGGGAGTTCATCCCCGGTTCTCGCGCTGGCTCCTATTCCTCAGGTGACCGTTTCCTGGAGTTCCGGGCCCAACACGCGCTCCGAACGGGGTGGTCTGGCGTTCTCGCGATGGAATCGTCGGCCAGTCTGCTCGGGCTGGCACAGCGCATCCTCGACCGTGAGGTCATTGCTCTGCCCGATGATGTGGCGTTCCCGAAGGCGATGAGTGGACAGTGGCGTTGCGTCCGCATTGAGATTCCCGACGAAGGCGTCACAGTGATCAACGGCTTGCCGACGTGGGGTCGAGAGGGTCTACTCGTCGGCATCCGTCCGTCCGGATACAAGGGCATCGCAGGATTGGGACAGTGGCTGTCGGAGGCGCCCTTCGATGTCGATACCGACAAGGTCCTTCGTCTGCTGGCAGCTGCGAGCGCCGCTGCCAGACAACGCACGGCCTATCTGCTCCAGGCCTCTGGCAATCGTGAGGCCGCTCAAGAGATCGTCGACGCAGATTCACCTGCCGAACAGCCTGGATCGGGCCGCGTGGTCCGGGCGGACGATACGACCCCGTCACAAGGGTCAGCGACGACCGGCTCCACCCATATCTCAGCGTTGGAGGTGGATCGTGAGCCGCGTCACCGAAGGACACCTGGTTCGCCACTACCGAGGCGCGAAATGCGGACGCGATGCCGCCCTTCTCGACATCGTCGCCGTTTGCCGGGGTGCCCCACCCATCGAACCCGACGATATCCTCACAGCAAGGACCTCGAGCGACTTCCGGACTGAAGACATCGGCTACCTCACCAAGCCCGTCCGAATTGATGAGTGGATCGCGACCGTCCGCACACGGTACGCATTCCTTGCCGACCTCGACACCGACGAACGCCGCTGGGTGCAATGCAACGGAGGCGACCGCTACGAGGTCGAGACCACCCTGACCACGGTCGAATGAAAGAGCATCGATGAACCCGACTGAGCTGACAGCACCTGTGCACTTCCATCTCCAGCGTCCAACCGGAGTCGTAATCGATGAGGGCCGGGCGACAAGCCGGGTACGGTTCGAGCCACTCCCCTCAGCCGAGCAGTTGGCTCCATCCATGCTGGCTGCCTACCGAGGGACTCCCGATGACGAGGGTGAGACTCTGGAGGACACCGTTGAGGTCATCCGATCGACGATGGACGGCGGCTTCGGGAGGTGGCTCGCTGAAGCGTCCTTTCTCGCCTTCGACGTGGGAACAGGTGCTCCGATAGGCGCGATCCTCATCGCGCGAGAACATGATGGGACGCCGTTCATCGCCTTCGTGTTCATACACCCAGGCAAGACTGGGAACGGCGTGGCCTCAGCCCTAATCTCCCATGTGTGCCGTGTACTGTCAGAAGCCGGAATGCCCGAACTACGACTCTGGGTGAGCGCCGCCAATAAACGAGCGCTACGCCTCTATCGCCATCTCGGGTTTGAATGACATCCTCGCCTGACCCATTCACAGCCGGTACCCGGATCAGGCACGATCCGAGGCGGTTCGTCTATCACGGGAGGGCATGACGATGCGTGCATCGGCCGACGTTGGGTGTGGACCGCAAGGCCGTGTGTGCTGTGCTCATCAAAGCTGGTCTGACGGACGACGAGCAGTCGGCAAGAGTCTGAAACCACAGGGGTGTCAGGACCATTTGTAGTCGGACGAGGACCAACGAAACCCTTCGACTTCCCGCCGAAGCACCGGATCAGCAAAGGCGGAGCAGCTGTCGAGGAGACCCTGGAAGCTCTCGGGCGTCGTGGCGACGAGATTCTGCTTGCGTCGCCAAGCCGTCCATTTTCGCTGTGCGCCGTCTGCTATGTCGTCCAGCACCTCAGCCAGCGGCGCGAGTTCTACCTGTCGACTCGCAGCAACGATGGCGAGTGAGCGCATCATGTCGTCACCACCGATGTCGACCTTCGCAGCCAACAACGCTACATCGACGAAGTCGCGCCACCTGGTGTTCGCGGCGCCACGCTCGACGGCCGTGACGATCTTCTCTGCCAGGACCATCGTCACCGGGTACGCCAGAACATCGATCTCACCCCCCAGCAACCTCGGAAGTCCTGTCCTCACAGGCGCAGGCCACACGGGGTCGCCGAAGTTGACATCCACGTGGAACGAAATCTTCGCAGACGCCAGGTGAATATTCGGGCTCTTGGGGGCCGGGTAGTCGTGTGTCATGGGGCCGGTGATGGCGTGTGTGGGGGCCAGGGCTGGTGGCTGCCGGGGCCATGGGCCCTGGCCCCGTCTGGGAGGGGCGGGTCAGCTGAGCGCTTGGGCCGCGTGGGCGGTGTGTTCCCTCATGTTGATCTCGCCGGTGTTGATCCAGGTGGCGTTGTGGACGATGCGGTCGGTGATCGCGTCGGCATGGACTCCGCCACCGAGTCGGGTATGCCAGTCCTTCTTGGCGTACTGGGTCGCGAAGATCGTGGACCCGGTGTCGTAGCGGCGTTCCATCAACTCCAGCAGCATGGCCCTCATGGACTCGTCGGGCCGGTCGAGGAGCCACTCGTCGAGGACCAGCACGGTGAAGGCCGTGTACTTCTTGATGAACTTCGCGGTGCCTTGGGGGCGGTCACCAGCGGCCTGCCAGGCCTCGGCCAGGTCCGGCATCCGGACGACGTGGGCCCGGTACCGGTGGGTGCAGGCGGGGCTGACGATCGCCGAGGCCAGGTAGGACTTCCCGGATCCGGTGAAGCCCTGGAGCACGATGTTGCGATGGGCGGTCACGAACCCGCAGGCCCCCAGTTCGGCCAGGACTGAACGATCCAGGCCGCGCTGGTCGACCAGGTCCACCGATCGCAGGTCCGCGGCCGGGTAGCGCAGCCCGGCCCGCCGGAGCAGGCCTGTGATCTTGGTGTCGGTGAACGCCGTGTAGGCGTCATCGACGGCCAGGCGGATCCGTGTCGGCGAACGCCAGACCGACCGACAACTGCTCGTCGGGGGCCTCCAGAGCGCCCAGCAGATCGGTCGACCCCATCTCACGGAGTGTGCATGCGGTCTCGATATCGATGATGCTCACTGCTGGTCTCCTCCGTAGTAGGAGGCCCCGCGGACGAATCCGGCCCCCGGGTCCTCGGGCTGGCTGGTTGCCTGGTCGTCGGCGCAGTCACGGCCAGCGGCCAGGATGGGGTTCAGGTGCGCGTAGCGGGGCGAGCCGATCCCTGATTCCAGGCCGATACGGGCGACGGGGAAGACGGGCCGCCGAGTAGCGGTGTGACAGTCGCAGGACCGCCAGAGCCGGGTTGATCGGCTGATCGGCGGCGGGCACGGAGGCGAAGATCCGCTCGATCACTGTGGTGGTGGCTGTCCCGATCCGCTCGGCCCAGGTGACCAGGCGGTCCTGATCCCAGGGCTGCCAGCCGCCTCCGGGCGGCATGTCGGCCTCGCGGGTCGAGTACTGGTTGACCGCCGTGGCCGGCAGCAGCCGGTGACTGGCCAGGCGTTGATCGGGCGACCAGACCTCCAGCGTGGAGGCCGTCAGCTTCAGATCGACGTGCTCTCCGGCATGGGTCCAACCCACCGAGTAGTGATTCCTGGCCCAGGTCACGTGCCCGTCACGGCCGACCCGCCGGCGCCTGACCCATGTCGAGACCTCGAACGTGACTGCCGGCAGGGGCCGCAGGAGCGGCTGCTCCTCGGTGGTGAACACGGAGGACCGGGAACCGGGACGTTTCTGGAACGGGGCGGTGTTATAGGCCTCGACACGTTCTCTGATCGCCTCGCGCAGATCGGCCAGGCTCGTGAACGTGCGATCCCGCAGTGCGGCGATCACCACCGTGGCGACGTGACCGACCGTGTTCTCCACACTCGCCTTGTCCTTCGGACGGCGGACCCGCCCGGGCAGCACGGCCGCCGAGTAGTGGCCGGCCAGTTCCCGATACGCGTCATTGCCGACGATCTCCCCGTCACGAGGATGGGAGATCACCCCGGTCTTCAGGTTGTCGCACACGATCCGGGGCACCGAACCGCCGAAGAACTCGTACATCGCCACATGGGCCCGCAGCCAGGTCGCCTGGCGCATGTCTAGGGTCGGCTCGACGAACGCGTACCGGGAGAACGGCAGGCAGGCTACGAACAGGTACACCGTGGCCACCTCTCCGGTGGCCGGGTCGATCAGCTCCATCGTGGGCGGCGCACCAGTCCACCTCGACCGTGCGCCCCGCCTTGTGGCCGACTCGGGAGTCCACCCCGCTCACCGCGACGTGATGCTCATATCCCCGGCAGAACCGGTCGTAGCTCATCGCCACCCCGCCGGTGGCGGCGACCTTGTCGGCGTACTCGCCGTGCAGCAGCTTCAACGTCACCCCGACCCGGGCCAACTGCCGGTGGACCTCGGCCCAGTCCGGCTGGACGAACACGCTGACATGCTCGCCCCGGCCCGGGAACAGGAGGGCATACACCTCGCCGTCCTCGCGCTCGGCCACGTCATCCCATCCCACGCCGAGCCGATCGGCGGCCTCCAGGACCGCGGCAACGCTCTTACGGGCGACTCCCTGGGATGTGGCGATCGCCCTGCCCGACAGCCCTTGAGCGCGTAGGCGGAGCACTCGCTTCGCCGGAATCCGATTTACCATCGTGGATAGCTCCTTCCGTCACGTGCCTCTCACATGACGGAGGGAGCCTAAGCAGACCGGTCCCCAACACCACCACAGGTGGTCCCCACCCACACAATCCCGCCCAACAACGACTGGCCCCCACACACGCCATCACCGGGACCCACGAGCGCAAATATTCAGCCAGGTGCGCGATGATGTGGACTCGCACGCCGTGATATTCCGAATCGTCCCGGATTTCCTCTCCTCGCACCGAGCTGGTCGCGAATTTGAGGCCGTCATCGAGCTCGATGGCAGCGATCGAGCGGACTCGGTCCTCAGCCTCGGCAACATCATTGGGGAAGCCGGATGCCGACAGATCGATGTCGCGCGTCGGGCGCCGGGCCGAGAATGCCGCCATCAGCACTCCACCTTTGAGGATCAGCTGGTCGGCGTACTGCGACGCCGACAGTCGGGCGAGGAACCCCTCCAGTGCAAAGAGGGACAGGTACTCGGCGACATCGCGTCCCTGTCGCCTCGCCAGATTCCGCAGATCGTTGTAGGTACGACCTGAAGGGGTCCGCGAGGTGGAGCCGGACTCATGTCAGGACCTCCAGCGTTGTGCGGATCGAGAGGTACGCCTTCGGGAACGACTTCGCCATGGAGAGCAGCGTCGACGGGTAGTGGCCGGGTTGGTGTAACCATCGTTTGAGCGCGGTGACCGCCGTGTCGCTTCCCTCTTGATGGGCCAATCTGAACATGTCAATGATCGTCCGCTCGGCAGAATAGGCGAACAATCCGGAACTGCCATCCAGTACCTCACGCCCGATCTGGAATGTTGTCGGGTCGAAGCTGTGCCACGTGACATGATCGAAACCTGCCGGGTGGCGGAGCCCCCTCGGGAGAGCGATGTCCATACCTATGGGTATCTCATCGCTCAGCCCGTGATTGACCAATGCGCTCGTCAAACACATTGTCGCTGACGGCTGGACGGCCGTTGCCGCTGCAAGCGATTCCAGTGACGGGTCGAACGACCCGGACATGACGAAGACGCCGCGGCCTATGCGCTCGAACGCACCACTGTCAACGCCCTTGTAGACCTGATCCTTGCGCAGACCCGATGCACGCGCGTCGGCCAAAGTGAACGCTGCTGGCAGAGCACCCATACAACACCTCCTATCCGCATACACGTCTACGCTACGTGTCAGCGTTTAGGAAGTCCAGGGGGCACACCGCCCGTTGCGAACCAGAGGGAACTTCACGCGAGAAGGCGCACCAGTTCGTTCCAGTCGTTGTTGACTACGCCAACAGACTCACACGGGAGCGCATCGCCCGGAAGCACGGGATCCATGTTCTAGCCCTCCGAAAGAGGCTGCGCGAGGCTGGCGTCGACACCCATGGTCGCCTGAGCGCGCTGAGTGACGAGGAACTGCGGTCCGCCCGAGGGGCAGTCTCGGACGGGGCCAGCGTTCGGGCCACAGCCCGCCGGCTCGGTGTCACGCACACGACGCTCCACAGCGCATTGCATCGAGCCGAGAGGCAGCCAAGGTCGCTGTTGCGCACCACCAGAGACCGCCAGACCGGACGCGTCCGGGTGCACGATCACCATTGCAAACCAGAGGAAAAACCCACCTGACCAGGGGATACCGGAAACGGAAACGGCCCCGATCCAAGAACCGAGGCCGTTGCATCCGGGTGGATAACGGGACTTGAACCCGCGACCCCCTGGACCACAACCAGGTGCTCTACCGACTGAGCTATATCCACCATGCCGCCCGATCACTCGGGCAACTCGGAGAGAGTATCGGGTTTCGCGCGGGCTTGGCAAACCGGGCTCTACGCACCCGATCCCAGGCGTGCGCGGCCGGGCTCAGGCCTGCTCGCGCCCAGATCCGGTGAGCAGTCCCTGGTACTTCCCGGCGATCTCGGTGGCCTTCTCCGAACTCGGACCGGGGGCCGCCACCATCAGCGCCTCGCGCCAGTACATGAGCTCCTCGATCGATTCCTGGATGTCGGCCAGGGCGCGGTGGTTGCCCTGCTTGGCGGGCGCGTGGCGGAAGGCGCCGGGGTACCAGCGTCGCGCCAGCTCCTTGATGGAGGAGACGTCGACGTTGCGGTAGTGGGTGTAGCCCTCCAGCTCCGGCATGTCCTTGGCCAGGAAGGAGCGGTCGGTGCCGATCGTGTTGCCGGCCAGCGGGGCCTTGCCGGCCTCGGGCACGTACGTCTTGATGTAGTTCAGGACCTGCGCCTGGGCCTCATCCATGCTCAATCCAGAGTCCAGCTCGTCGAGCAGCCCGGAGTGGGTGTGCATGCCGCGCACGAAATCGTTCATGTGCTCCAGCCAGGCCGGCTGGGGCTTGATGATGACGTCGACCCCCTCACCCTGGACGTTGAGATCGCCGTCGGTCACCAGGGCGGCGACCTCGATCAGTCCGTCATGGACCAGGTCGAGCCCGGTCATCTCGCAGTCGATCCACACAAGCATGTTGTTCACACCCCCAACCCTAGACGCCGCCCGCCGATCGCAGGCAGGTCGGTGACGGTGCAGCTGGGCCCGAACGCCCGAATCCACTAAACTCGCGAGCGCTGGCCCGGTAGCTCAGCGGATAGAGCAGCAGCCTTCTAATCTGTCGCGCGTGGGTTCGATTCCCACCCGGGCCGCCACACACCCTGACGATGCCCACCCGGTCGGTAGGGTGGCCGGTATGTCCGGTTCGATCGTGTCCCAGCGGCCCTGGTGGTCGCGGCTGGTGCGCAATCCGTGGACCTGGATCGTGCTGGCGACGATCCTCGCCTCGGCCGCGCTGCTGTACAGCCAGTACCGGATATTCCACGCCGACACCCCCGTCACCGTCGACGGCAAGAAGTACCTGATCCCCGGCATCACGATGCGCTCCTTCAAGATCGCCTTCCAGTACGCCTGGCCCACGGCGGCGGTGTGGTCGCTGCTGTTCATCTGGCTGGACCGCTTCCGCACCCGCCACCTGGCGATCTGGTTCACGGTCTTCGCCTGGGGGGGACCGGTGGCCACCACCGCCAGCCTCCACATCAACACCTGGATGGCCGGCCTGCTCAAGGTCGACGGCGGCGTCGACCCCACCCAGGGAGCTGGGCCGGCGATCTATTCGGCGCCCTTCGTCGAGGAGACCTGCAAGGCCACGATCCTGTTCCTGCTGGCCCTGTTCATGCGCGAGAGACTCACCTCGATCGTGCAGACGGTGAGCCTGGCCGGGCTGTCGGCGATCGGCTTCGCCTTCATCGAGAACGTCATCTACTACGCGCGGGCCGACAACTACGCCCGCATCACCATCGCCGCCGGCGACCCCATCGAGGCGGTCCGCAGGCAGGCCTTCCTGCGCGGCGTCGTGACCTCATTCGGACACCCGCTGTTCACCTCGATGACCGGCATCGGGCTGGCCCTGGGCCTGCGCTCGCGCAGCCGGCTGGTGCGGATCCTCGCCCCGGTCACCGGATTCCTGGGAGCGGTGATCGGCCACATGGCCTTCAACGGCACCCTGTCGGTGGTCCCGGAGGACAAGCTCATGACGTACTGGTTCATCGCCCTGGGGCTGGTGGCCTCCGTCGTGGTGTTCCTGGTGATCCGGCTGTTCCGCGAGGGCCGGATGATCCGCAACCGGCTGGGCGATTACGTGGTGATGGGATGGTTGACGCCGCGCGACCCGATCGTGCTGTCAGCGATGCGGCGGCGCTGGTGGATCGGTTTCGTGGCCCTGTCCCACGGACTGCGGACGTGGTGGGCGACGCTGGCCTTCATGCGCGCCACCACCGAGCTCGCCTACCTGCGCGACGCCGTGACCCGCGGGACGGTGGACGGGGCCGAGGCGCGCCAGAAGGAACTGCTCGACCGGATCGAGGGGCTGCGCCCCCGCGCCGTCACCGAGTCGGCCGGCGCCCGCCCGGTGCCGCCGCATCTGCCGGCATGGTGGCCGCGCCGCCGCCAGATCGCCCAGGCCGTGCGGAGATTCGCGCCCCCGGCGCCGGGTTCGCGTCCGGCCGCCGGCTGGGCTCCGCCGCGTCCCTGAATCGCCCTCGCCGGGAGTTGTCCACAGGGGAGGCCCGAAGAGGCCCTCACGAGAAGTTGTCCACAGGGGAGGCCCGAAGAGGCCCTCACGAGAAGTTGTCCACAGATCTGCCCGCAGCCGACAGATCGACCCCTCCCGCACCGATAACTGAGGTGAGAGGGAAGGAGTTGCGATGGACGCGAACATCTCATTCACCGGCAATCTCGGCACCGATGTCGATTTCGTCCGCAGGGAGAACTGGTGCGGGGCGCGCTTCCGCGTCGCCCAGACCCCGCGGTTCATGCGGGACGGGGTCTGGATCGACGGGGAGACCACCTGGCTGTCGGTGCGGGTCAACGGCAGACTGGCCGAGCACTGCAAGGAGAGTCTGAACAAGGGCGATCCGGTGGTCGTCGTGGGCCGGCTGCGCACCCAGGTATGGACCACCCAGGAAGGGGTCCAGCGCGAGCAGCAGGTGGTGCAGGCCATCTCGGTCGGCCACGACCTGCAGCGGGGCAGGAGCCGGATGATCCGCCCGGCGCCGCGTCCCGAGGAGGCCCCGATCAGCGACCCGACGGGTCGCTTCGCGGACCCGGAGCAGGCCGAGGACGCTCCGGTGCCCGAGCGGCCGGAGCCCCTCGCAGAGGGTCCGGCAGAGGTCGACGGCATGGTCGTCGATCGTGACACGGGGGAGGTGCTGTCTGGGTGACCCGATGATCCGCACTCCCCGCGTTCTCCTCCGGAGCGTCGAGTTGGAGTTCCTCCTACCTGCCCGGGCCGCCGTCGGTGGCCCGGGCAGGGCGCGGCTGGCATACTGGCCGGGGTCGCCCGGTCGGGGGAACGCGGCGACGGTCCAGGTCTTTCCAGTCCACGAGGTCCGGGTTCACAGGGCCGCGAGTTCAGCACGCCAGTCACGAGGAGCGCCGATGGCAGAGTTCATCTACACCATGCACAACGTCCGCAAGGCGGTGGGAGACAAGGTCATCCTCGACGACGTCACCCTCTCCTTCTACCCCGGGGCCAAGATCGGCGTCGTGGGGCCCAACGGCGCCGGCAAATCGACCATGCTCAAGCTGATGGCCGGCCTGGACACGCCCAACAACGGCGAGGCGAACCTGGCCAAGGGCGCCACGGTCGGCATCCTGCTCCAGGAACCGCCCCTGACCGAGGACAAGACGGTCCTGGAGAACGTCGAGGAGGGAGTCGGCGAGATCAAGGCGAAGCTCAACCGCTTCGAGGAGGTCTCGGCGGCGATGGCCGATCCCGACGCCGACTTCGACGCCCTGATGGCCGAGATGGGCGAACTGCAGACCGAGCTGGACGCCGCCAACGCCTGGGACATCGACGCCCAGCTCGCCCAGGCGATGGACGCGCTCCAGTGCCCGCCGCCCGAGACCCCCGTCGACGTCCTGTCCGGTGGCGAGCGACGCCGCGTGGCGCTGTGCAAGCTCCTGCTGGAGGCGCCCGACCTGCTGCTGCTCGACGAGCCCACCAACCACCTGGACGCCGAGTCGGTCAACTGGCTGGAGGGCCACCTGCGCTCCTACGCCGGGGCCGTGCTGGCCGTCACCCACGACCGGTACTTCCTGGACAACGTGGCGCAGTGGATCTGCGAGGTCGACCGCGGCAAGCTGCGCGGCTACGAGGGCAACTACTCGACCTACCTCGACACCAAGCGCCAGCGCCTCCAGATCGAGGGCAAGAAGGACGCCAAGCGCGCCAAGATCCTGGAGCGGGAGCTGGAGTGGGCCCGCTCCTCGCCGAAGGCCCGCCATGCCAAGAACCGTGCCCGCCTGGCCCGCTATGAGGAACTGGCCGCCGAGGCCGAGCGCAACCGCAAGATCGACACCGCCGAGATCAACATCCCGCCGGGCCCGCGGCTGGGCAGCGTGGTGCTGGAGGCGAACGGGCTGACCAAGGCCTTCGGCGATCACCTGCTGTACCGGGACCTGTCCTTCGATCTGCCGAGGGCCGGCATCGTCGGCATCATCGGGCCCAACGGCGTCGGCAAGACGACGCTGTTCAAGATGATCGTGGGCCAGGAGCAGCCCGACTCGGGCACCCTGAAGGTGGGGGAGACGGTGAGCTTCTCCTATGTCGACCAGAACCGTGCCGGCATCGACGCGAAGAAGAACCTGTGGCAGGTGGTCTCCGACGGGCTGGACTACATCAAGGTGGCCAACTTCGAGGTGCCCTCGCGCGCCTACGTGGCCAGCTTCGGGTTCAAGGGTCCCGACCAGCAGAAGCCCGCCGGGGTGCTGTCGGGCGGTGAGCGCAACCGCCTGAACCTGGCGCTGACGCTGAAGCAGGGCGGCAATGTGCTGATCCTGGACGAGCCGACCAACGACCTGGACGTGGAGACCCTCTCCAGCCTGGAGGACGCCCTGCTGGAGTTCCCCGGCTGCGCCGTCATCACATCCCACGACCGCTGGTTCCTGGACCGCATCGCCACCCACATCCTGGCCTGGGAGGGCGAGGACGAGGACGGGGTGCCGCGCTGGTTCTGGTTCGAGGGCAACTACGCCGACTACGAGGCCAACAAGATCGAGCGCCTCGGCCCGGAGGCCGCCCGTCCGCACGCCTCCAAGCACCGTCGCCTCACTCGCGGCGAGTGATCCCGTAGCGGAATCCGCGATGCCCCGCACCCATCAGGGTGCGGGGCGTTCACATACCCCCGCCACTCAGGAGATGTGGGCCGCGAGCAGCTCTGCCAGGGTGAGGGCGCGGCGTCCGGCCAGGTCGGAGGTCTGACGCCGGCAGGAGAACCCGTCGGCCAGCACGATCGCGCCCGGCCCGGCCTGCTCGATGGCCGGCAGCAGGTCGTGCTCGGCCACCGCCACCGAGGTCTCGTAGTGGCCGATCTCCACCCCGAAGTTGCCGGCGTAGCCGCAGCACCCGCCGACCGTGACGACGTCGGCCCCGGAGGCCTCCAGCAGCCGCTGGTCCGGGCCGAAGCCGAGGATCGAGGCGTGGTGGCAGTGGGGCTGGGCGACGACGGTGTGGCCGGCCAGGCTCGGCGGCGTCCATCCGGCGGCCTCCAGCATCTCGGCCATGGTGTGGACGTTCTTCGCGACGGTCTGTGTGCGCGGGTCGTCGCCGATCAGTTCGAGGGCGTCGGAGCGCCACACGGTGGTGCAGGAGGGCTCCAGGCCGACGATCGGGATGCCGGCCTCGGCCAGTGGGGCGAGCACGTCGAGAGCGGCCCGCAGCTTCTTCCTCGCACCGTCGAGCTGCCCGGTGGTGATCCAGGTGAGGCCGCAGCACACGTCGTCGGTGAGCACCTCGGGCCGGTAGCCGGCGTCGGCCAGCACCGCCACCACGGCGCCCAGATCGCAGTCCTCGAGCATGTCGGAGAAGGAGTCCACCCAGATCGCCACTCGTCCGGCAGGAGCGTCGGTGCCGCGGCGTCCGGCCCGCACCGCCTCGGCAGCCGTCGTGGAGTGCTCGGCGTCCATCCCCTTGCGGGCCGCCCCGCCGACCCGGAAGGTCGGCAGCGGACGCCGCTGGTCCACCCCCGCCACCCAGCGTCCCAGATGCTTGATGCCGGGCACCCCCAGCGCCGCATTCGTCACCCTCGCCAGACCGGGCACCGCCGCGATGAGCCGCTCCCAGCGCGGCAGCCAGCCCATCACGTAGTGGGAGCGGGGGCGCGGCCTGCCGCAGTACTTCTCGTGGAACACCCGGGACCGGTAGGTGGCCATGTCGATGCCGGTGGGGCAGTCGCGGGCGCACCCTTTGCAGGCCAGGCACAGGTCGAGGGCCCTGGCCACCTCGGGGGAGTCCCAGCCGTGCACCAGGGTGCCGTTGACCATCTCCTGGAGCACCTTCGCCCGTCCCCGGGTGGAGTCCTTCTCGTCGTGGGTGGCCTGCCAGGAGGGGCACATCACCCCGCCGTTCGCGGAGTTCTCGGCGATGCACTTGCCCACCCCGGTGCACTGGTGGACGTCGTGGGCGAACCGCGGGTGGCTTCTGGTCAGCGGAGACCTGCGGGCCGCGTGCATCCGGATGTCGGCCTCCACCGGACGCGGATCGACGAGGACACCGGGATTGAGAATGTTCGCGGGATCGAAGATGTCCTTGACCTGCCCGAACAGGGAGATCGCGGCGGGGGAGTAGATGGCCGGCAGCAGGGCCGAGCGGGCCCGCCCGTCGCCGTGCTCCCCGGATGCCGAGCCGCCGTGGCGGGCCACCAGGGCGGCGGCGTCCTCCACGAATGCGCGGTACTGCTCCGGGCCGTCGTCGGCGTCCAGGGGGTAGTCGATGCGGCAGTGCACGCACCCCTCCCCGAAGTGGCCGTAGGGCATGCCGTGCAGGCCGTGCTCGACCAGCAGGGCCTCGAAGTCGCGCAGGTAGGCGCCCAGGCCGGCGGGGGGCACGGCGGCGTCCTCCCAGCCCGCCCAGGCCAGCTTCTCCAGGCTGACGCCGGCCAGCCCGGCGCCGTCGGAGCGGATCTGCCACAGCGCGGAGGCCTCCTTCGGATCGGAGACCACCCGTCCCTCCAGGCACCCGGATGCGGCGGTCATCTGCTCGGCCCGTGAGGCGACCTCGGCGGCGTCGTCGCCGCGCAGCTCCACGAACATCCAGCCGTCGCCGCGCGGCAGGTCGGGGACTGCGGAGGGGCCCTTGGCCCGGGCCACGACGTCGACGATGCGACGGTCCATCCCCTCGCAGGCCACCGGGTGGAAGGGCAGCAGGGCTGTCACGGCGTCGGCCGCCTCGGCCATCGTCGGGTAGCCCAGCGCCACGGTGACCCCGTGCGGGGGGTCGGCGACGAGTCTGACCGTGGCGCGGGTCACCAGGCCCAGGGTGCCCTCGGTGCCGCAGATGAAGGCCGGCAGGTTGAACCCGTTCTCGGGGGCCAGGTGCTCCATCTGGTAACCGGAGACCTGCCGGGAGAAGGTGCCGAACTCGGTGCGGATGACGCCCAGATTGGCCGTCGCCAGATCGTGGAGATGAGACAGCCGCGGATCGTCGGTGCTACCGGCCGCCAGGCGGAGCGTCGTGCCCGCCGCGGTGAGCAGGTCGGCGTCCACGACGTTGTCGCAGGTGCGCCCGTAGCCCAGCGCCCTCGGGCCGCAGGCGTTGTTGCCGATCATCCCGCCGATGGTGCAGCGGGTCGACGTCGAGGGATCGGGGCCGAAGCGCAGCCCGTACGGCTTCCCGGCGGCCTGCAGGGCGGACTGGACGACGCCGGGATCGACGACGGCGGTGCGGGTCTCGGGGTCCAGGGAGTGGATGGTGTGCAGGTGCGCGGCCAGATCGATGACGAGCCCCTCGCCGACCGCATTGCCGGCGCAGCTGGTGCCCGCCCCCCGCCCTGTGATCGGCAGACCCGCCTGGGCGGCGGCACTCACCAGGGCCGCGACCTCCTCGACGCTGCGGGGGTGGGCCACGGCCCGCGGCACGACCCGGTAGATGGAGGCGTCGCTGGAGTACAGGGCGCGGGCGAGGGTGGAGTCGTCAAGGCAGTCGACCGCTCGGGAGTCGGTCCGGGAGAGGGCCGCCCTGAAGTCGTCGAGAAGACCGGTGCCGACAGTGGTGGGTGCGGACATGCCTGTCAGTCTGGCACGGCGTGCCACTCAGTGATCAGGGGGACCGCTGGCCGGATCGGTGGCTGCGATGACGGCCGCCATGCTTCGGTCGATCACCATCAGGTCCTTGCGGCCGATGGCGTCGATGAAGGCCCTGCGTACCGCCCTGACGTGGTGGGCGGCGACGGATTCGATGAGCGCCATGCCCTCATCGGTGAGGACGGCCACGACACCGCGCCGGTCGTGGCTGGCTGTTCTGCGAAGCACCACGCCCTGACTCTCCATCCGCGAGACGGTGTGGGTGAGGCGGGAGCGTGAGAGGTGGACCTGGCCGGCGAGCTCGCCCATCCTCAGACGGTGGTCCTCGGCCTCCGAGAGGTGAACCAGGACGTCGTACTCGGCCAGATCGATCCCGTGAGGGCGCAGACCCTCGTCGAGGTACCGGTAGAGCTGTGCGGTGGCGACCAGCCATCGGCGCCAGACCTGCTGTTCCCCGCTGTCGAGCCAGGGCGTCGCCTCCTCGAGGTCGTTATTGGGCATGGCGTACATGCTAGTGGGCGCGGGAACGGTCGCGCGTGGCCGGGCAGAGGGAAGACTTGGGGGACCGGGTTGGGCGGACCCTTCAAGCCGGGCGACGGGACGTTGTGAGAACCGGCCAGAGCTCGGTGCCATAGAGTCGGGACAGGTTGATGTGAGGTGACCGGAGCCCTGTCGATCGAACTGGTCCCGATGATCGGGCCGGATCCAACCGAGACGAAGAGGTGATCACCGGTGAGCCTGCAGAATGGCCTGACGGCCAGGTCGGCGCGCAATTTCGGGGCGCTGCTGGACCGGCAGGCCGATGAGCATCCCGACCGGATCGCCTTCCTCATCCCGCGGGGCGCCGACGACGAGGCGAACACCTGGGTGCCGATGACATTCGCCGAGTTCCGGCGTCAGGCCCACGCCGTGGCCGCGGGTCTGCTGGACCTGGGCCTGGAACGCGAGCAGCGGGCGGCGATCATGTCGGGCACCCGCACCGAGTGGATCGTCGCCGACATGGGCGTCTCCTGCGCCGGTGGGGCGACGACGACCGTCTACCCCAACACGAATGCGGAGGAGACCTCCTACATCCTCACCGATTCCGACTCGCGAATCGTCTTCGTCGACACCGTCGAGCAGCTGAGGAAGATCCGCTCCCGATCCGAACTCGACGATCACGTTCGCGCGATCATCCTCTTCGACGGAGATGAGGGGGACGCCGGCGACGAGCGCGTCATGTCGATGGCCGATCTCATCGCGCGCGGCCGGCGTCGTCTGGCGGCCGAGCCCGATCTGGTGCGCCGGGTCATCGAGTCGATCGAACCGACGGATCTGGCCACTCTCATCTACACCTCCGGTACCACCGGCACCCCCAAGGGGGTTGAGATCGAACACCGGTCGTGGACCTATATGGGGGCTGCCTGGGAGTACAAGGACTTCATCCACGGCGACGACGTCCATCTGCTGTGGCTCCCGCTCTCCCACGCCTTCGGCAAGTGCCTGCTGGCGATCTGCATCCAGATCGGCGTCACCCAGGCGGTCGAGGGCCGCATACCGCGGCTGGTGCGCAGCATCGCGGAGGTGAAACCGGACGTGATGTGCGGGGTGCCGCGGATCTTCGAGAAGATCCGCGCCGGTGTCATGACTCGCGCACCCCAGGGCCGACTGCAGAGCCGGATCGCCCACTGGGCCTTCGCGGTCGGCCGCGACTCGCGTCCCTACCGGCTCCAGGGCCGGCCGATGCCGCCGATGTTGGCTGCGCGCTACCGGGTGGCCGACCGGCTGGTCTTCTCCACGCTGCGCAGGAGTCTCGGCGATGTGCGGTTCATGATCTCGGGTGGGGCCAAACTCTCCCCGCAGGTCCAGGAGTGGTTCTACTCGGCCGGGGTGCCGATCGTGGAGGGGTACGGTGCCACCGAGCTGTGCGCGGTGGCCTTCTTCTCCGAGCCGAGCACCATCCGCTTCGGGACGGTCGGCCCGGTCTGCCCGGGTTGCGAGGCGAGGATCGCCGAGGACGGAGAAGTGCTGGTGAAGGGACCCATCGTGGCCCGTGGCTACCACAACCTGCCCGAGAAGACGGCTGCCGCCTTCATCGACGGCTGGTACCGCACCGGTGACATCGGCGAGCTCGACGAGAACGACTGCCTGCACATCACTGACCGCAAGACCGATCTCATCAAGACGTCCGGGGGCAAGTACGTGGCCCCGCAGAAGGTGGAGGCCGCGCTGATGGCCAACTGCCCCTACCTGTCCCAGGCGGTGGCGCTGGGGGAGGGCCACAAGTACATCGTGGCCCTGGTGACCCTGGATCCGGAGAAGCTGGCCCTGTGGGGTCGCCGTCACGGGTATCCGAGGGCCGGCTACGCCGAACTCGCCCGGATGCCCCAGGTGCATGACTCCATTCAGCGCTACGTGGACCGTGCGAACACCCATCTGGAGCGCTGGGAGACCGTCAAGCGATTCGCGATCCTCGACACCGAGCTCGACGACGAGGAGGGGATGGTCACGACCAGCCTCAAGGTGCGCAGGAATGTGGTCGACAACCGCTATCGTGGCCTGTGGGAGTCCTTGTACGACGCAGATGGGGATCCCAGAGGCTGAACTCGAGAACTTCATGCGGCACCAGCGGGAAAGGGCGACCCACCAATGACGACTGACACGCTTGCCGTTCGGGAGGAACTGCTGGCGCGCAGCGCGCGCAACCTCGGCGACATGCTCCGGCGACGGGTCGATCAGACCCCTGACGCGGTGGCCTTCTGGTATCCCGAGAACAAGACCTACGGGCCCGAGGAGTGGACCCCGGTCACCTGGAGCCAGATCCAGCAGGACAGCCACGAGGTGGCGGCCGGGCTGCTCGATCTGGGCCTGGAACGCGAGCAGCGGGTGGCGATCTGCGC
Organism: Acidipropionibacterium virtanenii; assembly: GCF_003325455.1. Taxonomy (NCBI): domain Bacteria; kingdom Bacillati; phylum Actinomycetota; class Actinomycetes; order Propionibacteriales; family Propionibacteriaceae; genus Acidipropionibacterium; species Acidipropionibacterium virtanenii. The sequence goes on from NZ_CP025198.1 coordinate 1,302,240, forward strand.
CGACACGACGCTGGACTGGATCCGCGTCGACCTGGGGATCGCCTGCGCCGGCGGGGCCACCACCACCGTCTATGCCAACTCGAATCCCGAGGACGTCGAGTACATTCTCACCGCCTCGCAGTCGAGCATCTACGTCGCCCAGAACAGCGAGCAGGCCATCAAGGTGGTCGGTCGGCCCGCACTCGACGGGCTACTGCGCCACATCATCCTCGTCGACGACGACCGCCTCATCCAGGGGGCCCCGAACTCCCCTCGGCGCACCGTGGCCGAGGACGACCGGGTGATGTCTCTGGCCGAGCTGCGCGAGCGGGGGTGGAAGCGCCGTCGTCGCGATCCTGGGTGCGTCCAGCGGGTCATCGACGCCGTCACCCCGGCCTCCCTGTCCACCCTCATCTACACCTCGGGCACCACCGGGAAGCCCAAGGGGGTCGAGCTGCCGCACCGCGCCTGGACCTACATGGGCGTCGCGATGGAGTCCTGGGACCCTCTGGAGCCCGGCGACCTGCAGTACCTGTGGCTGCCGTTGGCCCACGTCTTCGGCAAGTGCCTGCTGGCGGTGCAGATCACCATCGGCTTCGCCTCGGCGGTCGACGGGCGGGTGGACCGCATCGTCACCGGGATGGGAGAGGTGCACCCCACCTTCATGTGCGGGGTGCCGCGGATCTTCGAGAAGGTCCGCGCCAGGGTCATCACCGCAGGCGGCCTGGCGGGCCAGGTCTCCGCCTGGGCCTTCAAGGTGGGATCCGAGAGCGCCCCCTACCGACTGGAGGACCGGCCGATGCCCAAGGGGCTGGCGGTCCGCCAGCTCGTCGCGGAGAGGCTGGTCTTCTCCAAACTCAAGAAGACCATGGGCGGTCGGATCAGGATGATGATCGCCGGCGGCGCCAAACTGTCGCCCCAGGTGCAGCGCTGGTTCTTCGCGGCAGGGATCCCCGTGGTGGAGGGCTACGGATCCACCGAGACCTCGGCCATCGCCTTCTTCAACGTGCCCAAGAAGGGCCGCTTCGGGCCTCGCTTCGGCACCGTGGGCGCGGTGTGTCCCGGCGTCGAGGCGCAGATCGCCGAGGACGGCGAGGTGATGGTGCGCGGGCCGATCGTCGCCAACGGCTACCACGACGATCCGGAGCGGACCCGCAAGTCCTTCGAGGACGGCTGGTTCCACACCGGCGATATCGGATACTTCGACGAGGCCGACCATCTGGTCGTGACCGATCGCAAGCGGGACATGATCAAGACCTCCGGAGGCAAGTACATCGCTCCCCAGCATGTGGAGTCGACGCTGATGGGCGCCTGCCCGTACCTGTCCCAGGCCGTCGTGGTGGGGGAGGGGCACAAGTACGCTGTCGCTCTGCTGACCCTGGACCACGATTCCCTGATGGCGTGGGGATCGCGCCACGGCCGCCCCGAGAAGTCCTATGAGCAGCTCACCCAGGAGCCGGAGATCAGAGCCTCGATCCAGCGCTACGTCGATCGGGCCAACAGCCATCTGGAACGCTGGGAGACGGTCAAGAAATTCACCCTCCTCGATCACGAGCTCGACGGCGACCGGGGCCTGGTGACCGAGAATATGAAGGTGCGCCGGGGCAAGGTGATCGACGAGTACGCCGACCAGATCTCGGCGATGTACACCGACGAGCAGTCTGTGCCCTTCGACAAGGAGGACTGATGGCAGTATCCGCCGATGCGGAGCCGGGATCTTCAGCCCCGGTGGGGGTCCGTATCCCGCTGCGCTGGTCGGACATGGACTATCAGGGCCACGTCAACAATGTGAGCATCTCCGAGCTTGTCCAGGAGGCCCGCTCGCTGGCACTGGCCGGGACCCCGGTGGAGAAGCTCTTCGGTACCGGGATCGTCGTGGTGGATCAGGATGTCGAGTTCATCGCCCCATTCACCGTCGACGAGGAGCCTCTGGACGTCGACGTGTGGTGCTCGGACGTCGGTGCGGCGAGGATCCGGCTGGAGTACCGGGCCCGCCACCACGGCGTCGACGTGGCCCGGGCGCGGGGGACGGTGTGCCCCTTCGATTTCGAGCAGGGCCGGCCGAGACGGCTGGCAGCCGACGAACGCGCGGTCTTCGAGGCGATGAGCGGCCCGGCCTCCGACTGGGCGGATTTCCCCAACCCCGATGTGGCGGGGTTCGGCGAGGTCGTCGACGTCCCGGTGCGCTGGTCGGATGTCGACCGCTACGGGCACGTCAACAATGTGGCCCAGGCCGGATACCTCCAGGAGGCGCGGATCCGGTCCACGACTTCCTGGTCGCCCGGGATGAGGCGGGCCGGCAACAGGCTGTGGGTGGTGGCCCGTCAGGACATCGCCTACCGTCACCAGGTGCATCCGGAGATCGGGATCTGCCCGGTGCACACCGCGCTGACCAGGCTGGGTCGCACCTCGGTGACCCTGTCGGCCGCCATCCCCACCGACGAGGGCACCGCCCTTCAGGCGGTCACCGTCCTGGTGTCCGTGGACCCGTCCTCGGGAGCCGCGGTGCCGATCGACGATGCCACCCGGGCCGATCTCGCCGGGCACCTGGTTCAGCTTCCCTGATCCGATCCGACGACCCGTCCCCAATGTGGCGCCCAGCGGCGCCGGGGCCCGTCACCACCTGTCTGCGCCGCCGGACGCCACATTGAGGACAGGGTCGGGCAGCGGTGTCACGGGGACCGAGCGCGGTCGATAGCGTGACAGTCATGACTGACTTCCGGGACGATCGTGTCGTCTCAGCGCTGAGAGGAGAGAATCCGACCGTGCTGGCAAGGCTCGCGACGTCGTTCGCCGTGATGGGGGACGTGCAGTTCCTGCCCGGGTACTGCATCGCTCTGGTCGATCGCCCCGGTATCGAGGTGCTGACAGACCTGCCAAGGAAGGACCGACTGACCTACTTGTCCGACGTCGACCTGCTGGCGGAGGCGGTCACCAACGTCTGCCGCTCCAGGGATTCTGCTTTTCGTCGGGTCAACATCGAGATCCTCGGCAACACCTATGCGGCCCTGCACATCCACATCTGGCCGCGCTACGACTGGGAACCGGCTGCGCGCCTGGCCATGCCGGTCTGGTTGTATTCGCGGGACCACTGGAGTGCCTCGAAGTGGCGGCTGTCACCGGACCACGACGGCTGGCGCCGGGATCTGGCCCGCGAGATCGCCCGGCTGGGTTCCTGACGTCGCGTCCCCAATGTGGCGTGAGGCGGCGAAGAGTCACCCGGATGCGGAGTGTGTGCCGCTGTGCGCCACATTGGGGACCGGCAGAGCCGAGAAGGAGGTGCATCGGCCGGCTCGGGCATGGACCATCGAATGTGACTGGATGGTACTGTTGGTTCATGAATACCACTTTCGTGGCTCCGATGGGAGATCGCGGGCGGCTCGTCGTCCCGGCCGAGCTGCGGCAGCGGCAGAACTGGGAACAGGGCACGCCCCTGCTGTTCGTGGAGACCGACCGCGGTGTGCTGCTGGCGACCCGCGAGCAGGCCAAGGCCCTGGTGCGCGACCAGCTCCGCGGAGCGAGCCTCGTCGATGAACTCGTGGACTCGCGTCGTGCGGAGGCGCGCGATGAGGACCGTGCGGAGGCGCGCGATGAGGACCGTGCGGAGGCGCGCGATGAGGACCGTGCGGAGGCGCGCGATGAGAACCGCACCTCCTCCCGGAGGGAGGACGCCCGGTGACGGTGCTCGATGCCTCGGCGGTGCTCGCCTTCCTGCAGGGCGAGGCGGGGGCCGATCGGGTCGAGGAGGCTCTCGAGGACGCGGCGATCGGTGCGGCCAACTGGTCGGAGGTCGCTCAGAAGGTGCGGCAGCGCGGGGCGGACTGGCCCCTCGCCGCCAAACTGCTGAGCAGCTACGGTCTGGCGGTCGAGCCCGTGACCGCCGAGGACGCCGAGCGCGCTGCGCTCCTGTGGCGCACCGGTTCGGGGCTCTCCCTGGCCGACCGTCTCTGCCTGGCTCTCACCGGCAGGCTCGGTGGCCCAGTGCTGACCGCCGATCAGGCTTGGGGCTCTGACGACACGGTCATCCAGATCCGCTGACCTCCAGCACCCAGCGGATCTCGCCGTCCAGAACCAGCCCGGTGGGCCGGAATCCCAGTTTGGCCGCCACCTTCTGCGAGGCCGCGTTGTCGGGGTGGATGTGGGCCCTGAACTCGGCCACACCCCGGGAGACGAGCCACTCGAGGACGGCCCCGGTGGCTCGGGTCGCGATCCCGCGGCCCTGCCAGACCGGGCCGACCACCCATCCCAGCGAGGCCACGAGCAGGTCCTCGAACGTCCGCGAACGGCGCTCCAGCGTAGCCTGGACGAACCCGACAGCCGCTCCGGGCGGCTCGGGACGCACGATCCAGTTCAGCCATCCCTGCGTGCCGTCGCTGGAGGCCCCGCGTACCTGCGAGCGGTACCGTGCCCGCAGCCGGCTCGGGGCCGGAGCCGAGCCTCCGGTGAACCGGTACAGGGACTCGTCGGCCAGTACCCCGGCCATCTCGCCGGCATCGGCCACCCGCAGCGGGTCGAGGCGCAGATCGCCTGTGGTCAGGGGTTCCGCCGATGGCCAGGTCACGGGGCCGAGGGTGCCACCCCCGCCCAACGACATCCCCGGCCGACCCCTGTGGTGCGACCGCCCCGTGAGTGGCTCACGGGGCGGTCGCACTCAGAACGGGTGCGGTCAGTCGGCGCTGATCTCCGAACCGTCCCCGCTCCACAGCGTGTGCCAGGAGCCCTCGTCGTCGACCCGCTTGTAGGTGTGGGCGCCGAACAGGTCGCGCAGTCCCTGGGTGAGGGCCGCATTGAGACGCGGGGCACGGACCTGGTCGTAGTAGCCCAGCGCCGAGGCGAAGCCGGGCACCGGCACACCGGCCTCGGTGGCGCGGGCGATCACCCGACGCCATGCCCCCTGGGACTCGCCCAGCTCGGCCCTCACCGACGGCGCCTCGAGCAGCGTTGTGAGGTCGTGGGCGGCGTACTCGTCGCGGATCCTCTGCAGCAGCCGGGCACGGATGATGCATCCGTCGCGCCAGATGGAGGCGACCTTCGCCATGTCGACCTCCCAGCCGTACTCCTGGGCGGCGGTGCGGATCTCGTCGAGACCCTGGGAGTAGGCCACCACCTTGGCGCACCACAGCGCCGAGCGGACGTCGTCGATGAACCCCTGCCGGTCCTCGACCGCGATCTGCCGGTCGGGGCCCTGCAGTGCGGCCTGGCCCGCGGCGCGCAGCGCCGGGGCGCTGGAGACGGCGCGGGCGAAGACCGCCTCGCCGATGGTGGAGACGCCGACCCCCATCTCCAGTGCGGTCTGCACCGTCCAGGTGCCGGTGCCCTTCATGCCCGCGGCATCGGCGATGACGTCGACCAGGTCCTGGCCGGTACCGCGCGGATCCTTGGTGGCCAGCACCCGCGAGGTGATCTCGATCAGATACGAATCCAGGTCGCCGGTGTTCCAGCCGGCGAAGACCTCGGAGGCCTCCGCGTTGGACAGGCCCGCCGCGCGCAGCAGCGCGTGCGCCTCGCCGATGAACTGCATGTCGGCGTACTCGATGCCGTTGTGCACCATCTTGACGAAGTGCCCGGCCCCGTCGGTGCCCATCCAGGCACAGCACGGCTCGCCGTCGACGTGGGCCGAGATCTTCTCCAGCACCGGCCCGATCGCCTTGTAGGACTCCTTCGAGCCGCCGGGCATGATGGACGGCCCCTCCAGGGCGCCGACCTCGCCACCGGAGATCCCGGTGCCGACGTAGTGGATGCCGGTCTCGCGCAGCGCGGCCTCACGGCGACGGGTGTCCTTGAAGAAGGAGTTGCCTCCGTCGACCAGGATGTCGCCGGGCTCCAGCAGTGGGACCACCTCGCCGATGACGGCATCGGTACCGGCGCCGGCCTTGACCATCATCACGACCCGTCGCGGACGCTCCAGAGAGGCGACGAAATCGTCCAGCTCATGGGAGGGCAGGAACACCCCCTCGTCGCCGTGGTCGGCCATCACCTGATCGGTGCGGGCCGCGGTCCGGTTGTACAGCGCCACCCGGAACCCCTTGTGCGCCATGTTGCGGGCCAGATTCGACCCCATCACCGCCATACCGATGACGCCGACATCGGCCTGTGCACTCGAATCGGACATCTGCTCCTCCTGTGATCGATCGATTTCAATTCTGGCAGGTCCGCCGGGAGGCGCTGTCCCGGTGATCGGGAGGCGGGCAGCCGGGGCCGCACTGGGCTAGTCTTCCGCCTATGAGCGAAGCCGCTGTTGTGATGAACACTCTGGTCCCGATGAAGGTGCTGCCCGGCTGGCCGGCGGCTTCATACAGCGGATTCCATGTGTTCGTGCTCTGCTTCCTGGCCCCGATCGCGGTCGCGGTGCTCTTCGCCCTCATCGGTCACGCCCCGGGATGGCTGCGCGCCAGCCGTCATGAGGAGGTCGAGGCCGAGATCGCCGATCCCGAGGATTCGGCAGCGGCACCGACCCCCGAACCTCCCCAGCACGCGCAGCTGAGCTGACGGCCCGCCTCAGGACAGACTCCTCGCCTGGCAGCGCAGGGCCCTCTCGGCGGCATCGGACTCCTCGAGGAGCACCCTGTTCACCGTGCTGGTGAGGGTGCGCGACGACGCCCACTGGCGCAGCTCGTCGAGCCAGGCGCGGTCGGCATTCTCAACCGGGAACAGCCACTGGAGGGCGTTCTGGATCTGAGCGTGTCCGGCCGTGGCCCACTGACCCTCCCCGGCGTCCACCGCGGCGCACAGCTGGAGGTACTTCGCGGCGTAGGGCGCCAGCACCTCCTGCTGGTCCGGATTGATGAAGTGGCTGACGATCTCGCGGTAGGTCTCATTGGGGACGCCGCGTTCATCGGTCGCTCGTTTCCAGGCGGTGGCCTTGGCCTCGGCTGTGGGGACCGCCGCCCGCGCCCCGGCGGCGGCCTGGGCCCCGGCGATCGTGTTGTCGCGGTCCTGCTCGTCGGCGATGAGCTGCTCCTCGGCCCTCCCCAGCCGTGCCAGGGCGGCGATGATCCGCCACCTCATGCCCTGGTCGACGACCAGCCCCTCGGGGACCTCCTCGCCGGTCAGCCAGCCCGTCAGCAGGTCGGCCCCCTCGGCCCCGAGAACCGCCAGCAGCCCGCCCGCGAGAGCCACCTGGTGGTCGCCGCCGGGCTCGGTGTCCTTGAGCTGGACGGCGATCGCGCTGATGAGGGCGGTCCGGACCTCGGACCTCAGTTCGGGGGCGGTATATGACAGCACCGCGGTGGTGGCCTGGCGGATGAGCGACTGGACCGCCGTGAGATCGGTCTCGCTGCCCAGACCTCCGATGACCAGGGCGACGTAGTCCTGCGCCCGCAGTTCCGCGTCGCGGCACATGTCCCAGGCCGCCCCCCAGCACAGCGCCCTGGCGAGCGGATCGCTCAGGGCGGCGATGTGCTCGGTGAGGGTCTTCAGGCTGTGCTCGTCGAGCCGGACCTTGACGTAGCTGAGATCGGCGTCGTTGAGCAGGACCAGGTCGCCGCGGGCGCGCCCGGCAAGGGCGGCGATCGGCGTCCGCTCCCCGTGGACGTCGACCTCCAGGCCGTCGGTGCGCACCAGCCCGTCCTGGGTGAGGGAGTAGATGCCGATCCCCATCCGATGGGTCCGCAGGGTGGGGAACCGCGCCGGCGCGCTCTGGACGATGTCGAAACGGGTGAAGTTGCCGTCCTCGTCGACGTCGAAGTCGGGCCGCACGGTATTGACGCCGGGGGTGCGCAGCCATTCCCGGGTGAAACCGGACAGATCGCGTCCACTGGCCTTCTGCAGTTCTTCGAGGAGGTCGGAGAGCCGGCTGTTGGCGAATTTGTGGGCCTCCAGGTAGGCGCGAACCCCGACGAGGAACTGCTCCTCGCCGACGAAGGCGACCAGCTGCTTGAGGGTCGAGGCCCCCTTGGCGTAGGTGATGCCGTCGAAGTTCTGTTCCACCGTCGCCAGATCCACCATGTCGGCGGCGATCGGATGGGTGGTGGGCAGCTGATCCTGCCGGTACCCCCAGGTCTTGCGCTGGTTGGCGAAGGACACCCACGGGTTCACCCCGCCGTGCTTCGCGGCGATCTTCTCCTGGCAGTGGTGGGAGGCCCACTCGGCGAAGGACTCGTTGAGCCACAGATCATCCCACCAGGTCATCGTCACCAGGTCGCCGAACCACATGTGCGCCAGCTCGTGGAGGATCGTGTTGTCGCGGGCCTCGTACTGGGCCGAGGTCACCCGGGAGCGGAACAGGTAGTCGTCGCGGTGGGTGACGCAGCCGGCGTTCTCCATCGCACCGGCGTTGAACTCGGGGACGAAGGACTGGTCGTACTTGCCGAAGGGGTAGGGGTGGCCGAACTCCTCCTCGTAGACCTCGAACCCGCGCTGGGTGGTGGTGCGGATCCGCTCGGCATCCAGGAACTCGGTCATCGATCGGCGGCAGAGGATGTCGGCGCCGATGTCTTTGCCCTCGCGGGTCCGCACCGTGCCGTGGTCGACGGCGTAGTGGCCGGCCACCAGAGCGGTCAGATAGGTCGAGATCGGCGGGGTCGCGGGGAACTGCCAGGTGGCGATCCCCTCGTAAGGGCCGTCGGAGGGCTCGGGGGTGGTGCCGTTCGAGATGACCGTCCATCCCTGTGGCGCCAGGACCTTCAGGGCGAAGGCGGCCTTGAGATCGGGCTGTTCGAAGTTCGCATACATTCGGCGGGCATCGGCGATCTCGAACTGGGTGTACAGGTAGACCCGGTCGTCCGCCGGATCGACGAATCGGTGCAGCCCCTCGCCCGAGTGGGAGTAGCGGCACAGCGCGACGACGGTCAGCTCGTGATCGCCGACCCCGGCCTCGATCGGGAACCGGTGGTCGTGGTGAAGAGCCGGATCCAGCGGAACCCCGTCGAGCTCGGCGGCGTAGACGCCGTCGGCGATGAGATCGGCGTGGGTCGCCTCCCCGGTACTCGAGAAGCTGATCGTCGACGAGGAGACGAAGGTGCCGGCGGGATCGGCGAGCGGGTTGCCCTGGGGATCACGGCCCGACAGGTCGACGACCACCCGGTAGGAGTGGGCGGTGACGATGCGCGAGCGCTGCTCCGCCTCATCGCGGGTGATATTCACCGGATTCATGGTGCCTCCGTATGCGAGTCGGCGCGGGCTCTCCTGATCGGTATCCGCTTCCTGGCCAGACTGTATCGGCTGCCCGGCGCTCCCGGGGCCGCAGGCGGGGCGGTTCCGCGGAATCGCGGGACCGTGATGCGAGGGCCGGGGAGTTCTGGCCGCCCGGCTGTGAGCCGACCGCGAACATGGCGGACGTCGTCGCCCCGGGCCTCCCGCGGTCGGCCCGGGGCGGGTTGACTTGGGGACATGACGACGACAGTTGACTTCTGGTTCGATCCCGCCTGTCCCTGGGCCTGGATGACCTCCAGGTGGATGCTCGAGGTGGAGGAGGTGCGAGACGTGCACACCGTCTTCCACGTGATGAGCCTGGCCGTGCTCAACCAGGGCCGCGACCTCCCGGAGGGCTACCGCAAGGAGATGGACCGGGCGTGGATCGGGGCCCGGGCGGCCACCGGCGTCGTGGAGACCTACGGCGACGAGGCCGTGCGCCCCTTCTACACCGCACTGGGCACCCGCTACCACCTCCAGAAGGCGCCGCACGACGAGGCGACGGTCGCGCAAGCGCTGAGCGAGTGCGGATACGACCCCGACATCGCGACGCGGGCGACCACCGAGGAGTTCGATGAGGCGATGATCGCCTCTCACCACCAGGGCATGGATCCGGTGGGTCAGGACGTCGGCACCCCGGTGATCCACCTGAACGGGATGGCGCTGTTCGGCCCGGTGATCTCCCCGGCGCCCAAGGGGGAGCAGGCCGGCGAGCTCTTCGACGGCTTCGAGAAGATGGTCGCCTACCCCGGCTTCTTCGAACTCAAGCGCACCCGCACGGTGGGGCCCGTATTTGATTGAGGCGGGGGAGCCGACTCCCCCTGCACCGCTCTCGTGGCGGTCGTTGACGCTCGAATCTCGTCCACGTCGCTTGCCTCGCGCCGCGGGTCGGGCCTGCGCCGCGATCGGCCGAGTGTCACCGGGGTGCGCAAGGATAGAGACATGGTGAACGAGCAGACCCCTGTGGAGGGCAGCGCCGAGGAGTCCGAGCCGCGGCAGCACTGGGGCGATCTGGTGGCCCGCATCGAGGCCGCCCAGCAGGCCTACTACGGCGAGGACGCCCCGACCATCTCCGATGCCGAGTACGACCGGCTGATGATCGAGCTCCAGGAGCTGGAGGAGGCCAACCCAGCGCTGCGCACCCCCGAGTCCCCGACCCAGCGGGTCGGCGCCCCGCAGAAGATCACCGACTTCGCCCCCGTCGAGCACATCGAACGGCTTCTCAGCCTCGACGACGTGTTCACCATCGACGACCTGGAGGCCTGGATGGCCCGGGCCGGCGCCGAGGCCCCCGAGAGGACAAGGTATCTGTGCGAGCTGAAGATCGACGGTCTGGCGATCGACCTGGTCTACCGGCGCGGACGGCTGGTCAGCGGCGCCACCCGCGGCGACGGCCGGGTCGGTGAGGACGTCACCGGCAACGTCCGCACCATCTCCGCCATCCCGCGTCGGCTGAGCGGCGACGACATCCCCGATCTGCTGGAGGTGCGCGGCGAGGTGTTCTTCCCCGTCACGGACTTCGAGGATCTCAACGCCCACCTGGTGGAGGTCGGCAAGCCGCCCTTCGCCAACCCGCGCAACGCGGCGGCCGGGTCGCTGCGCCAGAAGGATCCGAGGATCACGGCCGACCGGCCGCTGTCGATGATCTGCCACGGTCTGGGCCGGGTGGAGGGCTACCAGTTCCCCAGCCAGGGCAAGGCCTACGACAAGCTCGCCGAGTGGGGGCTACCGGTCTCGCCCTACTACAAACTGGTCGGCACCCGGGCCGCGGTGCTGAGTTTCGTCCGCCACTGGGGGGAGCATCGCGACGAGGCGTCACACCAGATCGACGGGGTCGTCGTCAAGATGGACGACATGTCCGTGCAGCGCGCACTGGGAGCCACATCCCGGGCGCCCCGCTGGGCGGTGGCCTACAAGTACCCTCCGGAGGAGGTCAACACCAGGCTGCTGGACATCCAGGTCAACGTCGGGCGCACCGGCCGGGTGACCCCCTTCGGTGTGATGGAGCCGGTGACCGTGGCCGGCTCCACGGTCGAGATGGCCACCCTGCACAACGCCTCCGAGGTGAAGCGCAAGGGCGTGCTCATCGGCGACACCGTGGTACTGCGCAAGGCCGGCGACGTCATCCCCGAGATCCTCGGCCCGGTGGTGGCGTTGCGCGACGGCACCGAGCGCGAGTTCGTGATGCCCGACAGCTGCCCGTCGTGCGGCACGACCCTGGCCTACGAGAAGGAGGGCGACAAGGACCTGCGCTGCCCGAACTCCCGCTCCTGCCCCTCTCAGCAGCGCGAGCGGGTCGCCGCCCTGGCCGGTCGCGGCGCCCTGGACATCGAGGCGCTGGGCTGGGAGGCCGCCATCGCACTCACCGATCCCGAGTACTCCAGGCCGGCCCCCGAGGATGCGGAGGGGGAGATGCCCGAACCGCAGACCCCGGTGCTGTCCAGCGAGGCCGGGCTGTTCGAGCTCACCGCCGACGACGTCAGCGACGTCAAGGTGTGGCGACGCCGCAAGGTCAAGGGGGAACCGGGGCCCTGGCAGCAGGAGCTGTACTTCTGGACCAAGCCCACCGCGAAGAAGCCCTCGGTGCCGAGCGCCAATACGAAGAAGATGTTCGACGAGCTGACCAAGGCCCGCAGCCAGCCCCTGTGGCGGGTACTGGTGGCGCTGTCGATCCGGCACGTGGGGCCCACGGCGGCCCGCGCGCTGGCCGCGCGCTTCGGTTCGGTTCAGGCGATCCGCGACGCCTCGGTCGACGATCTCGCCGAGACCGACGGGGTGGGCCGGGTGATCGCCGAGTCGGTGCTCGACTGGTTCACCGTCGACTGGCACCGCGAGATCGTCGAGCGCTGGGAGGCCGCCGGGGTGCGGATGGCCGACGACGCATCCGAGGCCCCTCAGCAGGTCCTGGAGGGGTTGACGGTGGTGGTCACCGGCTCCCTGGAGGGATTCACCCGGGATGAGGCCAAGGAGGCCATCCTGGCGCGAGGAGGCAAGGCGGCCGGCTCGGTGTCGAAGAAGACCGACTACGTGGTGGTGGGCGCCAACGCCGGATCGAAGGAGACGAAGGCCCGGGACCTGGGCCGCCCGATCCTCGACGAGGCGGGGTTCCGCCACCTCCTTGACAACGGACCCCAGAGGGTCCCGACCGTCGGGTGAGTACTCGCCCGGACCTCAGCCCAGGTGGCGGGCCACCCGATCCTGGAGGCGGAGTTTCGCCGCCGGCCACTCGTGGGCCAGCAGCGAGTAGCACACGGCGTCGTCCAGGACGCCGTTGGCGTGCCGGGCATAGGCCCGCAGCACCCCGTCGAGCCGGAACCCGAGCCGTTCGATCGCCGCCCGGGACTGCTGGTTGGTCCACTTGGTGCGCAGCCCGACCCGCTGGCAGCCGAGCTGCTCCATCGCATGCCCGATGAGCAGCAGCTTGGAGTCGGCATTGGCGCCGGTGCCCTGGGCCGAGGCGCGGGTCCACGTGTAGCCGATCTCCAGGCGGGGCACGTCCGGCGTCAGGTCGTAGTAGGTGGTGACGCCCAGAGGCTGCCCGTCGCGGCGCCGTATGCAGGCGAAGGGCACCATCGTTGCGGCGTCGCGGGCCGCGAGTTTGGAGGCGATGTCCTCGGCCATCCGTTCCGGCGACGGGGTCGACGTCCACCACAGCCGTTCCCCCAGATCGCCGTCGCGCACCGCCTCCACCAGGCCGTCCAGATGGCCCGCAGACAGAGGCTCCAGACGCACCAGCCGACCCGTGAGCGTCAGATCGGGATCGATCCAGGTCATCAGAACTCCGTGATGTTGTGGGGGGTGTCGTCGGTGGCGAAGAGCCTGGCGACGGTGCGGACCTGATCGGGGGTGCCGCGCAGCCGCCGGGCGCCGGCTAGCGCCTCGGCCCGGACGGTGCCGAAGTACAGCGAGCCCAGCGAGGCGATGTCGAGGGCCACGGCGTCCCGGTCGCGGACAGGCGTCACCTCGGCCGGTGAGCCGGCCTCCGCGACATCGACGCGGTAGGCGCCCGAGCACCACTCCAGCGGGTCGATGACGCGCAGGGTCACCGATCCGGTGTGGTCCCAGCCGCGGACCGCCAGGGCCCGGGCGACGTCGAGGATCCGCAGCCAGGTGAGGTCCGCATTGCCGGTGAACCGCACCACCCGTGGGTCGCGCACCGCCCAGGGCAGCGGCGTCGAGGGGTTCACCTTCGAGGCGGTGATCCGGGTCACCAGGTCGATCGAGGCCAGGAACTCCCACAGCGCCAGCTCGGCCTCCGTGGTGACCGCCTCCATGTCCCGCACCTTGAGGGTCGAGCCGAAACTCTCGGTCACCTCGTAGGAGACGACGCCGTCCGGCCGTCCGTCCGCATCCCGGTGGACCGCCGAGCGGACCCGCCGGTTGGGCTTCTGATCCTCGTAGTCCCAGCGTCCGGCGGCGAACTCCACCCACCAGTCCAGACGGCCGTGGGAGCCCCGGTGGGAGCGGTGGAAGGCGTCGAAGACCTCGCGGCGCACGTCGTCGATCTCATCGGCGGCGACCATCTGCACAGAGCCCTCCGGCTCGTGGGCCAGGGTGAACCGACCGTCGCTGATGACCTCGACGCGCTGGTCGTGGCTGGAGACCCCGAAGCCGAAGCGGCCGTAGATGGCCCCTTCGGTGGCCGTCAGGACGGCCATCGAGCGGCCGGACTCCCGGGCCACTGCCAGGTCATGGCTGATGAGTCCGCGCAGGATGCCGCGACGGCGATGGGTCGGGCGGACGGTGACGTCGGTGATGAAGTCGGCCGGCTCCAGATGGCCATGGCCGGTATTCACCGTCGAGTCGTAACTGGCCAGGGTGGCCACCGGAAGGCCCGGCAGCTCGAGCTCCGGCTCGGGTCCGCGGACCGCCCACAGCCTCTCCCCGGCCACATGATCGGCGTAGTGGACGAGGAAATCATGATCGGGTTCGGCCATGTGGAAGCCGAGATTCACCGCACGCGACACATTGGCCAGCTCATCGGTGAGCCGGCCGTCTGAGACGACGCGGGTCAGGCGGTAGGGCTGGGGCAGCTGAGGGCTTTCCTGGATCTCGGACATGGGCCCCACGGTATCCACCCTTGGTGAGCAGCGGACTGAATCGCGGCCCCGTGGCCCCCGCAGGGCGCGGCGATGGGAGGATGACCCCATGAGTTTCACACCCTCGCATGTGCATATCGCCACCGATCATGCTGCTTTCGAGCTGAAGCAGTACCTCAAGGAACAGCTGCTGGCCGCCGGTTACGACGTCGTGGACCACGGTGCGACCGAGTACGACCCCGAGGACGACTACCCGAAGCCCTGCATCACCTGCGCCCGTGCGGTCGTCGCCGAGCCCGGCTCCCTGGGAATCGTCTGCGGCGGCTCCGGCAACGGCGAGCAGATCGCCGCGAACAAGGTGGACGGCATCCGCGCCGCCCTGGTCTACAGCGACGAGACCGCGAAGTTGGCCCGCGAGCACAACGACGCCAATGTCATCTCCCTCGGCGGGCGCATGCAGCCCGTCGAGGAGGCCTGGAAATGGGTGCAGACCTTCCTGTCCACCCCCTTCTCCGGGGCCGAGCGTCACCAGCGCCGAATCGACCAGCTCGCCGCCTGGGAGAACACGGGCAGTATCTGACGCGGGCCTCGCGCCACGGGTGGGCTCAGTCGGTCGACGGAGAGTCCCCCTCGGCTCGTCGCCGCAGGTCGGCCAGGATGACGCCCCACTCCTGACCCGGAGCCGGCATCTGCGGGGGCGTTCCCGGGACCGGGGTCCCGGTCCGGTCGCTACTGTGGTGGAGGTCGCGGGCTCGCAGCGCACGCACGCGATCGATCACCGGACCGGTGTGCCGCTGGGTGCCAGAATTCCTGCCCTGTCTGCTCACCCCGCCATTCCACCACAGGAGGTCCACTTGCCCGAGGGGCACGTCATCCATCGGCTCGCCGACGAGCTCACTGCAGTCTTCGAGGGCCACGAGGTCTCGGTGAGTTCCCCGCAGGGGCGATTCGCGGTGGAGTCGGTGCACCTGGACGGGACGGTGCTGCGCGGAGCCGAGGCCTGGGGAAAGCACCTCTTCATCGACTTCGCGGCCCCCGAGGCTCACTGGGTGCATATCCACCTGGGTCTGATCGGACGCCTCACAGTAGGGCCGGTCACCCCGGTGCACGGCCAGGTGAGGCTGCGGATCGAGAACTCCACATCGGTGGCGGACCTGCGCGGGCCGCAGTGGTGCCGACTGCTGACCGACGACGAGCGCCGCGCAGTGCTGGCCACCGTGGGCGCCGATCCCATCCGTGACGACGCCGATCCCGAGCGTGCCTGGCGGGCCGTCCATCGCAGCTCCCGGTCCGTCGCGGCACTGCTGATGGACCAGTCGATCGCCGCCGGGGTCGGCAATATCTATCGGGCCGAGGTGCTGTTCCGGGCCCGGCTGGATCCGACGACCCCGGGCAACCGGCTCAGCCACGCCACCTGGACCCGCATCTGGGCCGATCTGGTCGATCTGATGCGCCTGGGCGTGGCGAACGGCCGCATCGACACCGTCGCCGCCGAGCACACCCCCGAGGCGATGGGACGGCCCCCGCGGGTCGACCGGCACGGCGGAGAGGTGTACGTGTACCGGCGTGCGGGACAGCCCTGCCTGGTCTGCGGGGCACCGGTCCGCCAGACCGATCTCGGCGGACGGCACCTCTTCTGGTGCCCGCGCTGCCAGCGGAGGCACCGATGAGCGACGACCTCTGGGACCGGACCGTCCTCAGCCTCACCACCGATGCCCACGGCTGGCCGGTCGCCGCCACCCGCACGGCCGCGGGCCTGGTGTCGGTCGACGCCCCCCCGCCGTGGCGGCCCGTCGATCTGGAGTGCGGCGGCCGGGAACTCGAGGTGACCGCCGAGCACCCCGACGGGGCTCGCATGCGGATCCGCCACACCATCGAGGAGACCTGGGACATCCGCATCACCATCAGGGCCATCGGAGACCGGCGGATCCGGGTGCCGGGGCCGCGCTGGCGATTCCTCACAGACACCCCCGTCCACGCCTGGCCGGCGGGGGCCGACGGTGCCGTCGCCACCGCGCCCCGCGACGGGCGGCACCTGGTGTGGAAGCAGCTGGCGGGAGACTCGCGGATCGGCGACGACGGCGTCCTCCCCCTGGGCGCGGTCATCGAGCTGGACGCCGGCGAGGCGGTCAGCTGCTCCTGGCGCGGACACGAGGTCACCTCGCCGCGGCAGCTGCTGCGAGACCTTCCCGACTGGCTGCCGGCCGAACTCATCGAGACCGACGGCGCCGAGATCTGGTGCGACACCCCCGACGCCGGGCTCATGATGGACGGCGCCGAGACCGACGGACAGGTGCTGGCGGGCCGGCCGGGGCTCCACGAGCTGGAGGTCCGCCAGTCCCGCGGCACCACCCGGCTGGCGCTCGGCTGGGCGCCGTCCTTCGCCGCCGTCCGGCGGATTCGTGGCGGGGAGATCATGCGCAGCCTCGACGTCCGCCGCGCCGACGGTCCCCGGCTGTGGATCCTCACCCGGGCCGCGGAGGCCGCCGACGTCGACCGGGTGGCCCTTGAGATGGTCGACGAAGCCCTGGAGAACCTGCTGTCGCGACCGGGCGCCGACCTGCTCACGGTCGTCACCGCGCTGACCCGGTCCTCGGTCACAGCCGACACCGATATCTGGAATGCGGCACTGGAGGCGCTGTCGCGGCTGCCCGTCGAGGCACCGGGCACTCTGATGGCCCACGCTCTGGCGGCCTCCCTGGCCAGCATCGGCGGCGGCCCCCGGCCGGGGCCGCTGGAGAGCCCGGTCGACCTCGACGATCCGCTGGTGCGCGCCGAGCGGAGCATGCTTCTGGAGCCCGGCCGGGATCCGGACGCCGACGCCCTCGCGGCGCTGTGGCTGCTGGGCGGCGTCCTTCCCTCCCCGGCTCCGGGACCGCTGCTGGACGGGCACGGCCGCCACCCGGCACAGCGCACCGCGCAGGCGGTGGCCGTCACCTCCATGTGGCCCGAGTGGTGGGACGTCACCGCGGACTGGGGGGCCGACGCCGCCACCCTGAGACAGCGCGCCGTCCGCCGGCTTCTGGCCCAGGATCATCTCGACGACGAGGCCCTGGCCCTGCTCATGTGGTGAGCGACAGGTCAACGGTGGTGGCAGTCTTGGGGTGTGACATCGACTCCGGCCCGGACCCGTCCCGCCACCACGACCGTGGTGCCCCGGCTCATGCTGACCGGTGCCGTCCTGCTCATCGGCCGTCTCCTCTTCCAGCAGACCTGGTGGGTCTCCGCGCTGTCCTCGAGCTTCTCCTTCCTCGTCTTCCCGATCGACGGCGGCGGCTGGGGGCTGGCGGTGCTGCTGCTCATCCTCGCCGCCGGGCTGAACCGCCGCAAGCGGCTGTCCTGGGCGGTCTGCCTGGGGCTGTTCGGCCTGATGTGGGCGATCTCACTGCTCTTCCTCGGAGTCCTCATCGCCGAGGTGGCCGGTGGCGAACCCACCCGGATCCACGACGACCTCGATATGGCCGGCTACGTCTTCAACACCTTCAGCGTCGGTGCCATACTCATCGCCCTGCTCGTTCACCGTCGCCGATTCGCGGCCCGGACCGCCCGGGCGAATGTGCGTCCCGCTCTGGCAGTGCTCGTCGGCGGGCTGGCGGCGTCGGTCCTGATCGGCTGGCTGCTGGTCTGGGCCACCGGCGGGCAGGGCCGTCCCCGCAACAGGCTGTGGCGCCTCATCGGCGAGCTGCTGCGCGGCAACCGCTCCCGGGCCACGGCGCCGTCGCCGATCTGGGTGGAGAATCTCATCGGGCTGCTGATGGCCGCCACTCTCGTCGTCGCCTTCATCATGCTGCTGCGCTCCCAGCGCCAGGTGGCGGTGCTGAAGTTGCCGGACGAGCTTGAGCTGCGGGATCTGCTGGCCGAGAATCCGTCGGACTCGCTGGGATATTTCGCGCTGCGCCGCGACAAGGCGGTGGTCTTCTCAGCCGACCGGCGAGCCGCCGTCTGCTACCGGGCCGTGGCCGGGGTGGCCCTGGCCTCCGGCGATCCGGTCGGTCCCAGGGGGCAGTGGCCCGCGGCCATCGAGGCCTTTCTGGCGATGGCCCACGCCTACGGGTGGAGCCCGGCCGTGCTCGGCACCTCCGAGGAGGGTGCCACCGCCTGGCAGCGGGCCGGGCTGCGGGTGACGAGGATCGGCGACGAGGCGGTCATCTCGCCGGCCTCATTCGATCTGGAGTCGCGCGATCTGAGGCCGGTGCGCTCGGTGGTCAACCGGCTGCGGAGAACGGGCTACACGGTACGGGTGAGACGTCACAGCGACATCGCTCCCGACGAGCTCTCCCACCTCATCGCGCTGGCCGACGCCTGGCGCCAGGACGGCGAGGAGCGGGGATTCTCGATGGCTCTGTCACGGCTGGGCGACCCGCTCGACGGGGACTGCGTGATGGTCGAGGCGCTGTATCCACCCGACGACGCCCACGGCGGCGAGCCGGCCACCGCGGGCATGCTCTCCCTGGTGCCGTGGAGCCCGGACGGGCTGTCCCTGGACGTGATGCGGCGAGATACCCGCGGCGCTGAGAACGGCGTCACCGAACTCATGGTCGCAGGGCTGATGGGCGCCGGCCGGGAACTCGGCCTGCGCCGGGTCTCGCTGAACTTCGCGGTGTTCCGGGAGGTCATCGAGGAGGGCAGCCGAGTGGGCGCCCGACCCCTGCAGCGTCTGTCCGCCCGTCTGATCTCCGGGATCTCCCGGTGGTTCCAGATCGAGCAGCTGTACCGCTCCAACGTCAAGTACGCCCCCGACTGGCAGGCCCGCTACCTGGGCTATTCCGATGCCGGGGAGCTGGCCCAGGTCGGCCTGGCGCTGGGACTTGCCGAGGGTCAGATCGACCTGCCGCGGATCCTGAGGCCGGCACCCCCGCCCGACCAGCCGATCTACTCCGTCGCAGACCATCCGGAGATCACCGCCCACCTGGAGCGGCAGCGGGAGACGCGGCGCCAGGTCGCCGGCCCGCCCGCACGCCGCCTCGGCGAGCAGATGAGGCTGCGCCAGCAGACCCGTGCCCGGATCATCGACGAGGGGGGCCAGGCCTACCCGCCCGACATCCACCCGGCGAACCGGCCGGGTGACGTCGCCACCGCGGCCGAGGGCGCCGAACAGTCCCTGGTCGGACGGGTCGTGGGAGTCCGCGACCACGGCGGGGTGCTCTTCGCAGACGTCTCCGACTGGTCGGGCCAGGCCCAGATCCTGCTGGACCCCGCGGTCGTCGGGTCCGGGGAGATGAGCCGGTGGAGGGCCGACATCTCCCTGGGCGATCATGTGCTGGTCGCCGGTCGGGTCGGATCCTCGCGCAACGGCACGCGGTCCCTGCTCGTCCGTGGGTTCCGGCTGGCCGCCAAGGCGCTGCACCCGCTGCCCGGGCGACGATCCGGGATGAGCGATCCGGAGGAGAAGGTGAGACGCCGGTACCTCGACCTCATCGTCAATCCCTCGGCGCGCGACCAGCTGAGGGCCCGCTCCCAGGCGATCCGCGCGGTGCGCGAGACCCTGCTGTCCCATGACTTCCTGGAGGTCGAGACGCCGATCCTGCAGACCATCCACGGGGGAGCCAACGCCCGCCCCTTCCGCACCCACATCAACGCCTACGATCTGGACCTCTACCTGCGGATCGCCCCCGAGCTGTATCTGAAGCGCCTGATGGTCGGAGGAGCGGGCCGGGTCTTCGAGATCGGCCGCAACTTCCGCAATGAGGGGGCCGACGCCACCCACAACCCGGAGTTCACGATGCTGGAGGCCTACCAGGCCTACGGCGACTACGTGCAGATGCGCCACCTCACCCGCGAGATGATCCTGGCGGCGTCGCGGCGGGCCACCGGCGGCACAGTGATCCACGGCCGGGACGCCGCGGGAGTCGAGCATGAGATGGATCTGGCCGACCAGTGGCGGGTGGTCACCGTCAATGACGGCATCTCGGCCGGGCTGGGGGAGGAGGTGACCGCCGACACCACCACGGAGACCCTCATCGGGTACGCCCGGAGACTGGGCATCCCGGTCTCGCCCAAATGGCAGCGCGGAGACGTGGTGCTCGAACTCCACGAGCACCTGTCCGAGCGGACCACCGTCGGGCCCACCTTCTTCTGCGACTTCCCCTCCGACGTCTCCCCGCTGACCCGCCAGCACCGCGACGATCCCAGGCTGGCCGAGAAATGGGATCTCATCGTCCTGGGCGATGAGATCGCCACCGCCTACACGGAACTGGTGGATCCGGTGATCCAGCGGGAGCGGTTCACCGCCCAGTCGCTGCGAGCCGCCGGCGGCGATCCGGAGGCGATGGAGCTCGACGAGGACTTCCTGGAGGCCCTGGAGTACGCCATGCCGCCCACCGGCGGCATGGGGATGGGGCTGGACCGCCTGGTGATGCTGCTCACCGGGGCCTCGATCCGCCAGACCATCACCTTCCCGCTGGTGCGGCCGCGGAGCTCTTCGTGAGCGGATGGGTGACGCGCCGCTTCGGCGGCCGGGACGTCGAGATGAGGGTCCACCACGGCGCCGCTCCGGCGGTCCTGCTGATGTCGGGGGCCGGTCAGCCCGGAGAGTACTGGCGGCCGGTGGTCGAGCAGCTGGGGGAGCGGCTGGTCGTCAGCTACGACCGTCCGGGAATGGGCGCGACGCCGTGGCCCGGGCGGCTGCCGGGCCTGGCAGAGGAGGTGGCGACCGCCACCGCAATGGCCGACGAGCTCGGACCGCTGGTGCTGGTGGCCCATTCCATGGCGGCCTTCCACGCCGAGGCCCTGGCTCGCGAGCACCCCGGCGCGGTCCGGGGCCTGGTGCTCGTCGACCCCTCGGTCGAATGGCCCGCCAGGTCCCCGTCGCAGCCGGGGACGGGCCGGGCCCGAGCGGTCGCGAGGGTCTCCGGGTACGGCCTGTCGGGGCTGGGCCGTGCCGGCGCCGTGGTGGCGACGCTGACCCAGACGAGCTGGTCGCTGCCGCGGATCCGCAGGTATCTCAGCGTCGAGCGGCTGCGCCAGATCTTCGGGCAGCCCGACTCGCTGGCGATGGTGACTGCGGAGCTGATGGCCTATGAGCGGCAGGCCTGGGACCTCATGGAGGTGCGGGAGCGGTACGCCTGGCCCGGAACGCCGGCGATCGTGCTGTCGGCCGAGAGGTCGGGGGCCGAGCAGGAGAACGGACGCCAGGAGCGGCTCGCCCGGCTGCTCGGGGCGCAGCTGTGGCCGGTGCCGAGATCGCGACACCTCATGATGCTCGACGACCCGGCGACCATCGCCCGGGCCGTCCGCCGGATCGGCTGAGAACGCCCGCGGAGCGGCAGGGCGTGCCTCAGGAGGCCGACTCCACTACACTGGCCGGGGTTCGCCGCCCTCGGGGCGGCGAATTCGGGGCGTAGCGTAGTGGCTAGCGCGCCTGCTTTGGGAGCAGGAGACCGCGGGTTCGAGTCCCGTCGCCCCGACGACGTAGTGAGGGCCGGTTCATCGGGTGTCATGCCTAGTGGGGCGGCCCTTTCTCATTGATGCTGCATGGTGGCCGATGATGCGAAATGATGCTCGAATGTGGGTTGAACCCTTGCAAGGTACGAATCAAGCGACTAGGGGCGATGCTCGGATGGCCAGGAGGACTCGTAACTTGGACGCACGAAAGCCGCCCCTCCCGCGCAATGCGAGAGGGGCGGTTCTGTGTGTCTGGGCCAGCTCTGGTTGGTGGCGATGGCCTTGGCGTCAGGGATGCCGGAGGGCTGGGACTCGGCGATCTCACCGCTGGGGATGTTTCCCGAGTCGACGCCCTTGGCCCCGACGTGCTTCTTGGCGATCAGCGGGATGGAAACACCGGTGAGCACCAGGGCGGCGTTGAGGATGGAGCGCTACTGCTGCTCGGTGACGGCGTCGATGACCCCGATGGCCACCATGAGCGCGAAGACTGCGACTCCGACGCCGTAGATCTTGTTCCTGAGGTCCTCTGACATGGGTTCTCAAATGACTTGACGGGGTGTAAACGCGCTTCATGAGCCGGGCCACAGGTCGGCGGGCATCTGGGCGGTGCGGGTGGGCGTGTCCTTGCCGTTCATGCGTCGATCTCCTTGAGGGCGGGAGCCAGGCGCTCCATGGCCTCGCGGTGGATTTGGGCCTCCCATGCGCCATCCGGATGCCCCTCGCAGTCGCGGCAGGCGGCGACGGCGGCCCCGTCCCAGGACCTCGACGACTGGGGGTAGGTCGACGGGGACGAGTGATCGGAATAGAGAAGAACGCCCCCGCCACATGGAGTGGCGGGGGCCGGTAGAACTATCGATCGGTCAGACGGCTCCAGCCGTGTCCAGGATTCCTCGCAGGAGGGGGTTGGTCACCTCGGCGGCGCCGAAGTAGTTGGCGTGGGTTCTCTGCACGGTCTCGATCGAGTCAGACCCAATCAGGACGACCTCAACGTTGGCGTCGCCTTCATACTCACGCTCAAGCTTGGAATAATCATCCACAGCATGGCGCGACTTCGTGCCATACGAGATGGTTCGCGACAGTGCCCGCTTCGCGCGGTCGTAGACGAGGATGAAGTAGTTCGTCTCATCAGAGTGCGATGCCATGATTCCTCCTCATGTACTCCTTGAACGTGGCCTCGGCTGCGTCCAGCCTACGCTTGAGACCGTCCGGGACGGTAGATGCCTTCTCGGCGCTGTCGAAGAACTGAGACACCAGTGCCATGTAGTCGAGGATCTCGGTGGGCTCCCTGTCGTGCTTCAGGTCCAGACCAGTTGCGTCCGAGAGCCGCTCGATGGTGATCGCCCACTGGTGCATGAGTTGGGTGCGGATCTGAATCTCGATGCTGCGCTCGGGATAGCTGCTCGAGCCGCCCCCGTACTTAGCGACGATGTGGACCCCGCGATACCCGCTGGCTTGTGGGTGATCGATGTAGTCGTAGACCTTGGCATCTGGCTGCCGAGCCTGGATGCGGGCCTGCACACGGCGCACTTCCGTGGTGCTCTGAAGGACAGCCCGGCAGCCGCCCAAGTCTTGCATTCTCCACAGACTGGCTCCGGGCAGCTTGCGGAGTACCGACCGCCGCTCCTTGAGACGTTGAGACACGACGGGTTGAACGCATCCCTCGGTCTTTGTCATGGATCTGAGCCACATGGCGGCAGCGTTCATGGGTTCTTGGAAGGTCGCTCGATACTCATCGGCAACGGCCAGAGCCGGGGTGATGTCCTCCACTGAGACGGTCTGCGGGTCTTTCAGGAAGCTGGAGAGCGTACGCCCGGCCTTGTCGACTTGGCTCCGTGTCAGTGCCATGGCGGAATCCTGGCACATGCGTGGCGCCTCTGATCTGTCGGTGGCCGCTGTCAGCATCACCCCATGGACATCAGGGGTGACGTGACGTGGCCGTCAGAGTGGCGGCTGGCCGTCGAGGTGCTGGCGTCGGGGCGGGGACGGTGCAGGTGGGGGTCGCGGACGATCGCCATCGATCCTCGGCTCACACCGGAAGAGCGAGCAGCGACGATAGCCCATGAGCTCGTCCACGCGTCGTGGGGTCCGTGTCCGGGCTGGGCGAAGGCGGGCGAGGAACGGACGGTGCACCGGCTGGCCGCCCGCGCGCTGATCGCCCCTGACGTGCTGGCCGCCGAACTCCAGTGGTCTCCTGACCCGCGCGTGGTCGCCTTCGACCTCGGCGTCACCTGCGGCCTGGCCGGCGCCAGACTCGACGGGCTCGACATCGCGGAACGGGACCGGCTGCGGGCTGCTACGGCCCACCATCGGGACGGCGCGTGAACCGTCAGACGTCGGTGGGAGCATCATCACGTGGACGCCATGGCGGCGCCCCGTCCATCCCGAGGAGAACTGATGAACAAGGCTGTGTGCGCCATGGCGGCGCTCGCGCTCATCCCAGCGCTGACCGGATGCGGAGACAAGGCGGCTGATGCGACGCCGACGCCGACGGTGACACAGCAGGTGGCATCACCTTCCCCTGCGCCGACGGCGCCGTCTCCGAGCCAGTCGGACCCGATTCCACGTCTGTTCGGGCATGAGGTGCATTTCGGCGGGGATGATTACCCGTTCACGGTCACGTCGACCGTGAGGAAGTCGGGGAAATTCACCGACCCGCTCACCAATGCACTGCTCACCGGGATCTACGCGCGATCCTGCGTGGACAGGACGACATCAGGCAGCGACCTCGACCAGGGGCTCGGGTGGTGGAGGTGGACCGCGATTGAGGCGAACGGAACGCAGCGCGACGGGGCGAACTCCAAGATCGACCTCCCCAGTCAGCGGATGTATCCGTTCACCCAGTCCGTCGCTCCAGCGGCCGGGCAGTGCTTCGAGGGATGGGTGCTGTTCGACGGAGCCTTCACTGTCTCTCAGGTTGCGCAGTTCGGCGAACTCGGATGGCGGAGCAATTGACCTTGACGTTGGAGCCACGGCAGGTTGGGCGATCCGACTGATGGCCGTCCAGGATCTGTGGTTCAACCCCCGCAGGGAGCGTACCCAGGTACGGCAGGGGCAGGCGGTACCGGGTGGTGGTGAAGGGCTGGCCGTCGACGGCGTGCAGGACGAAGGTGGAGGCGGAGTCGCGACGTCGCGGTCTCCGACGTCGATCCGGTCGAGGTGCAGGCGTGGATCGCTGGCCTGTCCACGCCATCCGGCCCAGCCTCCGCCTCCCTCAAGCACAAGACCCTCCAGTGCCTCACCGGTGCCCCGGGGCGGCGCGCTGATCTGTCAATGGTCAGGGTGCCGAAGGAAGTGCGACGCGAGGCCGTCTTCCTGGACGTCGCGCAGCTGCGAGAGCTTGCCAGGCTGGCAGGCGAGACGCGCCAGCCGGGGGGGGGGGGGGGGGCTCCGAGGCGCTCGTGTGGCTGCTTGGGACGACGGGGCTTCGAATCGGAGAGGCGTGCGCCCTGAACGTGGGCGACGTCGACGTGGTGCGCCGCCGGCTGCGGGTGCGCCGGTCGAAGACGGGGTGGGGGAGGGATGTGCCGGTCCCCGCCTCGGTGCTGGCCATGCTGGATCTGGAGAGGCCTGCCGCCGAGCCGCTGCTGCGCACCTCGAGCGGCGGGCGGATTGACAAGGATCATTGGAGGCAGCGTCACTGGGTGCCGGCACGTGATGGACTGGGCGGCGACGGCCTGCGGATCCACGAGCCGAGGCACACGGCGGCCTCGCTGGCGATCGCCTCGGGCGCAGACCCGAAGAGCGTCCAGAGGATGCTGGGGCACGCGTCGGTGGCGATGGCCCTGGACCTGTACGCGGGACTTTTTGACCGCTCGCTGGATGATGTGGCGGCGAGGATGGATGGCCTGGTCCGCGCAAAGTGATTCGTACCTCGGTCGTTGCAGCATCCTGTGACAAGGTGACGCCGCCTGCTTTGGGAGCAGGAGACCGCGGGTTCGAGTCCCGTCGCCCCGACGTCAGGCCGGGCGACCGGTACCGCGGTGGACCTCGAGGCTGAGGCCCCGCGCAGTGGCGACGGCCTCCAGATAGCCGGCCAGACTGGTGGCGTCGGCATCGTCGAGCCCCTGGGTGAACTGCTTCTCGTGGGCCTCGGCGATCGGCCGGAGCTCGGAGAGGAGCTCCTCGCCACGGGATGTGAGGAAGAGCTGGTGGCTGCGGCGATCCGTGGTGCTGCGGCGTCGCTCCACCGCGCCGAGGCGCTCGAGGCGGTCCAGGACGGTGACGATCCGGCTCGGGACGACGCCGAGCTGCCGGCTGGCGGCCTTCTGCCCGATTCCCGGATTCCCGCCGATGAGCCTCAGCAGACCCGCGTCCGAGGCCGTGATGCCCAGCGGCGCGACGGCGGCCTCGAAGGCCGCCGAGGAGTCCGCGCCGAGCTGGGCGAGGAGAAACGCGACGCGGTGGCGGCTCATGGGGCGGCTCGACCTGCTCATGGCCCGATTCTAACTCACTTGGTGAATCGTTCATGGCATGTATCATTATTGTAATGAACTAAACGGGTGTGAGGGAAGGAGCATCTGATGATCACCCATGCCACGACCGGACCACGCACACCCACACCACACAGAACCGGCGGGCCGAACCCCGGCATCGTCGGCCTGGTCTCGCTGGGGCTGCTGATCGGCAGCCTCGTCGTGATGGCCGCCATGTCGGGCGGGGGAACCATCACGTCACCCTTCGGCCCGACCGGCACCGTCGCGGGGTTCTTCGCCGAGCACGGGCTCGCCGTGCGGATCGCCGCGATGCTCCAGCTCGGCTCGGCGATCCCGCTCGGGGTCTACACGGCCACCATGTACGCACGCCAGCAGAGACTTGGGATCCGGGTGCCCGGGCCGAGCATCGCGATGTTCGGCGGCAGCGCCGCGGCCATCCTGCTGGCGGTCTCGGCCGTCATCACCTGGGCCCAGGGGCAGGACGTCGTGAGCGCCGATCCGGTGCTGACCCACGCACTGGCCTACCTGAGCTTCGCCGCCGGGGGCTTCGCCCACGTCCTCGGGCTGGGGCTGCTGGTAGCCGGTATCGCCGTGCCCGCGCTGATCCTGCGCACCATGCCGGTTGCCTTCTCGTGGATCGGCCTGGTTCTGGCGGGGCTGGCGGAGCTGAGCTTCCTGACGATGGTCCTCGAGCCGCTGCAGGTGCTCATCCCGGTCGGGCGCTTCGGGTCGCTCCTCTGGCTCGGCATCGCGGGGTTCCTCATCCCTGCTACCCGTAGCGCCGCGTCCAGGCGGGACGACGGAGCACGGTCATGAGTGCCGTCCTGGAGGGCCGCACCGCGTTGGTCCTCGGCGCCGACGGGCGTCTCGGCAACGCCATCGCGCGGTCGGTGGGCCGGGCGGGAGGCCGCCTGATCCTCGCGGCCCGCAACGTCCCGAGGCTGGAAGAGCTGCGCGGCGAGCTCGAGTCGGCCGGCGTCGAGGCGTTCGTGATGCCCACCGATGTGACCGATGATGGCGCGGTGCAGAGTCTTGTCGAGCGGGCGTCGGGGCTGGGAATGGACATTGCCGTCAACAACGCCGGAGCGACCCACATGCCGGCTCTGCTGGGGGATCTTCCTTCAGGGATGCCGACCGGGTGCTCCGGGTCACACTGCGGGGGATGATGGTGGCTATGCGGTCCGAGCTTTCCGCCCTCCCCGAGGGCGGCGCAATCGTGAACGTCGTCTCGACCGCGGGTCTGGCCGCAGCTCCGGGAATGGCCGCCTACGTCGCCCCGAAGCACGGCGTGATCGGCCTCACCCGCAGCGCTGCGATCGACTCCGGTGGCATCTCCGCACAACCGGAGCAGGTGAAGGAGCGGGTCGGTCGCTCCTCGCCGATGGGACGCCTGGGCACCGGGGAGGAGGTGGCCGCCGCAGTCGTGTGGCTGGCCGGCCGGGAGGCGGCATATGTGACCGGATCCGTGCTCGTCATCGACGGCGGGAGGGGAGCGGGCGGCGCCTGAGAGGGCCGATATGACGACGGGGGCACTTCCATGTACCATTCATCGGGTCCCCATGGGGGGCGCGCGGATGTAGCTCAATGGTAGAGCCCCAGTCTTCCAAACTGGCTACGCGGGTTCGATTCCCGTCATCCGCTCCACGGCGCCGTTGCCGCACTCGCGAGGAGCCCGAGAACCGCGGGCGCATATGAGCATCACAGCATTCCGGGTTGGTGGCCTGCCTGCGCGGTCGCTAAGCTTGCACGGCGTGTGTCTCCGCCGGGATGGGCGGCGACTGTACCCGGATTATCAGGAGAACTTCGTGCCCAACACCCTGGAGCAGCTCAGCAGCAACCGTGTGAAGCTCACTGTCGAGATGCCGTTCGACGAGCTGAAGCCCAGCCTTGACAAGGCGTACAAGGATATCGCCGGCCAGGTGAATGTCCCTGGATTCCGCAAGGGCAAGGTGCCGGCACCCGTCATCGATCAGCGGGTCGGCCGCGGTGCCGTCCTCCAGGAGGCTATCAACGACGCCCTCCCGCAGGCCTACAGCAAGGCCGTCACCGAGAACAAGATCGTTCCCCTCGGCCAGCCCGACATCGAGGTGACCAAGCTCGAGGACAACAAGAACGACGTCACCGTCGAGTTCACCGCCGAGGTCGACATCCGCCCCGACTTCGAGCTGCCCGACCTGTCCGGGATCACTGTCGAGGTGCCCGACGTGACCGTTCCCGAAGAGGACGTCGACGAGCGCGTCGAGACCCTGCGTCAGCGCTTCGCCACCACCACCGATGTGGACCGCGCCGCCGCCGAGGGGGACGTCGTCACCCTGGACCTGAAGGGCACCCAGGACGGCGAGGAGCTCGAGGACGCTTCGGCCGACGGCATCACCTACAAGCTCGGCTCGGGCGGCATGCTCGACGGCCTCGACGAGGCTGTCACCGGCCTGAAGGTCGGGGAGTCCAAGACCTTCGAGTCCACCCTGCTGGGCGGCGCCCATCGCGATGAGAAGGCCGACATCACGGTCACCGTCGCCAAGGTCTCCGAGCAGGAGCTTCCGGCCGTCGACGACGACTTCGCACAGCTGGTCAGCCAGTTCGACACCGTCGAGGAGATGCGCGCCGACCTGAAGGCCGCGATGGAGAAGATGGCTCGCCTGGACCAGGCCGCCGACGCGCGCGACAAGGTGCTGGAGGCCGTCATCGGCAAGATCGACATCGAGCTGCCCGCCAAGCTCGTCGATTCCGAGCTGGAGGCTCGTCGCGACCAGGTGAACCAGCAGCTCGCCCAGGCCGGACTCACCGTCGAGCAGTACCTCGAGGACTCCCAGGAGGAGGCCGAGGACGCCGACGAGTTCTGGACCGAGATCGAGAAGCGCTCCCTGGACGCCCTCAAGGCCCAGATCGTGCTCGACAAGATGGCCGACGATGACGAGATCGGCGTCGAGCAGAACGAGCTCACCGAGCTCATCGTGCGCAAGGCCCAGCAGAACGGCTCCACGCCGGAGCAGGAGGCCCAGCACATGATGGAGCACAACCACCTGCCGGAGTGGATGGAGGAGATCCGTCGCGGCAAGGCGCTGGCCTCCCTGGTCGCCCAGGCCACCGTCACGGACGCCTCCGGCGAGGTGCTGGAGCTCGACCGCATCCAGGCCGACGGCTCCATCGCCCCCGAGGTCGAGGAGGCCGAGGAGGCCGAGGAGGCTCCCGCCGAGGCCGACAAGGCCTGACCGGCACCGGGACGTTCCGGGACCTGGCCGCCGCATCTGGCAGGATCATTCCCGGCACGCCCCCTCGCACGTCGACGAACCAGAACCGGCGCTCACGGGTGCGATGCTTGTGATGCGCCGGTTCTTCGTATCCGGCCGGTGATCAGATCAGTGCCGGGAGGTAGTCCATGAAGCCGCGGATCCACGACGACTCCGCAGACGAGCAGGAGCCCGAAGCCCCTGCGGAGGAGTCGACCGGCGACCGACGCCGCCACGACCGAGGTGAGCGGCGCGCCAGGGGGGGAGGCGGCAGAACGACTCCCACCGAGAGGCTGAAGCGGGTCCGCGACGGCGTCCGCGGGCAGCTGTCGAAGGCCCGGGGGGTGGAGCAGGGCGACGTCGAGTGGATCGATGAGAACGGCGACGGCATCCCGGACCCGGCGGACCGGGATGACGCGCGAAGCCCGGGAGAACACGGCTCCACGGCGCCGCAGGCGACCCCGCGGTCATCGTCCGCGGGCCTGCCCGGGTTCACGGTCGCGGTACTCACGATCGGTGGGGCCTGGCTGGCCTTCAGCCTGCTGCACGAACTGTCGTCGGTACTGGCACCGCTGTTCTTCGCACTCAACATGCTCATCACCGCCTACCCGATTCACGCGGTCCTGGTGCGTCACCGCTGTCCGAAGGTGCTGGCGGCACTGATCACCGGGACGACGGTGATCGTGATGCTGGGGGTCTTCCTGGGAGGCATCGTCTGGTCGGTGGCGGCGATGGTCACCCAGATGCAGAAGTACGTCCCCCAGATGAACTCCCTGTATCGCCAGCTCATCGAGCAGCTGTCACAGTTCGGCCTGGGGGAGGACGCGATCCTCGACAAGGTCAAGACGATCGATCCGCAGCAGGTGCTGTCGGTGGCGACCTCGGTGCTGTCGGACACCACCAACGTTGTCACGATGCTGGTGGTCATCCTCACCGGGATGATCTTCATGATCATGGACACCCCGCAGGTCGCCGAGCGGTTGAAGCTTGCCGGCACCGTCAAGCCCAGGGTCGCCCGGTCCCTGTCGGCCTTCGCCAGCGGTATCCGCAAGTACTGGTTGGTGACCACGGTCTTCGGCATCATCGTGGCGCTGCTCGACTGGGGGGTGCTGCTGGTGCTCGGCGTCCCGCTGGCCGGGGTGTGGGCGCTGTTCAGCTTCCTCACCAACTACATACCCAACGTCGGCTTCGTCGTCGGCCTGGTCCCTCCGGCCCTGCTCGGGCTCTTCGACAAGGGATGGGTGACCGCCGTCATCGTCGTGGTGGCCTACTCGGTACTCAACTTCGTCGTCCAGTCGATCATCCAGCCGAAGTTCGCAGGCGACGCGGTGGGGCTGACTCCCACCCTCTCCTTCCTCTCGCTGCTGCTGTGGGGCTGGGTCTTCGGGGCGCTGGGCACCCTCATCGCGCTGCCCTGCTCTCTGCTGGTCAAGGCCCTGCTCATCGACGCCGATCCGGGGGCCCGCTGGATCAACGCTCTGATCTCCTCGCGACCCCAGGACGCGACAGCTTCCGGCCGACCGGACCGGTGAGCGGCCAGGAACAAGGGCCTTCGCTGACGGCCTCAACGGGCGCGCCATCGGCGAAACGGGGACCGGGCACGAGAATCCGTGGGACCGGCACGGTAGGTTCGAGTCCGTGAACGACATCAATGCATCCATCGTCCCGGGAGGACCGCAGATGGCCGGCCAGGAGCCGGGTGGCACCGGGATGACCGACAACGTCTACCAGTCTCTCCTGCGCAATCGGATCATCTTCCTGGGTTCGGAGGTCAAGGACGAGAACGCGAATGCGATCTGCGCCCAGATGCTGCTCCTGAACGCCGAGGATCCCGACGCGGACATCTTCCTCTACATCAACTCGCCGGGCGGGTCTATCACCGCCGGCATGGCGATCTTCGACACCATGCAGTGGATCTCCAACGACGTCGCGACGGTCGCCATGGGCATGGCTGCCTCGATGGGCCAGTTCCTGCTCTCGGCCGGCACGAAGGGCAAGCGGTACGCCCAGCCGCACTCGAAGATCCTGATGCACCAGCCCCTGGGGGGCGTCGGCGGCACCGCCACCGAGGTGGCCATCCACGCCAAATTCCTCAAGGACATCAAGGCCGAGATGGCCCAGCTCATCTCCGAGCACACCGGCCAGCCGCTGGACAAGATCGAGGCCGACTCCGACCGGGACCACTGGTTCACCGCCCAGGAGGCCCTCGAGTACGGCTTCATCGACCACGTCTACGAGAGCGCCTCGCAGATCGCCCAGGACGCTCCCAACAAGTGAGGTTTTCCATGGATCTTTCAGAGATGGCCCGCTTCAACGCGGCCCAGGCCTCCCACATCGCCAACCCGGTCCCCATGAATCCGATGAGTATGAACCCGAGTTCGATCGCCCCGGCCGGCCCCTCGATGGACTACTACATCCCGCAGTGGGAGGAGCGGACCTCCTACGGGATGCGCCGCGTCGACCCCTACACCAAGCTCTTCGAGGACCGGATCATCTTCCTCGGCACCCCGGTGACCGATGACATCGCCAACGCGGTGATGGCTCAGCTGCTGTGCCTCCAGTCGATGGATCCGGACCGTCAGATCAGTATGTACATCAACTCGCCCGGCGGCTCCTTCTCCGCGATGAGCGCCATCTACGACACGATGAACTACGTGCGCCCCGACATCCAGACGGTCTGCCTGGGGATGGCGGCGTCTGCGGCGGCCGTGCTGCTGGCGGCCGGCACCAAGGGCAAGCGGCTCGCGCTGCCGAACTCGACGATCCTCATCCATCAGCCCTCGATGGGTCAGCAGAGCTACGGCCAGTCCTCCGACATCGAGATCCAGGCTGACGAGATCCAGCGGATCCGCACCTTGATGGAGCAGATGCTGGCCGACGCCACCGGCCAGACCACCGAGCAGATCTCCAAGGATGTCGACCGCGACAAGTACCTCACGGCCGAAGGGGCCAAGCAGTACGGCATCATCGACGACCTTCTCACCTCCGTCTGAGCAGGCCGCGGAGGCGCTGAGAGCGAAGCAGGAACCTTCCGGCGCGGGTCCCGGGACCTCAGGGCCCGCGCCGGGCTAGGGTGGATGGAAAGTGGACGACGACCCCCGGACAACTGAGTCGGGAGGAGGAGAATCTCATGGCACGGATCGGCGAGAGCAGTGATCTGTTCAAGTGTTCCTTCTGCGGGAAGAGCCAGAAGCAGGTCAAGAAGCTCATCGCGGGCCCCGGCGTGTACATCTGCGACGAGTGCATCGACCTGTGCAACGAGATCATTGAGGAGGAGTTC
Organism: Acidipropionibacterium virtanenii; assembly: GCF_003325455.1. Classification (NCBI taxonomy): domain Bacteria; kingdom Bacillati; phylum Actinomycetota; class Actinomycetes; order Propionibacteriales; family Propionibacteriaceae; genus Acidipropionibacterium; species Acidipropionibacterium virtanenii. Next base: position 1,334,716 of record NZ_CP025198.1, read on the forward strand.
TCCGAGTCCAGCGATCTCGGCCCGCTCGACGAGCTTCCCCGACCTCACGAGATCCGGGACTTCCTGGATTCCTACGTCATCGGCCAGGACGAGGCGAAGAAGACCCTGTCGGTCGCCGTCTACAACCACTACAAGCGCATTCAGGCCACCCAGGAGACCCCCCACGCTCGTCGCGCCGAGGACGACGGGATCGAACTCGGCAAGTCGAACATCCTGGTGCTGGGGCCCACCGGGTGCGGCAAGACCTATCTCGCCCAGACGCTGGCCCGTCGGCTCAACGTGCCGTTCGCGATGGCCGATGCCACCGCACTGACCGAAGCCGGATATGTCGGCGAGGACGTCGAGAACATCCTGCTCAAACTCATCCAGGCGGCCGACTTCGACGTCAAGAAGGCCGAGACGGGGATCATCTACATCGATGAGATCGACAAGGTGGCCCGCAAATCGGAGAATCCGTCGATCACACGTGACGTCTCCGGCGAGGGCGTCCAGCAGGCCCTGCTGAAGATTCTGGAGGGCACCACCGCGGCGGTGCCGCCGCAGGGCGGGCGCAAGCATCCCCACCAGGACTTCCTGCAGATCGACACCACGAACATCCTGTTCATCGTCGGCGGGGCCTTCTCGGGCCTGGAGGACATCATCACCAAGCGGGTCGGCACCCGTCCGATCGGATTCAACACCGATCCGAGCGTCAACCGGCTCGACGCCGCCGACGCGATGGCCATGGTGGCCCCGGAGGACCTCCACAAGTTCGGCCTGATCCCCGAGTTCATCGGCCGGCTGCCGATGATCGCCACCGTCCACGCCCTGGACCAGCAGGCTCTGGTGCGGATCCTCACCGAGCCCCGCAATGCCCTCACCCGCCAGTTCGAGAAGCTCTTCGAACTCGACGGGGTGCAGCTGGAGTTCGATCCCGAGGCCCTGGAGGCGATCGCAGCCAAGGCACTGGAGCGCAAGACCGGTGCCCGCGGGTTGCGGTCCATCATCGAGGAGACCCTCATGGAGGTCATGTTCGACGTGCCCTCCCGCGAGGATGTCGCCCGGGTCGTGGTCACCGCGGAGGCGGTCAGCGGTGAGGTACCCTGCACCCTGCAGGCCCGTGCGAAGATGAGCCGCAACCGGGGCAAGCTCACCGCCTGAGTCCCCCGGACCCCGGTCCGTTCAGCAGTTCCGTTCAGGCGGTGGCGTCGATCACCGTGCCCAAGAGAGTCTCCGAGCGCTTCCTGACCTCCTTGATCGCGATCCTGCGGTCCCGGCCCTTTTGCATCTTCACCAGTGCGAGCCTCGAGCGGATCTCATCGGAGGCCGAGAGCCACCGGCGGGCGTCGGGATGATCGGATCCCTTCGCGAACTCGACGACGGCGTCGAGAGTCGCCTCGGCATGACCCAGCGGGGTACGGGTGTCGACGCCGTGGCGAGCCTTCGTCCAGGTGTCGCGAACCGCCTTGGCGGCGCGGTCGTCCTTGTTGATGAGCGACCACAGGTCTCGTGCCACCGGCAGCCCCGCTGCCACCGCGGCGGTGATCAACCTGACCCTCGCACCGGGAGAGGACTTCGACGTGGACGCTGCCGATGACTTGGCCATGGAGACTCCTCCTGATCGAGCTGGTAGTCGCTCCCATCGTTGCAGGTCGATCAACCCTGTGCGGAGGCGGAGGCGTCTGCGACGAGGGATAGCCTGAACCTCATGGCTTCTGGTTACCTGCGCTACCCCGACGTTCACGGCGATCTTGTGGTCTTCTGCGCCGACGACGACCTGTGGCTGGCCCCCCTCGAGGGTGGGCGGGCCTCCCGGATCACCACCGACCAGGTTCCGGTGCGCAACCCCAGATTCTCACCCTCGGGCGCCAGGCTCGCCTGGACCTCCACCGCGGCCCGCCGGCCCGAGGCCTTCATGCTCGACCTGACGACTGGACGCACCCGCCGCCTCACCTGGCTCGGCTCGGCGAATACCCAGGTGGTGGGATGGGCCGACGAGGACCACGTCGTCGTGGCCTCCCCCTACCAGCGCAACGACACGGCGTTGAGCTGGCTGTACACCGTCGGCGTCGAGGGCCGGATCGAAGAACTGGGATACGGGCCCGGGATGGATCTGGCCGTCTCACCGGACGGGGCGGTGGCCACCGTCACCCCGAACTCCGGCGACTGCTCGCGCTGGAAGCGCTACCGGGGCGGTACGGCCGGCCAGATCTGGCTGCGCCCCGCAGGGGCCGACACGGCCCTCAGGGTCCTGCGTGACGGCCACGACGACCATGACGGCCGCTACGCCGCGGCCGGTCGGTACTCGGTGGGATGGATCGGCGGACGCCTCATCTTCACCTCCGACATGGGCGCGGCCGTCGTCGCCGGGCAACGGACCGAGAGCCCCGGCGAGCAGGCCCAGCTCTGGTCGGTCGACGGCCGGGGCTCCGACCTGCGGTGTCACACCCGCCACGACCTGGCCCACGGCTACGTCCGCGATCCCCGCACGGACGGTGAGACCATCGTCTACCACGCCCGCGGCCGGCTGTACGCCATGGCCGGCCTGGACGCCGAGCCCGTCGAGATCCCGGTGGAACTGGGCATCGATGCCCCCGCGCCGGTGTGGGTCGAGCCCACCGACCGTCTGGAACGCATCGTCGCCGACCACGGCGGTGACGGCTCCCTGGTGGAGTGGCGGGGCGCCGCCTACTACCTCACCCACCGATCCGGCCCGGCCCGGGCCCTGTCGGCGGAGCAGGGGGTGCGGATACGCGAGCCGCGGTCACTGGGAGAGACGGGCAAGGGCGTGTGGGCCAGCGACCACGACGGCGAGGACTGCCTGGAGATCGCGCCACTGGACGGCACAGGCCCGATCCGGCGGATCGCGGCCGGGCGGCTCGGCCGAGTGTTGTGGCTGGCCCCCGACCCCGAGGGGAGGCGGGTCGCGGCGGTGAGCCATGACGGCCGGATCCTGATCGTCGACGTCGACTCCGAGACGGTGCGCACCGCCGGCCTGTCGCGCTACGGCGAGGCCACCGGGCTGGCCTGGTCGCCCGACGGCCGTTACCTGGCGTGGCGCTCGCCGATGCCCACCGATCCCGAGATGAGGGGGCAGATCGTCGCGGTCGACCTGTCCGAGGGCGCCGAGTCGGTAGCGCTCACCAGGGGCGCCTACGACGACTCCGATCCGGTGTTCACCGCCGACGGCAAGTATCTGGTGATGCTGTCGGCGCGCACCTTCGACCCGAGCTACGACGGCCAGACCTTCGACCTCACCTTCGCCCACACCATCCGGCCATGGTTGGTGCCGCTGGCCGCCGACGAGCCGTCCCCCTTCGGCCCCAGCCCCGAGGGGTGGCGGATCAGCGAGGTGCAGGAGGCTCGTGGCAAGGACGGTGCGGGGGAGAAGCCGGACTCCTCCGAGGAGAATGAGAAGATCACGTGCAGGCTCGACGCCGAGGGCTTCGAGGAGCGGATGGTGCCCTTCCCGGTGGCCTCGGGGGACTACCGGGGGCTGGCCGCCGTCAAGGACGGGCTGGTGTGGATCGAGACCGCCGACCGCGGCGGCGAACTCGGCTCGACCCGCGCCGCGGTGGCCGATGAAGCCCCGGCCGACACCCTGTGGCATTTCGGGCTGGCGGCCCGCAAGGCCGAGCAGATCGCCGAGGCCGTCGACTCCTACTCAGTCTCGGGTGACGGCGAGCGGCTGGTGATACGCCATCGCGACGAGATCACCGTCATCCCCTCCGAGCACAAGACGGAGCCCGACGACCCGGCCCGCGTGACCGTCGACCTGTCGCGGCTGCGCCGGCGCATCGAGCCGCGCGCCGAATGGCGCCAGATGTTCGAGGAGAACGGCCGGCTGATGGCCTCCCACTACTGGCGCGAGGACATGAACGGCACCGACTGGCAGGCGGTGCTGGACTCCTACCGGCCCACCCTGGACAGGCTGTTGAGCGTCGACGATCTCTATGACGTGCTGTGGGAGACGGTCGCCGAGCTCAACACCTCCCACTCCTATGTGATGCCGGCCGGAGCCGTCGGAGACCCGTCCCATCGGGCGGGCCGGCTCGGCGCCGATCTGGGGCCCTCCACCGACCGGGGGGCGACAGTGCTGCGGGTCGTGCCGGGCGAGTCCTCGGATCCGCGGGCCTGGTCCCCGCTGCGGGCGGCCGGGGTGGCGGTGCGCGACGGCGACACCATCGTCGCGGTCGACGGCCAGCAGGTGGCTCCCGCTCTCACCGTCGAAGAGCTGCTGGAGGGTTCGGCCGGACGCACCGTGGAACTGACGGTGCGACCCACCGGCGCGGTGTCGGACTCGAAGCAGGGCCCGGAAGCGGCGCTGCGCCGGGTGGCGGTGGTCCCGATGACCGACGAGGCGGTGCTGCGGTACCACGACTGGGTCGCATCGCGGCGCCACTACGTCGATGAGCATTCCGGCGGCAGGATCGGATATCTCCATGTGCCCGACATGGTCGCCGACGGCTGGGCCGAGCTGCACCGCCAGATCGCCGAGGCGACCCGCCACGAGGCAGTCATCGCCGACGTGCGGTTCAACCACGGCGGGCACACCTCCCAGCTGGTCATCGAGAGGCTCGCCCGGCGAGTGATCGGTTGGGACTTCGCCCGCTGGAACGCCGAGCCCACCAGCTATCCGCAGAATGCCGTGCGAGGGCCGATCGTGCTGGTGACCAACCAGTGGGCGGGTTCGGACGGAGACATCGTCTCGGCCGCCACCCAGGCCCTGGGCTTCGCACCGGTGGTGGGGGAGCGGTCCTGGGGAGGGGTGATCGGCATCGACGGGCGCTTCGATCTGGTCGACGGCACCGGCGTCACCCAGCCCCGTTACGCCGGCTGGTACGGCGGCTACGGCTGGGGGGTGGAGAATCACGGCGTCGACCCCGACATCGAGGTGACGGTGACCCCCGAGGACTGGGAGTCCGATCGCGACGTCCAGCTCGACGCCGCGATCACCGAGTGCCTGCGCCGTCTCGACGAGCACCCGGCAGCGGTGCCGCCGCAGTTCCCGCCGCCGGCCTTCGGTCGATGAGCAGCCAGTCGGGGTGAGGAGCCTGGGCGCACGGTGACACCATTCTTCGCGAAGTGACACGATGGGCGCCGTGCCGATCGCCACAGCAGAAGACCTCACGCACGCCACCAGGGTTCTCATCCACGGCGCCACCGGAGCCGGGAAGTCCACCGCGGCAGCCCGGATCGGGCAGATCCTCGATCTGCCGGTGCATCTGGCCGACGAGGAGATCGGCTTCCTGCCCGCATCGCAGGCCGTCTGGACGAACAGGCCGCCCGAGGAGATGCGCCGCATCGCCGCGCGCGTCGCGTCCGGCGACCGCTGGATCCTGGATTCCTCCTACGGGGCATTCCGCGACGAGATCCTGCCCCGCGCCGAGGTGATCATCGGCCTGGACTACCCGCGCTGGCTGTCATTGGCCCGGCTGCTCCGGCGCACCGCGACCAGGGTGCGCGACGGTCGGCTGATCTGCAACGGGAACCGGGAGACCCTGCGCCAGCAGTTCGGCCGAGATTCCATCATCGTGTGGCACTTCAGCTCCTTCGCCCGCAAGAGGCGCACCATGCGCGGCTGGGCGCAGGATCCGGCGGGCCCGCCCACCATCCTGGTGAGCGGGCCCGCGGAGCTGGAGCAGCTGATCGCCGCGATCAGCTGATCACTTCTTCTTCGCCGGGGGTTCCCCGAGCTCGGCCTCCACCGACAGGTCCGCCTCACCCTCGCGGTAGGTCAGGTCCCCGGTGATCCGGGCCACATTGCGCAGGTCGGACTCCACGGCCCGTAGATGCTCGATCACAGGCCCCCCGGCGGTGACGGTGGCCGAGACGATCGGGGTGCGCATCGGCATCTTGTGGGTCGACTTCACTCCGCGCAGTTCCACCAGAGCGGCAGACACGTCGTCCAGCAGCTCGGTGTCGCCGGCCTTCGGCAGTTCCTCGGCCAGCGGCCACATGGTGGTGTGCACCGAACCGATCTGCCACCAGCTCCACACCTCCTCGGTGACGAAGGGCAGGAAGGGGGCGAAGAGCCGGAGCAGGGTGTCCAGAGCCAGCCGCAGCGCCGTGCGGGCACTGGTGGCCCCGGCGGCGTCGGCTCCCTCGGAGTCGTAGGCGCGCTCCTTGACCAGCTCCAGATAGTCATCGCAGAAGGTCCAGAAGAACTGCTCGGCGGCCTCCAGGGCTGCCGTGTAGTTGAACTCCTCGAAGGCCTTCGAGGCCTCCACCACCACCTCGTGCAGCCCGGCCAGCATCGCCAGATCGACGGGGGCGATGACATCGGTCACCTCACCGCCGCTGCCGAAACCGAGCACGAACTTCGAGGCATTGAGGATCTTCATCGCCAGACGACGGCCCACCTTCATCTGGGCCTTGTCGAAGGGGGAGTCCATGCCGGGACGGGCCATCGCGGCCCGCCAGCGCACGGCATCGGCCCCGAACTGGTCGATGATCTCGGTGGGCACCACCGTGTTGCCCTTGGACTTGCTCATCTTCTTGCGGTCGGGGTCGGTGACGAACCCGGAGATGGCCGCCCGCCTCCACGGCAGGACGCCGTTCTCCAGATGGGCCCGCACGATCCGGGAGAACACCCAGGTGCGGATGATGTCGTGGGCCTCGGGGGCGAAGTCCATCGGGAAGGTCTTGGCGAACAGGTCGGCGTCGCGCTCCCAGCCGGTGACGATCTGCGGGGTCAGCGAGGATGTGGCCCAGGTGTCCATCACATCCGGATCGGCCATGAACCCGCCGGCCTGCCCGCGCTGGGACTCCTCGAAGCCCTGGGGTGCCTGGGATGCGGGGTCGACCGGAAGCTGCTCCTCGGCGGGCACGATCGGGTGGTCGTAATCGGGCTCGCCGTCGGCGTCCAGCGGATACCAGACGGGGAAGGGGACGCCGAAGAAGCGCTGGCGGGAGATGAGCCAGTCGCCGTTGAGGCCCTCCACCCAGTTCTCGTAGCGGTGGCGCATGTGCTCGGGCACCCACTCGAGCTCGCGGCCGCGCTCCAGCAGGCGGTCGCGCAGCTTCTCGTCGCGCCCGCCGTTGGCGATGTACCACTGGCGGGTGCCGATGATCTCCAGGGGCTTGTCGCCCTTCTCGTAGAAGTTGGCCTTGCGCTCGGTGGGCTTCGGATCGCCCTCCATCTCGCCGGAGGCCTGCAGGGCCTCGACGACGAGTTTGCGGGCCGTGAACACCGTCCTGCCGGCGATGGTCTCGAAGGCATTCTTGTTGACGATCCACTCGGGGGTCTCGGCCAGGATCCGGCCGTCGCGCCCGATCACTGTGCGGGTGGGCAGCGACAGCTCGCGCCACCAGGCGACGTCGGTGAGGTCGCCGAAGGTGCAGCACATGGCGATGCCGGCGCCCTTGTCCATCTCGGCCGCCGGGTGGGCCAGCACCGGGATCTCCACGCCGTAGAGCGGGGTGGTGACGGTGGTGCCGAAGAGGTCCTTGTAGCGGTCGTCGTCGGGATGGGCGATGAGGGCGCAGCAGGCGGCCAGCAGCTCGGGGCGGGTGGTCTCGATGAAGACGTCGCCCTGACCGTCGGTGCGGTGGAAGCCGAGCCGGTGGTAGGAGCCTGGATAGTCACGCGCCTCCAGCTCGGCCTGGGCGACGGCGGTCTGGAAGGTGACGTCCCACAGGGTGGGGGCGTCACTCATGTAGGCCTCGCCGCGCGACAGGTTGCGCAGGAAGGCCAGCTGGGCGATTCGCTGGGACTCCGGGGAAATGGTGCTGTAGAGCTGATTCCAGTCCACAGAGAGCCCGACCGAGCGCCACAGGTCCTGGAAGGCCTGCTCGTCGACCCGGGTGAGGGTGACGCACAGCTCCACGAAGTTGCGCCGGCTGATGGAGACCTGATGCTTCGGGTCGGGCTTGGCCGGGGGCTGGAAGTCCGGGTCGTAGGGCAGCGTCGGGTCGCAGCGCACCCCGTAGAAGTTCTGCACCCTGCGCTCGGTGGGCAGGCCGTTGTCGTCCCAGCCCATCGGGTAGAACACCTTCTTGCCGCGCATCCGCTGGTAGCGGGCGACGATGTCGGTGTGGGTGTAGGAGAACACGTGGCCGGGATGCAGGTGGCCGGAGACGGTCGGCGGAGGGGTGTCGATCGAGAACACCGCTTCGCGCGAGTCCACCTGGGAGACGTTGAAGGCGTAGAGCTGCTCGTCCTCCCAGACCTTTCCCCACTTCGCCTCCAGGCCCTCCAGAGCCGGTTTCTCGGGGACGACGCCGCGCGCCACGGGGGGCTCGTCGGCGGTGGGGTGCAGATCTTCAGAGGTCATGTCTCGTCATTCTAGGAGAGCGCTCGCGCGCACGCGAAACGACGCCCGCCCAGGGCCTGCGTCACTGGCCGGCGGCCGCCTTGATGGAGGCGAGCAGGGTCTCGGCCGTGGGCGAGGAGATGTTCTGCCAGTCGGTGTACTTCTTGCCGTTGACGGTGAAGAACGGGGTCGACAGATTGGGATCCAGACTCGTCCCGTGTTCCAGGCCCTTCTTGGCAGCATTCTTGACGAAATCCGAGGTGGCCTTGTCGTCGTAGTACTTCTGGAACTTGGTGAGCTTGTCGCCGGTGATGCCGGCCTCCTTCGGGAAGGTCACCCGCAGCTGCTCGTCGGTGTAGCCGGTGCCCTCCTGAGCGGGCTGGTTCTTGTAGATGACGTCGTGGTAGGCCTCGAGCTCGCCCACCATGTCGGCGCTGGCCGCAGCCATCGCGGCCTTGTAGGAGGAGTCGTTGCGCATGTTGTCGTCGAGGAAGGTGAGGGTGCGGTACTGCAGCTTGATGTCCCCACTCCTGGCCAGCGACCGGATGGAGGGGCCGTAGGTGTCCTCGGCCGACTTGCAGCCCGGGCACTGGTAGTCCTCGTACAGAGTCAGAGTCGGCACGCCCTTCTTGGCGGTCGAGGAATTGACGGTGTAGGTGCCGGAGTCCTTGTCGGCGCTGGGCGGGGTCACCTGGGCGCCGGTGGCCGAGTCGGATCCGCTGCGGTGAGTCACCGCGACGACGATCGCGACGACGGCGACCACCACCACGACGACGCCGGCGATGACGGCGATCAGCTTCTTGCGCTTGGCGGCCCTGATCTCGGCCTCCTGCTGGGCGCGCAGCGCCTCTCGCCGGGACTGCTTCGACTGACTCATCTGATCCTCTTCAGCTCGGTTTCGTCTCGGGGTCATGCTACCCATGGGGTCACGGCGCGCGGCCTTTCACAGGACGCAGTTGTAGCGGGGAAGGCCCGCCGAGGCGTCCGGGTCCGTCATCCAGCAGGTCTCCTCGGTGCCGTGGACCAGTGTGGCGGGCAGCGTGCGGTCGCCCGCGAAGACCCTCTGCACGGCGTCGGCCTTCTCGGCGCCGCTGACCAGGAACCACACCCGCCTGGACCGGTTGATGACCGGAAGGGTCACCGAGATCCGTTCGGGCGGCGGCTTCGGGGCCTCGGTGATGCCGACCGCGATCTGGCTGGTGTCGGGCACGAAGGAGGGGTGGCCGGGGAACAGGGAGGCGACGTGGCCGTCGGGGCCCATCCCCAGCAGGCAGATGTCGAAGATCGTGTCGCCGATCTCCTGGGCATAGGAGTAGGCGGCCTCGTCGGGATCGGCCTTGCCGTCGGCGGCGGGCATCACGTGGGTGTTGGCCGGGTCGAGGTGGAAGGCCTTGGACAGCTGGAGCAGGGACTGCAGGGAGTTGCGGTCGGGGTCCCCGGCGGGTACGAAGCGGTCGTCCCCCCACCAGACGTGCAGCTGGGAGGGATCCACCTGGTCGCCCTCGGGGGCCGCGGCCAGGGCGGAGTAGATCCGATTGGCGATCCGGCCGCCGGTCAGGCACAGGTCCACCCGTGGCCGCCGGCCCTGAAGGCGGACGATCTCATGGGCAAGACGGTGTGCGACCCCCTCGGCGAGGTCGTCGCCGGACTGGTAGCGCATCACGCGGGGCGCGGTCATCGGGCGGGCTCCTCCGGCTTGGAGGCGGCGTCGCCGGAGGTGTCCTCGGCGTCGTCCTTCGGCGACGTCTTCCCGGCACGGGAGGGATGGTGACCGGGCCTTCCCTGGCCAAGGCCCCGCGCCAAGGCCTCCATCGCCTCGCCCTGCACCGGGTCGGGGTCGAGGCGGCGCAGCTCCTCGGCCATCGCCTCGGCGATGCTGCGGCGCTCCAGGGCGACTCCTCGGGCGGGTTCCCCGGGGATGCGGTAGACGGCGGACCGGCCGTCGGTGCGGCGGATCTCGATATCGCCGGCGGCGGTCGTCAGCGACAGCGAGACGATCCCACCGGGGCCCTCGGCGTCGCGGCGCTCAACCGGGACGCCCAGCCGCTCGGCCAGCCAGGCGGTGAGCAGGGAGGTCGGCCCGTTGTGCGGGTCGGCCTCCACCCGTGCGGAGTGCACCAGGCCGGGATGCTGGTCCAGGGCGGCGGCGGCCAGGGCGCGCCACCTGGTGATTCTCGCCCAGCACAGGTCGGAGTCGCCGGCAGACATGTGTTCGGCCCGGCGCCGCAGCGCCGCGCACGGGTCGGGGGCCGAGGCAGAGTCGGAGATCCTTCGGGTGGCGAACCGCCCGATGAGGTCGTCGGCCATGTCGTCGGGGGCGTTGTGGGGCCACCAGGCGATGACCGGGGAGTCGGGCAGCAGCAGCGGCAGGACGACCGAGTCGGGGTGAGCGGCGATCTCGCCGGACATCCGCAGCACGATGACGTCGCCGGGAGTGGTCTCCCCGGCCTGGATCTCGGCGTCGAGCTTGCTGGAGCGTCCCCGTGTGTGGACGACCATCAGGACCCGGGCGGGGTGCTCGCGGGCGGCCTCCACGGCGTCGGACAGGACCGAGTCGTAGTGCGCCGAGTCGCAGATGGTGATGAGGGTGTGGACCAGCGCCGAGCTGCCCCCGACGCCGCGATGGGCCTCGATGAGGGCCGAGACGATCTTTCCGGCGGTGGTGTCGTTGAGGGTGACGATCATGAGGGAGTTCCTTCCTGCCGGAATCAGGGCCGGCGCCACTCGAAGCCGTCCCGGGCCAACATCTCGCGACCGGAGGCCGGGCCCCAGGTGCCCGACGGATAGCCCTCGGGGGGGATGGGGGAGTCCGCCCAGTGGTCGAGGACGGGGTCCAGGATCTTCCAGGCCAGCTCGACCTCCTCATGCTGGGGGAAGAGCGGGGGATCGCCGAGCAGGACGTCGAGGATGAGACGCTCATAGGCCTCCGGGCTGGACTCGGTGAAGGAGGACCCGTAGCCGAAGTCCATGGTGACGTCGCGCACCGAGTTCTGGGTGCCCGGCACCTTCGCGCCGAAGCGCAGCGTGACCCCTTCATTCGGCTGGATCCGCAGCACCAGGGCGTTGGAGCCCAGCGACTGGGTGTCGTGGAAGGGCAGGTGCGGGGCGCGCCGGAAGTTCAGCGCCACCTCGGTGACGCGCCGGGGCATCCGCTTGGCGGTGCGCAGGTAGAAGGGGACGCCGGCCCAGCGGCGGTTGTCGACGCCGAGCCTGATCGCGGCGTAGGTCTCGGTGGTGGAGTCGGGGGCGACGCCGTCCTCCTCGAGATAGCCGGGCGCCCGCTCGCCGCCCTGCCAGCCGGCCGTGTACTGGCCGCGGGCGGTGTGGGCGTCCAGGTCATCGGGCAGGGTGAGCGCCGCGAGGACCTTCTTCTTCTCGGTGCGCAGCTCCTCGGCCTCGAACTTGGTGGGCTCCTCCATCGCGGTGAGCGCGAGCAACTGCAGCAGATGGTTCTGGATGACGTCGCGGGCGGCACCGATGCCGTCGTAGTAGCCGGCGCGCCCGGCGATGCCGATGTCCTCGGCCATCGTGATCTGCACGTGGGAGACGTAGTTGCGGTTCCAGATGGGCTCGAAGATCTGATTGGCGAATCTCAGCGCCATGACGTTCTGGACGGTCTCCTTGCCCAGGTAGTGGTCGATCCGGAAGACCGCGTCGGGGGAGAAGGCCTCCGAGAGCATCGCGTCGAGCTGGCGGGCGCTCTCCAGATTGTGGCCGAAGGGCTTCTCGATGACGACTCGGTTCCAGTGCCGGGAGTCCTGGACGGCCATGCCGTGGCCCTTGAGCTGGGCGATGACCTTCTCGAAGGATTTCGGGGGGATCGAGAGGTAGAAGGCGTGATTGCCGCCGGTGCCCCGTTCCTCGTCGAGATCGCGGATGGTGTCGGCGAGACGGTCGAAGGCGGCGCCGTCGTCGAACTCGCCGCGCACGAAGCGGATGCCCTCCAGCAGCTGCTGCCAGACTTCTTCGCGGAAGGGGGTGCGGGCGTGCTCGGCGACGGCGTCATGCACCACCTTGGCGAAATCCTCGTCCTCCCAGTCGCGACGGGCGAAACCGACCAGGCCGAAACCCGGGGGCAGCAGTCCGCGGTTGGCGAGGTCGTAGACGGCCGGCATGAGCTTCTTGCGGGACAGGTCGCCGGTGACGCCGAAGAGCACCAGGACGCAGGGTCCGGCCACTCGGGGCAGACGCCGGTCGAGGGGATCACGCAGGGGATTGCGGCCGCGCTGCTGGCGTCGGGCCGGACCTGTGTCGAGCATGCTCACGCGTTGTCCTTCCAGTATTCGGGCCCGGGGCCGGTCATGCACTCACGGGGTGCCGGGGTCGACGTCCCTAGGCTAGTCGGCCAGCGCAGGAGGGCGCTTCGCCTTCCGCGATAGGCTCGCCGATCGGATAGCCGGGATGGGGCCGGATGCCTAGACTCGGGCCCAACGCTGAGAGTCTGCTGCGGGGTAGCCCTGCGCCGGCACGACGGCGGGCCCCCAGGCATGTGAAGGACACCGTGACCCACGACACCACGAGTTCGATGAGAGCACCGAAGACGCTGAGCACCGATGCCGCGGCGTCCGGGCCGGCCTCGATGACGACCTTCAAGGCCCGCTTCGACGCCTATCTGGCGCTCACCAAGCCCCGGGTGATCGAGCTGCTGCTCGTCTCGACTCTTCCGGTGATGTTCCTGGCCTCCCGGGGCCTGCCGGACTGGCGGCTGGCCCTGGCGACCCTGATCGGCGGATATCTGGCCGCCGGCAGCGCCAACACCTTCAACTGCGTCATCGACGCCGACATCGACGAGAAGATGCGACGCACCCGGCGCCGCCCGCTGCCGCGCCACACCGTGGCGCCGCGCAACGCCCTGGTCTTCGGAATCCTCATCGGGGTGGCGGCCACCCTGATCCTGGGACTCGGGGCTAACTGGCTGTCTGCCGGCCTGGCTCTGGCGGCGAATCTGTTCTATGTCTTCATCTACTCCCTGCTGCTCAAGCGGCGGACCTGGCAGAACACCATCTGGGGCGGGATCGCAGGCTGCTTCCCCCCTCTGATCGGCTGGACGGCGGTGACCGGCCGGGTGGGCTGGGAGCCGCTGGTGCTCTTCCTGCTGGTCTTCTTCTGGACCCCGCCGCACACCTGGGCGCTGGGTCTGCGCTACAGGGAGGACTACGCGGCCGGGGGAGTGCCGATGCTGCCGGTGGTGCGCGACGCCCCGGCGGTGGCCACCCAGATCCTCGTCTACACGGTGGTGGCCGTGCTCACCTCGCTGGTGCTGTGGCCGGTGGCGCAGATGAACTGGCTCTACCCGGCGGTGTGCGTGGTGGCCGGGGCGATCTTCATGTGGGAGGCGGTGCAGCTGCTGCGCCGCGCCCGGGCCGGCCTGCGCGACGCCCAGCTCAAGCCGATGCGGCTGTTCCACTGGTCGAACACCTACCTGTCGCTGGTCTTCCTGGCGGTGGCCATCGACCCCCTGCTTCCCTGAGCCTGGAACTACCGGCTGAGGTCCGGTGTCCTCAGGGGCCTCACGCTGGACCACAGGGCCCCCACCGCCATGGATGCCGCAGCGACGCCGACCATGTGGAGGGCCACCAGCCAGGGGTCGAGGTGGGCGAAGTACTGGGCGTATCCCACGGCTCCCTGGGCGAACTCGACGATGAGCAGGATCAGGGCCCAGCGCCGCAGCGGGCCCGCCTTGTGCATCACCCCCAGCAGCAGGCAGATGACGGTCAGCCCGATGGTCAGCCACACCGAGATGCCGTGCAGCCGGGCGACCGTCTCGATGGCGAAGCCGGTGCGGTGGGCCCCGGAGTCACCGGCGTTGGGCCCCGATCCGGTGACCACCGTCCCGAGCCACATCACGATCGCCATGAGGGCCACGGTGCCGCGCACCGCACCCATCGTCATGGAGTCCACCTCGGCGCTGGGACGGCGCCCCACCAGCCAGACGATCTTGACGGCGACCAGGATGATCGCCACCGACAGCAACAGGTGCAGGGCCACCACGAAGGGGTTGAGATCGCTGAGTACGGTGAGCCCGCCGACCACCGCCTGCAGCGGTATCGAGACCAGCACCACCCAGGCCAGGGAGCGCACCCGCCCGGAGGCCCTCGTGAGGGTGGCGGTGATCACCAGCATCACCGAGAGAATGACGAGGACGAAGGTGAGCAGCCGATTGCCGAACTCGATCACCGAGTGGATGCCCATCGAGGAGTGGGGCACGAAGGAGCCCGCGGCGCAGTGCGGCCAGGTGGGGCAGCCGAGTCCCGACCCGGTGAGCCGCACCACGGCGCCGGTCACCACCAGGATCATGTTGCCCGCCAGGGTGGCCATCGACCACCGGTACAGGGCGGTGCGGCTGGAGACCGCGGAACTCAGGACACCCATTTGAACACTTTCCGCGCGAGGAGGGCCATGGCGGCGGCCCACAGAACCAGGCTCAGCACCGGCCACCACAGCGTCTGCCCACCGCCCCAGGCCCTCAGGGACTCCCCCAGGGCCGTGGTGGGAAGGACGGCGACGATCGGCCGTACAGCGTCGGGGTAGTCGCGTAGCGGCCAGACGACGGCCCCGGCGGCCAGCCCGACCAGGTAGAGCAGATTCGCCAGGCCCAGGGTCGCCTCGGCCCGCAGCGAGCCCGCCAAGGACAGGGCGAAGAGCGAGAAGGCCGCCATCGCCAGCAGCACCGACGCCAGCATCGGCAACCAGGCCAGAGCCGATCCGACCGGGCGCCAGCCCAGGATCAGGGCGACGACCGCCAGCAGGATCACCTGGGCCAGGGAGATGAGGGAGTAGGCCAGCGCCTTGCCGGCCAGCAGGCCGCCGCGTCCCAGCGGTGTGGCGCACAACCGTTCCAGGACGCCGTAGCGTCGTTCGAACCCGGTCATGATGGCCTGCGATGTGAAGCACGTCGACCAGATCGCCAGGGCGAGCACCGAGGGGGCGAGCATCGACATCGGCAGGTCGACGCGATCCCCGAGGAACCGCCCGCCGACCAGGATCGCGATCGGGATCACCAGGGCCAGCACGATCTGCTCGCCGTTGCGCATCACCAGTTTCGCCTCGGTGAGCCCGTGGTTGCGGATCCGCGTGGCCGCCGGGGCGGCGTGCGGGGCCGGATGAAGATCAAGTGCGGTCATGATCTCAGCCTCGTTCTCCCGTGTCGCTGGTGTGTGCCAGGAAGACCGCCTCGAGATCCGCCTCGGCGGTGAGCGCGGCGACGCTCCCGGAGATGGCGACCTTCCCCCGGTCGACGATCCAGATGTGATCGGCCAGCCGGGCGGCCTCGTCCATGGCATGGGTGGTGAGCACCACCGACACCCCGTCGTGACGCAGCTGTTCGACGACGTCCCAGGTGTGGTGGCGGGCGTGCGGGTCCATCCCGGCGGTGGGCTCGTCGAGGAAGACGAGCCGGGGGCGTCCGATGAGCGCTGCGGCCAGGTTGACACTCTGCTGCTGGCCGCCCGACAGGCGACGGTAGGTCGTCCGGGCGAAGGGACGGATCCCCAGCGCCTCGATGAGCGTCCCGGGGTCTATAGGGTCGGCGTGCAGCCCCGCCATGTAATGCAGCAGCTCGCCGGCCCGGATGCCGCTCCACGCTCCGGCGCTCTGCGGCATGAGCCCAGTGGCCTCGGCGGCCTCGGGAGAGCCGGGAGAGTGCCCCATGACGCTGACCGATCCGGAGTCGGGGCGGACGAGTCCGGTGCAGCAGCGCATCATGGTGGTCTTGCCGGCGCCGTTGGGTCCCAGGACGGCCGTCACCTCGCCGTGGTTCGCGGTGAGGGTGAGACCGTCCAGGGCTGTGACGGCACCGAATGAGACATGCAGATCCTCGATGACGAGGGGTTCGGCTTCGGGCACGAGCGACAGTGTACGGCCCGCCCTGTGAACAGGACGGGCCGTGCCTTGCGTTGTGTCCGCGGGGGCCGCTCAGGCGGTGCCCGCCCGGTGCGTGGCCCGCGCCACTGCCTCGGGTGAGGTGGGTGATGACGGGCTGTCCGGGGAGTCCGGCGATGCCGCAGGGGCGGGAATCGACGGCAGTCCGGCGGCCGCGGCGGCCGGGGCTGTGAGGTCCTGGTCCGGATCCTCGAGTCCGTCGGAGTCTCCGGAGTGGATGCGCATGCCGTAGAAGGAGCGGTACACGAAGTAGGCGGCCACCACGAAGAACACCGCGGCCATGATGTGGGTCACCACACCGGTTCCGATGGACACCGCCAGCTCCACGGCCAGCAGGCCGAACAGGGTGGTGAACTTGATCACCGGGTTCAGGGCCACCGAAGAGGTGTCCTTGAACGGGTCGCCCACCGTGTCGCCGACCACCGAGGCGTCGTGCAGGGGGGTACCGCCGGCATCCAGGTCCACCTCGACGATCTTCTTGGCGTTGTCCCAGGCGCCGCCGGCGTTCGCCATGAAGATGGCCTGGTAGAGCCCGAAGACGGCGATCGAGATGAGGTAGCCGACGAAGAAGTAGGGATCGAGGAAGGCGAAGGCCAGGGCGAAGAAGAAGATCCCCAGGAAGATGTTGAGCATGCCCTTCTGGGCGTACTCGGTGCAGATCTGCACCACCTTCTTGGAGTCCTCGATCGACGCCTTGGTGGCTTCGTCGCTGAGCTCGATGTTGGACTTGATGAACTCGACGGCCCGGTAGGCGCCGGTCGTGACGGCCTGCATGGAGGCTCCGGAGAACCAGTAGATGATGGCCCCTCCGGTGATCAGGCCCAGCAGGAAGGGGGCATGGGTCAGGCCGAGCTTGGTCACCTCGGCGGTCTCCGCCAGGCCGTTGGTCAGGGCCATGATGATCGAGAAGATCATCGTGGTGGCGCCGACCACGGCGGTGCCGATGAGCACCGGTTTCGCGGTGGCCTTGAAGGTGTTGCCGGCACCGTCCTGCTCCTCCAGGAAGTGCTTGGCCACGGCCCAGTCCGGGGTGAAGCCGAAGTCCTTCTCGATCTCCTCGGAGATGCCGTCGATCTCCTCGATGGTGGACAGTTCGTAGACGCTCTGGGCGTTGTCGGTGACCGGACCGTAGGAGTCCACAGCGATGGTGACCGCACCCATCCCGAGGAAGCCGAAGGCCACCAGGCCGAAGGCGAAGACCGCCCACTTGACGCTCGACATCGCACCCATGTCGCCCAGTCCGGTGCTGGAGACCAGGAAGGCGCCCCCCATCAGGGCCACGATCACGATGCCCAGCCAGAACCCGGAGAAGTTGCCGGCGACCAGACCCGAGAGGATGTCCAGGGACGCGCCGCCCTCCTTGGCGCTGGTGACCACCTCGCGGACGTGCCGCGACTTGGTGGAGGTGAAGGCCTTGACGAGTTCGGGGATCAGCGCCCCGGCAAGAGTTCCGCAGGAGATGATGACCGACAGCTTCCACCACATGCCGTCACCCATGTCGCCGAGCATCCACCAGGTGGTGATGACGGTGAGCAGGATCGACATCACCGAGGTGATCCACACCAGGGAGCTCAGCGGCTTCTCGAAGTCGAAGGCCTTGGCGTTGCCGAAGCGCGCCTTGGCGAGGGCGGTGTTGATGAGGTAGGAGACGAACGAGGCGATGAGCATCACGACGCGCACCACGAAGATCCACACCAGCAGCTTGACCTGCTCGGAGGAGTTCGGGATGGCCAGGGTGAGGAAGGTGATGAGGGCGACGCCGGTGACGCCGTAGGTCTCGAAGCCGTCCGCCGACGGGCCGACCGAGTCGCCGGCGTTGTCACCGGTGCAGTCGGCGATGACGCCGGGGTTGCGGGCGTCGTCCTCCTTGATGTGGAAGGCGATCTTCATGAGGTCCGCGCCGACGTCGGCGATCTTGGTGAAGATGCCGCCGGCGATCCGCAGGCAGGCGGCGCCCAGGGACTCGCCGATCGCGAAGCCGATGAAGCAGGGGCCGGCGACGTCGCCGGGCAGGATCAGCATGATGAACAGCATCATGAACAGCTCGACCGAGATGAGCACCATGCCGACGCTCATGCCGGAGCGCATCGGGATGTCGAAGCACTCGTAGGGCCTGCCGCGCAGCGAGGCGTGGGCGGTCCGGGAGTTGGCGAAGGTGTTGACCCGGATGCCGTACCAGGCGACCCCGAAGGAGCCGGCCATGCCGACCAGGCTGAACAGCAGGATGATGAGCACCTTCGCGCCCATGTGCTGCAGGAACTGGAAGTAGATGAGGATGATCGCCGCGATGAAGACCCACAGCACCATGAGGAACTTGCCCTGCTGCTTGAGGTAGGTCTTGCAGGTCTCGTAGATGGTCTCCGAGACCTCCTTCATGGAGCTGTGCACCGGCAGCTTGTGGAGCTTGGAGTAGCTCAGCAGCCCGAATCCCAGACCGAGCAGACAGACGACCAGGCCGATCCACAACAGGGTGGTGCCGGAGATCCCCCCCACCATCTCGTCGAGGGGCGGCAGCTTGATGTTGGCCTCTCCGCCCACATCATGGCCGCCGGCCGATCCGGAGCCGCCGCACCCGGCCAGTCCGAGCAGGGCCGTTCCGCCGAGGGCGGCCCAGAGCATGCGGCGGGCCGACGGGCGCGTCCCGATGGGGACGCCTGTCGTGTCTTGCCTGACATTCACGATTTGTTCTCTTCCTCGAGCACTCTCGTTCAGGGGCCTCCCGGAACACCGTCGTGGTGACCGGCACGTCGTCGTGGGATCCGAGACCCGTGAGGGTCACGCTATGACGACTGAATGGCGTTGTCACCGCCAGAAGGCTCGGATGTGCGCAAGATCACAATTTTGATGTCGACACGCGCAGCGCGGTGAGCGGAGCCGCGCTCAGGAGCGGGCCGGCCCGGTGGTCGAGCGGATCACCAGATCCGGTCTCACGAGACGCTCCCCGGTCTGGGCGGACTCTCCGTGAATCTGTCCGACGAGGGTCGACACCGCCATCGAGGCGATGAGGTCGACGTTCTGTCGCACGGAGGTGACGCCGGGATCCCAGTAGCGCGAGACCGGGGAGTCGTCGCATCCGATCACCGAGACGTCATCGGGCACTGACAGCCCGTGGGCGCGGATTGAGCGGATCGCGCCCATGGCCATGATGTCGGAGGCGCAGATGATCGCGGTGACCCCCTCGCCCAGCAGGTCTGCGGCGGCCTGGCCGCCCCCGGTGGCGGAGTAGATGGAGTAGGCGACGCGGATCCCCTCGTCGGTCCCGAAGCGCCGGATCATCGCGGCCCGGAAGCCGGCCTCCTTGCGCCGGACCGGTACGTAGCGCGCCGGCCCCAGGGCCAGTCCGATCCGCCGGTGGCCCAGGGTGGCCAGGTGATCGACGGCCTGGTCCATCGCCGAGGCGTCGTCGTCGGAGATGAAGGGGGCCTCCAGCCCGGGGACGAAGCCGTTGATCAGGACGATCGGCAGGCCGACGTCGATGAGGGTGCGGTAGGTGGACAGGTCGGCGGTGGTGTCGGCGTGGGATCCCGACACGACGATGATCCCGGCGGCCTGGCGGGAGCGGAGCACCTCGAAGTACTGGTCCTCGCGCATCCCGCCGGGTGCCTGGGTGCAGACCAGGGTGGCGAATCCGGCCCTGGCGGTGTCGGTCTCCACGGCCTGGGCGTAGGCCGCGAAGATCGGGTTGACCAGTTCGGGCACGATGAGCCCGATCATCCCGGTCGTGATCGGCCGCAGATGGGCGGGGCGCACGTAGCCGAGCACGTCCAGGGCGGTGAGCACGGCCTGGCGGGTGGCCTCGGAGACGCCGGGTTTGTCGTTGAGCACCCTGGAGACGGTGGCCTGACTCACCCCCGCCTGCTCGGCGATGTCGGCCAGTGTGGGGCCCTCCATGTCACTTCACCGAGCCCGAGGTGAGGCCGGAGACCAGGTACTTCTGAAGCCAGAAGAACACGATGAGAGGGGGCAGACAGGCCAGCACGGTGCCGGCGGCGAAGACCGGCCAGTTGGAGTTGGTCTGCTCGGAGACGTACTGGTACAGGCCCAGGGCCAGGGTCTGGGTGGCGGGGTCGTTGCCGACCACCACCGAGGCCACGACGTACTCGTTGAAGGTGTTGATGAAGCTCAGCAGCCCCACCACCGCCAGGGTGGGGATCACCAGCGGCAGGATGATGGTGAAGAAGGTCCGGGCGTGGCCGGCCCCGTCGATCTGCGCCGCCTCGTCCAGGGCCCGCGGTACGGAGTTGAAGAATCCGTACATGAGGTAGGTGTTCGCCCCCAGGGCGCCGCCGAGGTAGACCGCCGCAAGCGCCAGCAGGGATCCGATGCCGAGCACCGGCACCACATCCCCCAGGTTCGACAGCAGCAGGAAGATGGCGGTCACGGCCAGCATCTGCGGGAACATCTGGATGAGCATCAGGCTCAGCAGGCCGCCGCGGCGTCCGTGGAAGCGCAGCCGCGAGAACGCGTAGGCGGCCAGCGCCGAGAACAGCACCGTCAGCAGGGACACACCGACCGCCAGCAGGGTGGTGTTGAGGTACCAGCGGCCGTAGGGGCGCTCGGAGTCGGTGAACAGCTTGACGTAGTTGGACCCCGAGAAGGTGGTGAACAGCGAGTTGGAGCCGGTCATGGTGCCCGACGGGTTCAGTGAGGCCGAGAGGACGTAGAGGATCGGGAAGACGGCGAAGACGCACGCCACCACGGCGACGACGTAGCGCCACCAGAGCCCTCGGCCGCGGGGGCCGCGGGATCGTGACTGTCGGGGCGCGCCCTTGGGCGGGTTCAGTGCTGCGGTACTCATGTCAGTTGATGTCCTCCAGCGCCCGGGTCTGGCGGAAGCCGATCCAGGAGATGACTCCCACGATGATGAAGATGAGGATCGCGAAGGCGGATCCGAGGCCGTACTGGCGGCCCTGGTCGCCGAAGGCGACCTTGTAGACCATCGAGATGAGGATGTCGGTGGAGCCGACGTCCAGACTCGTGTCGGTGAACCGCGGGCCGCCGCGGGTCAGCATGTAGATGAGATTGAAGTTGTTGAAGTTGAACGCGAAGGTGCTGATGAGCAGTGGGGCCAGGGAGACCATCAGCAGCGGGAACTTGATGTACCAGAAGGCGCTCCACCCCGACGCGCCGTCCACCTCGGCGGCCTCGTTGACGTCGTCGGGGAGGGACTGGAGGGCCCCGGTCGCGACCAGGAACTGGTAGGGGAATCCGAGCCACAGGTTGACCACCAGGATCGCCACCTTGGCCCAGGTGCCGTCGTTGAGCCAGGGGACCTGCAGCCCGCCGAGCAGCACCTGGTTGATGAACCCGAAGTCCTGGTTGAACAGGCCCGACCACACCATCGTCATCATGGTGGCGGGGAAGGCGTAGGGCAGGATCATCACGAGCCGGAACCAGCGCCTGCCCCGCAGCCGGGAGTCGTTGAAGATGAGGGCGAGGATCAGGCCCAGGGCGAAGCAGCTGACCACCGACCCGATGGCGAAGACGAAGGTCCACACCAGGACCTTGAGGAAGGGCCCGCGCACCTGGGAGTTCGTGATCGCCGCGGTGAAGTTGGAGAACCCGACGTTGACCTTCCAGCCGGGCTGGATGGTCCTGCCCTCGGAGGAGACGAAGGATCCCTGGCCGGAGTCGCGGTAGACGGTCCCGGCGGTGTCGGTGAAGGTGTCGGCCTTCTCGTCGTAGGTCATCGTGGACCGGTAGACGTAGGCCTGGGATCCGGTGGTGGTGTGCAGGAACCCGTCGGCGCCCTTGTCGCTGAGCGGCACCGCGAGTTTCGAGACCTCCGAGGAGCGGGCCGAGACGGCCGCGAAATCCAGCACCGTGTAGCCGTCGGCCCCGGTGATGGCGCCCAGCGAGGAGGTGGTGACGCCGGAGGCGTCCTGCAGCGGGGTGTCGTTGTTCCCGGCGCGGGCCTGCCCGGTCTTCGGGTCCACGACGATGAGCCACAGCTCGTCCCCGCCGCCGTTCTTCGTGGCGACGGCCGCCTTGTAGGTGGCCGAGTCCGGCACCCGGGCCTGGTTGTTCTGCTGGATGGCCAGGACGGCGTCGGCCTTGGAGCCGTTGTGGCCGTCGCCGTAGTTGGTGAACCCGACGTAGACCGTGTACAGCATCACGCTCACCGAGAAGATGAGCATGAAGGCGACGCCCGGCGCCAGGTACTTGCCGGGCAGCTCCCGGTTGGGCGGCAGGTAGATGAGGTTGACCGCCAGAGTGCCGATCGCGATGACGGCCACGATCACCCAGGACGCCTTGGCCACGGCGGCCAGCAGGCCCAGCACCATGAGGGCGTCGAAGCCCCCCAGCAGCACGATCTTGATCACCCAGGACCATGCCCCGCCCGAGAACCTGACCTGTGCCCGGTGGACGCGCTCCTCCCGTTGCGCGGGGGGCGTGAACTCTTCCTTCGTCATTTCCAGCCTGTCGTCTGTGAGAGCTGCGATTGTGAGAGCCGAGGTCTCCCCCGGGGCCCGGTGCGCCGGGCCCCGGGGGAGGTGATCAGTGGGTCACTTGATCTTGGCCTGCAGGCCGGTGACCATCTTCTGCCAGGCGGCCGCCGGATCGGCGGACTTGCCCGACAGGATGGCGGCCTCGGCATTGCCCCAGTCGGTCCACACCGAGTCCATGGCCGGCACGGCCGGCATCGGGACGCCCTTGGCGCCGACGGCTCCGTAGGCGGCGACGTCCTTGTCCGACTTCGCCTTCTCGAAGGCCTCCTTGTTGGCCGGCGGGCGCTGCCCGGCCTCGAAGAGCTTGTACTGGATGTCGGCGTTGCCGATGTACTCGACGATGAGCTTCTGGGTGGCGACGGTGTTCTTCGACTTGGAGCTCATCGCGAATCCCTGGACGCCGACGAAGGGGGTCGCGGCCTGGGGGCCGGCGGCCGGGATCGCCTCGATGGCGTAGGGGATGTTCTTGGCCTTGATGTCGGCCAGATTCCAGGGCCCGGAGATGAAGAAGGGGCTCTGTCCCGACACGAAGGAGGTCTTCGCGATGTCGTTGGAGATGTTGATGTTGAGCGTCTTGGCCTTCTGCTGGGCGGCCAGCCAGGTGGCGAAGGAGGCGCCCGCGGCGTCCCCCATGCCCAGCGTCGTGCCGTCATAGGCTCCGTCGGCGCCGATCTTGAAGACGGGGGCGTTGAAGGAGGCCTGGAAGGGGTACAGGTTGTACGGGCTGGCGGCCTGCACCGAGTCCATGCCGACCAGGACGGGGTACTTCGCCCCGGACTTGCGGCCGGCGGCGATCATGGCGTCCCAGCTGGTGACCGCCGAGGGGGCCAGCTTGGTGTTGCGGATCAGGGCCAGGTTCTCGGTCGAGTAGGGGACGCCGTAGATCTTGTCCTGATAGGTGAAGGCCTTGATGGCGATGTCCTGGTACTGGTCGGTGGTGTCGCCGAGCTCCAGAGGGGCGACGACGCCGTTCTTGACCAGGGTGCCGAGGCGGTCGTGGGCGCAGATGATGGCGTCGGGCCCCTTGCCGGTGGGCACCTGGGTGATGAAGTCGGGGACGATCTTGGAGTTGTCCTTGACCACCAGGTTCACGGTGACGCCGACGTCCTTCTTGAACTGGGCGGCGACGCTCTTGAGGACGGGCGCACGGTCGGAGTCGACCCAGATGGTGATGGTTCCGGCCCCGGCGGATCCCGAGGCGGCGGGGGTGGACGAGCTGCTGGAGTCCGATCCGCCGCAGGCGGAGAGCACGCCAAGGGCTCCCAGCCCCAGTCCCGAGAGCAGCAGTGAGCGACGCGCGATGTCGGTCATGGGTAGTCAGTACCTTTCGCTGATGCGTTCGACGGCCATCGTCGAGCGCGCGGTGCGGAGGCTCCTCCACCACTGGATGTGGAAGCTCTTGCAACCGGTTCTGATTCTTGCAAAATCTTTCATGGATGTCCACAGTGGCCCCACTTCGGGGGATGCCCGTCCCGAGGAAGGGTCGCCTTACTTGCATCGCGGCAACATTTGGAAACAATGGAGTTGTGAAAAATTCGAGTGACACCTCCCGTGGGCGCGGCGAGGGCCGCGCTGCGGCCGAGGCTCGCTTCGAAGAGCCCGCAGACGGCACCACGCGCGACCGCGTCATGTCGTCGATCCTTCATCACGGGCCTTCGACGGCCGGCGATCTCGCCGAGCGCCTCGGCCTGACACCCGCCGCCGTGCGGCGCCACCTGTCGGCCCTGAGTGAAAACGGCCAGGTGGCCAGCCGTGAGGAGCGGGTGTTCGGGCCGCGCGGAAGGGGACGCCCCTCGCGGGTGTTCTTCCTCACCGACGCCGGTCGGGCCGACTACTACACGGCCTACGACGAGCTGGCCATCACCGCGCTCAAGCAGTTGGCCGCGGCGGCCGGCCCCGATGCCCTGGCGAAGGTCGCCCAGGCCCGCGTCGACGACATCGAGGAGCGCTACCGGGGAATGCGGGCAGCCAGGCCCGCCCAGGACCCGGCCCAGACGCTGGCCGAGTGTCTCTCGGCCGGCGGCTACGTCGCCACCATCGAGCCCGGGCCGGCGGGTCAGCAGATCTGCCAGCACAACTGCCCGGTCGCCGAGGTGGCCAAGGTCTTCCCAGAGCTCTGCGACGTCGAGACCCGGCTGTTCTCCGAACTGCTCGGGTCCAATGTGCAGCGGCTGGCGACCATCGCCCACGGCGACGGGGTGTGCACCACCCACGTCCCGGTGGATGTGGAGATCACCCGAAGACGCATCGCCGCCGATCCCCCGAGCACGTCGACGGTCGGCTGAGACCGCCACGGCGTCACCCATGAACCTCAGATCACGAACCCGAAAGGCCCAGATATGACCCAGGTCGAGAACCCCACCATCATCCGGGACGAGGAGGCCGCGCCCGCACCGCTGCCGGGCACCGGGGTGACCCAGGATGAGCACCTGGCCGCCCTGACCGGGTACAAGTACGGCTGGCACGACTCCGACGCCTACGCCGCCGCCTCCCAGCGCGGCCTCTCCGAGGACGTGGTGCGCGGCATCTCGGCGATGAAGCACGAGCCCGAGTGGATGCTCAAGCTGCGCCTCAAGGCCCTGCGCCAGTTCCAGAAGAAGCCGATGCCCGCCTGGGGCGTCAACCTCGACAGCATCGACTTCGACCAGATCAAGTACTTCGTGCGCGCCCAGGAGCAGCAGGCCCAGTCCTGGGAGGATCTGCCCGCCGACATCAAGAACACCTACGATCGGCTCGGCATCCCCGAGGCCGAGAAGGACCGCCTGGTGGCCGGCGTGGCCGCCCAGTACGAGTCCGAGGTGGTCTACCACAAGATCAACGAGGAGCTCGGCAAGCAGGGCGTCATCTTCCTCGACACCGACACCGCGCTGCGGGAGCAGCCGGAGCTGTTCAAGGAGTACTTCGCCTCGACCATCCCGGTCGGTGACAACAAGTTCGCCGCACTGAACTCCGCGGTGTGGTCGGGCGGCTCCTTCATCTACGTCCCGAAGGGCGTCCACTGCACCATCCCGCTGCAGGCCTACTTCCGGATGAACACCGAGAACCTCGGTCAGTTCGAGCGGACTCTGATCATCGTCGACGAGGGCGCCTACGTGCACTACGTCGAGGGCTGCACCGCCCCGATCTACAAGTCGGACTCGCTGCACGCGGCCGTTGTGGAGATCATCGTCAAGAAGAACGCCCGATGCCGCTACACGACCATCCAGAACTGGTCGAACAACGTGTACAACCTCGTCACCCAGCGTGCCTACGTCGAGGAGGGCGGCACGATGGAGTGGATCGACGGCAACATCGGCTCCAAGTCCAACATGAAGTACCCGGCCTGCTACCTGATGGGCGAGCACGCCAAGGGCGAGGCCCTCTCGGTGGCCTTCGCCGCCGAGGGACAGCATCAGGACACCGGCGCCAAGATGGTCCACAACGCGCCGTACACGTCCTCGACGATCGTCTCGAAGTCGATCTCCCAGGGCGGCGGCCGCTCGGCCTACCGCGGCCTGGTCGAGGTGGGGAAGAACGCCCACCACTCGGCCTCCTCGGTGCGATGCGACGCCCTGCTGGTCGACGACATCTCCCGCTCGGACACCTACCCCTACAACGACATCCGCACCGACGAGGTGTCGATGGCCCACGAGGCCACCGTCTCCAAGGTGAGTGAGGACCAGCTGTTCTACCTCATGCAGCGCGGCCTCACCGAGGAGGAGGCGATGGGCATGATCGTGCGCGGATTCGTCGAGCCGATCGCCAAGGAGCTCCCGATGGAGTACGCCCTGGAGCTCAACCGGCTCATCGAGATCCAGATGGAGGGTGCGGTCGGCTGAGACGCCGATCACCACATCACCGACAATCCTCAAGAAAGAGAGCACTGCGTTGAGCGCACCCGTCCAGGCCCCCGAGAAGGGTCACAACGTCACCATCGAGGGGGATGTGGAGTCGCACCTGCATCCCATGCCCTCCTGGGACGTCGCCGATCACCCGATGCCCACCGGCCGCGAGGAGATCTGGCGCTTCACCCCGGTCAAGCAGTTCAAGCCGCTCCTGACGGAGGGGACGACGAAGGCCGCCATCGAGTGGGCGGTCCGGGCCCCCGAGCAGGTCGTCGTGTCCGAGCTGTCCGGTGACGCCATGCGCGGCCTGGCCGAGATCCCGCAGGATCGCCTCTCGGCGATCGCCGCGGCCAACGACACCCATCCGTCGCGGCGCATCGACATCCCGGCCGAGGCCGAGCTGGACGCGCCCGTCGACATCGACCTCACCGGCACCGGCGTCGAGGAATCGGCCTTCCAGAACGTCGTGGTGGCCATCGGCGCCTTCGCCCGCGCCACCATCGTGGTGCGCTACAAGGGCTCGGCCAATCTCGGCGAGAACTGGACCTTCCGGATCGGCGACGGCGCGGAGGTGACGATCGTCTTCCTCCACGAGTGGGCCGACGACGCCGTCCACGGCGCGCAGATCGCCTTCGAGCTGGGCCGCGACACCACCGTGCGCACCGCCCAGGCCACCTTCGGCGGCAAGGCCGTGAGGATCTCCCAGGCGGCCTCCTACCAGGGCCCCGGCGCCGATCTCAACCAGCTCGGCGTCTACTTCGCCGACGCCGGCCAGCACATCGAGCACCGGCTCTTCGTCGACCACAACGCCCCCCGGACCAACTCCCGGGTGGACTTCCGCGGTTGTCTGCAGGGTCAGGACGCCCACTCGGTGTGGATCGGCGATGTGCTCATCCGCCCGGTGGCCGAGGGGATCGACACCTACGAGTCGAACAAGAACCTGGTCCTCACCGAGGGCTGCCGGGCCGACGCGGTGCCGAACCTGGAGATCCAGACCGGCAACATCCGCGGCGCGGGCCACTCGGCCTCCACCGGCCGCTTCGACGCCGAGCAGCTGTTCTACCTGCAGTCGCGCGGCATCGAGGAGGAGGAGGCCAGGCGCCTGGTCGTCCACGGCTTCTTCACCGACATCGTGCGCCGGATCGGCGTCGAGGAGATCAGCACCGAGCTCATGCACCTCATCGAGGACGAGCTGCGCGAGACCCTGGGCGCCAAGACCGAACTGCCGGAGAACTGATGGCGGCGGTGAAGGTGACGACGGTCGACGAGCTGGAGGACGACACCCCCGTCCAGTTCGACGACGTCGACGGACTCACCGACATCGTGCTGGTGCGCACCGAGGGACAAACCTACGCGATCGGCGCCTGGTGCAGCCACGCCGACGTCCCGATGTGCGAGGGCGAGATCGAGGACTGCGCCATCGAGTGCTACATGCACGGGTCCATGTTCGACCTGCGCACCGGAGCCCCCACCAACCTGCCGGCCACCGAGCCGATTCCCGTATATCCCGTGACCATCGACGGCGACGACGTTCTCGTCGACGTCGCCAACCCCATTCCCTACAAGGAGTCCTGAACCCCATGGCAACGCTCCAGATCAACGACCTCCACGTCGACGTCCTGACCGAGTCAGGCCCCAAGAACATCCTCAAGGGCGTCAACCTCACCATGAGTTCCGGTGAGGTGCACGCCATCATGGGCCCGAACGGGTCCGGCAAGTCCACCCTCGCCTACACCCTGGCCGGTCACCCCAAGTACAAGGTCACCGGCGGCACGGTGACCCTCGACGGCGAGGACCTGCTGGCCATGACCGTCGACCAGCGCGCCCGCGCCGGCCTCTTCCTGGCCATGCAGTACCCGGTCGAGATCCCCGGCGTCTCGGTGTCGAACTTCCTGCGCTCGGCCCGCACCGCGATCGACGGCCAGGCCCCCAAGCTGCGCACCTGGGTGAAGGAGGTCGACGCCGCCCTGCAGCGCCAGGACCTCGACGACGACTTCGCCGACCGCTCGGTCAACGAGGGATTCTCCGGCGGCGAGAAGAAGCGCCACGAGATGACCCAGCTCGAGCTGCTGCACCCGAAGTTCGCGATCCTCGACGAGACCGACTCCGGCCTGGACATCGACGCCCTCAAGGTGGTCTCCACCGGCGTCAACCACTACTTGGAGGACGCCTCCCACGGAGTGATGCTGATCACCCACTACACGCGGATCCTGCGCTACATCAAGGCCACCCAGGTGCATGTCTTCGTCGACGGGCGGGTCGCCGAGACCGGCGGCCCGGAGCTGGGCGAGCAGCTCGAGGCCGAGGGCTACGAGAAGTACGTCGAGGCCGCGAAGGCCAACGCCTGATGAGTGAGGCCACTGCGTACGACGTCGAGGCGGTCCGCGCGGACTTCCCGATCCTGTCCACCAGGGTCGGGGACCACCCGCTGGTCTACCTGGACTCAGCCAACACCTCGCAGAAGCCGCAGGTCGTCATCGACGCGGTGGCCGATCACTACGCCCACCACAACGCCAATGTGGCTCGTGCCATGCACAAGCTGGGACTCGAGTCCACCCAGGCCTATGAGGGCGGGCGCGAGCGGATAGCGAGGTTCATCGGGGCGAACCGTCCCGAGGAGGTTGTCGCGCTGTCCAACGCGTCGGAGGCTCTCAACCTGTGCGCCCACACCCTGGGTTCGCGGCTGGGGCCAGGCGACGAGGTGGTGATCTCCGTGATGGAACACCACTCCAACCTGGTGCCCTGGCAGCTGGTCTGCCAGCGGACCGGTGCCACGCTGCGCTGGTACGACATCACCGAGGAGGGGCGCCTGGACCTGGAGAAGGCTGCCCGCGAGGGGCTCATCAACGAGCACACCAAGGTGGTCTCTCTGGCCCTGGCCTCCAACGTGCTCGGTACCGTCAACCCGATCGGTCTCATAGCCGAACAGGCCCACGCGGTCGGCGCGGTGATGGTGGTCGACGCCTCCCAGGCCGTGCCCCAGCTGCCGGTCGACGTGTCCGCGCTGGGCGCGGACCTGGTCGCCTTCACCGGCCACAAGATGGTCGGGCCCACCGGCATCGGGATCCTGTGGGGCCGCTACGACCTCCTCGCCGAACTGCCGCCCTTCCTGGGCGGCGGCGAGATGATCGAGATCGTCAGGATGGATCACTCCACCTACGCCGAGCCGCCTCACCGCTTCGAGGCCGGCACGCCGCCGATCGCCCAGATGGTGGGACTGGCCGCCGCCGCCGACTATCTCGACGGGATCGGGATGGCCGCCATCGCGGCCCATGAGCGCGACCTGGCCGACTACGCCCTGGAGGGTTTGTCCGGGGTGGCGGGGCTGCGCATACTGGGCCCTGAGGAGGCTGTGGACCGCACGGGCACGATCTCCTTCAGCATTGAGGGTGTGCATCCCCATGACGCGATGAGCATCATGGACTCCCGAGGTGTGGCGGTGCGCGGTGGCCATCACTGCGCCAGGCCGCTCCACGAGAGGCTGGGCCTGCAGTCGTCGCTGCGGGCGTCGGGCTACCTGTACACCACCAGAGGCGAGATCGACGCCCTCGTCGATGCAGTGGAGTACGCCCGGGACTTCTTCACCGGGCGCATGAGTGTGGGCGCCGGTTCAGGGAGGCGACAGTCATGAACGTCGAGGACATGTACCAGGAGATCATCCTCGATCACTACCGGGAGAAGCACCATGCGGGGCTTCGCGAGGATTTCACGGCCCAGGTGACCCAGGTGAACCCGTCCTGCGGGGACGAGCTGCTGCTGCGGCTGCACCTGGACGGGGAGCGGATCCGCGACATCTCCTACGACGCCGTGGGCTGCTCGATCTCGCAGGCCTCCACCTCGGTGATGACCGACCTGGTG
This sequence comes from Acidipropionibacterium virtanenii, assembly GCF_003325455.1. Classification (NCBI taxonomy): domain Bacteria; kingdom Bacillati; phylum Actinomycetota; class Actinomycetes; order Propionibacteriales; family Propionibacteriaceae; genus Acidipropionibacterium; species Acidipropionibacterium virtanenii. Next base: position 1,364,962 of record NZ_CP025198.1, read on the forward strand.
ATCGGCAAGACCGTCGAGGAGGCGCAGCAGCTCTACCGGGGCTTCCAGGAGATGATGCGCTCCCACGGGGACCAGTCCCTGGACGAGGACCTGTACGAGGACGCGGTGGCCTTCGAGGGGGTGGCCAAGCTGATGGCGCGGGTCAAGTGCGCCATGCTCGGCTGGTCGGCCCTGGAGGAGAGCCTCATGGAGGCTGAACAGAACAGCGACACGGCTTCGGCCGGTGCGCCGACGAAGGGAGAGACAGCATGAGCGAGGAGACGACCGAGGGGACCAGGCCGTCGGACCTGGTGCGCGACACCCTTCCCGATGAGGAGTCAACGCCCCAGCCCGATCAGGGTTCGGCGCCGACCGTGTCCCTGCCGACGGTCGATGACGTCGTCGAGGCGATGAAGGACGTCATCGATCCCGAGCTGATGGTCAATGTGGTGGATCTGGGCTTGGTCTACGGCATCCAGATCGACGACGACGCCAATGTCACCATCGACATGACGCTGACCAGCCCGACCTGCCCGCTGACCGACCGTCTGGAGTACGACACCCAGACGGTGTTGGAGGGGATCGTCAACAGTGTGGCGATCAACTGGGTGTGGCTGCCGCCGTGGGGCCTGGAGAGGATCACCCCCGACGGACGCCAGCAGCTGCAGGCGATCGGCTTCAACGTCTGATCTCAGCCGTTGACCTTCAGCGACATGAGGTCTTCGACGGAGTAGGTGTGTGCCCCGGACGGACCCAGTGAGGCGGTGGACATGGGGACGCCGGGCCCCAACGGGGTGGCGGTGTCGCCCGTGACGGTGAAGACTCCGTTGGCTCCGCCCTCGATCTGGTAGATGTTGCCGTACTGCTGAAGGTCGGCGCGCGACTTCTTGGCGAGTCTCCTGACGAAGATCAGATACGACGTGCCGGTCGTGGCCTTCGCCAACTTCTCGGAGTGGGCGTTGTGCTCGCCATTCTCCCCGGTCGTGTCAACGGTCAGAGTTGTGGGCAGCGACGAGGTGGAGCGGTCGATGCGGAAGGTGCCCAGGCGGGTGCCGTCCACCTGGTTGAATGCGCTGAATCGGCCGATGACGACGGCGTTGCTGGTGGACCCGATGGCCTTCACGGAATCGTAGACCGGCCCGTCGTATCCGCCCGTGTGAGCGCTGGTGAAGGCGCAGGCCGAAAGGCCGATGGTGGAGAGAAGCACCAGAGCACCGAGAGTTCGGCGTCGAACAATGAGCGCGGGCATGAGTCCCTCCGGCGCTAGGGGATCCCTGGGAGCCTATGGAGGGAGCGTACGTGGCCCGTCCAGGGTCAGTGCGGGGTACAGGGCGATCGTGATGAGACCGATATCTCAGCCGAGCGCGACGCAGCTGCTGTAGGCGAGGTCGATCCTCTCCTTGCGGCGCGGTCGATCAGCGTTGCGTGGCAGGTCGGGCGCCTTTTCGGGGAGCTTGAGAGTGCGTCCTCGGGTGACTCGCCAGGATTGCCCCAGGCGGTTGGTCCACTGGTAGACGCCGGGTGTCGGCTGCGTCACTTTCCAGACGCCGGCGGTCTTGGCCCGGTGCTCCCGCCGGCCCAGCGGGCCGAGGTTGGAGATCCTTGTCTGGCCCGGTGGGGCCGGTGATCCGGGGGTGGATCTGCGGTAGGGCACGGTGTGGTCCAGGTCTGCGGTGCGGGATCTGGCGGTGGAGAAGGGGAAGACGGAGCAGTCCTCTCGGATGATCAACTGCCGGCGGATGCGGTCTGGGATCTCGTACCCGTCCACCGCGGGATCACCGGCCAGGTCCACCACGGGCAGCGTCCGGATGCGGTGATGACCCAGCAGATGAGCCAACTGATCGACCAGCACCGGACCGACATCCCCACCCCGGGCGAGGACCCTGGCCACATGCGCGCCGTCGCTGGCCGCTGTGTCGAGGGCTTCGGCGGCGATGTGGACCACGACGTCGGCCAGAGGCAGGGCCGCGGTGCTGTCCCCGGTGGATTCATCGGTGGTGGTGGGCGTGACGAGTTCCTCCAGGGCCCGGGCCGCCAGGACCGGCAGCGGCTCGGTGGCGCCGGCCTTCCTCATCCGACTCGTGATCCGGGTGATGGCGGCCTGCAGCTGCAGGGCGGCGCCGGTGTCGATGAGTCCGCCGATGGCCGAGGTGCCGTCCCCCAGGTGGCGGATCGACAGGAACCGGTCCCGTCGGGCGATCTCGGCGCGCCGTCGCGCCAGGTCGGCGTCGGCGCGCATGATCAATCCCTGCAGGCGGCGTCGGATCCTCGGCCAGGGAGCGACGCCCCAAGCGTCGGCGAGCTTGGCGTCGACCGATCGGGCGGCCTCGGCGGACAGCTCCTCGGCCGCCTGGGTGACTTTGCGGGCCTGCCACGCTTCGACCCGGAGGTCGTCGACCGCATTCCACAGGTGGGGGTGGCGGCTTCGCAGGTTGGCGACGTCATGGACCAGGCTCCAGGCCGCCGGCTCCCCCAGACCCAGCAGCGCACCGACCTCCAGGGCCACGAACTCGCCCACGGCACCGGCCCCCTCGGCCCCCGCTGGCACGACCCGTTCGGCGGCCGGAGTGTCCAGTGGTGTGGGTGCGGGATAGGTGTCGATCATCGCGGCGACGGCGATGAGCCGGTCGGCCTCGGCGCGACGCACGGCGGTATCGGCGTCGACCAGCCGGTCGCTCGCCGCCCTGAACCGCGTCATCGCCTCCATGGACCAAGGCAACCAGGCAGGTGTGACAGTTTCCCCCGACAGAACCACCAAAATCTCAGAATGTGGACACCACTTTTCTGAGGATTCTGGAAGACCCCTTCAGTCGCCCAGGTTGTTGGTGGCAAAGGTGTCGCAGGACTTGAGGCTCGCGGCGTTGAACCCCTTCTGGGTCCAGTAGACGCGCATCTTCGAGGACCCGTGGGTCCAGGCGTCCTGGTTCACCTGACCCGAGGACTGCTTCTGGATGTGGTCGTCGCCGACCGCCTTGGCGGCGTTGACGATCTTCGTGATGTCGGCCGAGGTGACGTTCTCGATGAGGTCGTCGGGGTTGTCGGCGGCCCACTTGAGGTAGGCGCCGGCGTAGCAGTCGGCCTGCAGCTCCAGGCGGACCGAGGGGGAGTGGGGGCCGGTCTGGTTGCCGGCCGCATGGGCCTTGGCCATGGTGCCGAGCAGATCCTGGGCGTGGTGGCCGTACTCGTGGGCGATGACGTAGGCCTCGGCGGCCGTCGACGTCTCGGTGCCCAACTGGTTCAGGAGCTGGGAGAGGAAGCTCGTGTCGAGGTAGACGAGCTTGTCACCGGAGCAGTAGAAGGGACCCCCCTCGGCGGTGGCCGATCCGCAGGCCGTGGAGATGGAGTTGCTGAAGGGTTTGGTGCGGGCCTTGGTGTACCCCGACAGTTGCTCGCCCCAGTACTGGTTGATGCTGGTGGCGTAGGCGGCCCAGCGGCAATTCGGGTCGCGATCGGCGTCGGCGCCGGTGCGGCAGGTCGACGAGGAGGTCGAGGTCGGCGCGGCCTGGGATCCGTCGTCGGTGCCGAGGATGTCGCCGGGGTTGATGCCGAAGAGCAGGGCGAGGATGAGCACGACGATGCCGGCCCCGCCACCCAGGGCGATCTTCCCGCCGCCACCGCGCCCCGGCCCGCCGGCGCTGCTGTCGATCGCGTCGGAGTCGATCTTCGCGTCGTCCTTGAAGTCCATGGGTCCTCCGGGTCAGTCCGTGGCCGCTGCCCGCCACGCGGCGAACTGCTCGGCCACGGCAGGATACCCGAGTTGCCCACCCGCCACCGCTATGACGAGGCGGTAGGCGTCGTCGTCGGGCACATCCAGACGGACCCCGTTGAGCACGTAGAAGACCACGGTCGAGAGCCAGCCGATCCGCTTGTTGCCGTCGACCAGAGCATGGTTGCCCACCAGCGACTCCAGCAGAACCGCGGCCTTGGTGTCCAGATCCGGATAGGCCTCCTGACCGAAGGCGCTGGCAAGTGGCCGGTGGGCAGCAGACTCCAACAGCCCGATGTCACGGATCGGACCCACGCCGAGATCCTCGACGAGGTCGAGAACGTCCTCAATGGTGAGGTACTCGATCACTTGCCGAGCCGTTCGAGCACCTCGGCATACCGGTCACGCGCCCAGGCCGACGCCTCGGCCACCCCCGCCTGATGGTGCCGGCGAGAGGCCGCCTCGCGGATCGCCCGCCGGGTGGCCTCCTGTTTGCTGACGCCATCCATCTCGGCCAGCTCGGCCAATGTCTTCTCATCCTCGGCCTCAAGCCGTAGTGTCATCGCCATGACGCGATGATACCGCCGTGACACCACTGAGGCCCGAAAGAGCGGTGTCGAGTTGACGCTGGTCTACCCGCATCGAGTCGACAACGCTGCCGGGGCCGCGGCCAGGGTCAGACGACGAACCAGAAGATGGCGGCGATCACGACAAGCAGCACCGGAAGGGCGACGCTCAGGCCCACGTGCCACTTCCGCGGGAGCCAGATCTGGGACAGGATTCCGATGATCGCTCCCAGCGCCGCGGCGGCCACCGCCGATCCCCAGTAGGTCGCCTCCTCGCCAGGCCGGCAACCGGCGACCGTGGAACCGCACAGGCTCCACCAGCCCAGATAGCCGAAGACCCCCAGGCCGAGGACGGCCACGACGATCCCGATGATCACCAGAACGGAGTAGCGTCGCCACGCCTTGGCGTCGGCGACGAGCTCCTCCTCATTCTCGGGGGCTGCGCGTCGGGGGCTTGACATGCCACCCATTGTGCCAACTGTTCGGCCATCGGGTGGGGAAGGCCCGTCCGGTGGCGCGCCGTGGACGGGTGAGGCATCCTTTCGCAGCGCTGCGATACTGCCCACATGGCCGATGAACTCTCCGGGATCCGGATCCTCCGTCGTCGCCTCGAGGAGATGGATGCGGTGATGCTGTACCGGCTGCTGTGGATGCGCAGCCGAGTCTTCAACGGCGAGCAGCACGCCACCGACGACGATCTTGACGGGCGCGACCTCGAACCGTCGTCGAGCCTCATGTGGGCCCAGCGGGACGGTCTCCCGATCGCCTCCCTGCGGCTCCTGGATGAGGACGGCACCACCGTCATCGGCCGGCTGGTCACCGAGCCGGAGTATCGGGGCCGGGGAATCGCCGGCGCTCTGCTGAGGGATGTCCTGGACGTCACCGAAGGGCCGCTGGTGCTCCACGCCCAGGCGCATCTCGCAGACTGGTACGCCCGTTTCGGATTCATCGTCGACGGGCCCGAGTTCATGGAGGCCGGCATTCCGCATGTGCCCATGCGGATGACGCGGTGAGCGGACATTCGACCGAGCATTTGGCAGTCCGCCCCGGTCGGGGCACGATTGTCCGGTGCTGCAGGTCAATGATGTGGAGGTCCGGATCGGGGCCCGTTTGCTCCTCAACCCGGTGAGTTTCCAGGTCGCCCCCGGGGACAAGATCGGTCTGGTCGGGCGCAACGGCGCCGGGAAGACCACCCTCACCAAGATTCTGGCGGGGGAGGGGATGCCCACCTCCGGTACGGTGAAGCGCACCGGGGAACTCGGCTACCTGCCCCAGGATCCCCGCGATCCGGATCTCAGCCAGCTGGCCAAGGACCGGATCCTCTCGGCCCGCGGCCTGTCCCACATCCTCGAGAAGATGCAGAAGCTCGAGGATCAGATGTCCGCCGACGATGACGCCGTCCGTGAGCGGGCGATGGACAAGTACGCCAAGGCCGAGGCGCGGCTGATGGCCCAGGGCGGATACGGGGCTGAGGCCGAGGCCGCCCGGATCGCCTCGAACCTCGCCCTGCCCGACCGGGTGCTCGGACAGCCTCTGGGGAACCTGTCGGGAGGGCAGCGACGCCGCGTCGAGCTGGCACGGATCCTGTTCTCCGGCGCCGACACCCTGCTCCTCGACGAGCCCACCAACCACCTCGACGCCGACTCCATCGGCTGGCTCCGCACCTTCCTGCAGAGCTACCAGGGCGGGGTGCTGATGATCTCCCACAACACCGAGTTGATGGGAGCCACCGTCAACAAGGTCTTCCACCTGGACGCCAACCGTTCCACCATGGACATCTACTCGATGGACTGGAAGCGCTACCTCAATCAGCGCGCGGCCGATGAGAAGCGCCGTCACAAGGAGCGGATCAACGCCGAACGGAAGGCCTCGGCCCTGATGGCCCAGGCCGACAAGCTCCACGCCAAGGCCACCAAGGCCGTCGCCGCCCAGAACATGGCCAAGCGGGCAGAGCGGCTGCTCGCCGGGGTGGAGGGGGAGCGCGCCGCCGACAAGGTGGCCGCGATCCGGTTCCCCAGCCCCGCCCCCTGCGGCAGGACCCCGCTGACAGCGCACGACCTCACCAAGACGTACGGCTCCCTGGAGGTCTTCGCTGGAGTGGATCTGGCCGTCGACCGCGGCTCCCAGGTGGTGATCCTGGGACTCAACGGCGCCGGGAAGACCACCCTGCTGAGGATCCTTGCCGGAGTGGAGACCCCCGACACCGGCGAGGTGGTCTCCGGGCACGGCCTGAAGATCGGCTACTTCGCCCAGGAGCACGACCTCATCGAGATGGATCGCACCGTGCTGGACAACATGGCGCGCACCGCCGGGGACATGACCGACACCGACATCCGCAAGATCCTCGGCTCCTTCCTGTTCACCGGCGACGACGTCGAGAAACCCGCCCAGGTGCTCTCAGGCGGTGAGAAGACCCGGCTGGCGCTGGCCATGCTGGTCGTCTCCTCTGCCAACGTCCTGCTCCTCGACGAGCCCACCAACAACCTGGACCCGGCCAGCCGGGAGCAGGTGCTCGACGCCATCGCCCACTTCGGCGGGGCCATCGTGCTGGTGACCCACGACGAGGGCGCCGTCCATGCCCTGGATCCCGACCGGGTGCTCGTCCTGCCCGACGGCACGGAGGACCTGTGGAGCCAGGACTACGCCGACCTCATCTCGTTGGCCTGAGATCTCCCGTAGCATGTGGGCCAGCCGACCGACTGGAGGTGCCAGATGGCCCCATCACCGCCCCGCCTCACCGGGGATGAACGGGCCGCGATGGCCCGGGTGCTGGCCGACCGGTACCGCGACGGTGCCTCGATCCGCTCCCTGGCCGCCGACTTCGGGCGCTCCTACGGTCTGGTGCAGCGGCTGCTCCGGGAAGCGGGAGTGCAAACCCGGCCCCGCGGAGGCGCTGACCCGGCATCTCCGGAGACCAGGGCCGAACGACAGACGGTGGCCTCAGCCTCTGCGGTCGAGGCGGATCCTGGCCTGATCGCCGCACTCGAAGAGGCTGAGCAGAAGGTCCGCAAGGCCGAGAAGAGACTCGCCAAGGCTGAGCGCGCCCGAGCCAGACTCACCAGGCGCACCAGCACCAAGAAGGAGCGCCGGGCCGCCAAGGAAAAGGTGGCCAAACGCTCCCGCAAGGCCGGCAAGGCCGCCCAGCGGCTGCAGCGCATCCGCGAGCAGATGGACTCGCGCGGGCGCTAGGAACTCCGCACGAAGGTGGTGACCTCCACCGCCACCGTCACGTCGATCGGGCCTGCCAGGGCGGGACGGGCGATGTGGTGGGCACTGGGGCCCATGAGCACAGCGTCTGCCGCCAGTTCGGGTTCGAGAGTGTGCTGTTCCTGGACGACGTCGTGAGAGATCGGGGAGAAGGCTCCCGACATGGCGCGCACGATCTCATGATGCTTGTCGGCCTGGATGTCGATCATCCCGGTCGCGGCCCTCAGCTCGGCCAGATGGTCGGGAAGGGGGCTGGCGATCACCAGGTGGCCGCTCCCGGCCAGCACCCGGGAGAACTCGTCGCGGTTCCTCGGGGCGAAGACGCACAGCACGGCGTCGACCGCCCCGTCGCGGATCGGCAGCCCCGCCCAGGTGTCGGCCACCACCGCCGCCATCCTCGGATGGGCCCGGGCGGCCCGCCGGATCGCGGCCACCGAGACGTCGGTGGCCAGCCCGGTGGCCTGCGGTACGGCGTCCAGGATCCGCGCCAGATGATGGCCCGTACCGGCCCCGGCCTCAAGAATCCGTCGAGACCGCGCCAGACGGCGTGCCAACACCTCGTCGACGCCGCCGAGCAGCCCGGACTCCAGCACCCGGGTGCGCGCGGCCACCATCTCCGTGGTGTCGGCATTGGCCCCGGGCCGAGCTCCGATCATCGTCACATGGCCCTGGCGGGCGACGTCGAGGCTGTGGCCGGCTGCGCACCTCAGCGTGGAGTCGACGAGCTCGAGGGATTCCCGATGCCCTGTGCGGCGCAGGCAGGTGGGGCAGCACAGCCAGCTGACCGTCTGGGACAGGCCGGAGGTGTTCACGGCACCCTCAGGGCGCCGCCGTCAACAGGGATGAGGCAGCCCGTGACGTAGGAGGCCTGGTCCGAGAGCATGAACGCGGCGACCGACCCGAACTCCTCGGGCCGTCCCAGCCTCCCCAACGGAATCCGCCCCTCGGTGGCCGCGCGGGATCCCTGGTGGCCGCTGCCGTGGAGTTGCGTGATCCTCGGGGTGGCGATGGTGCCCGGCATCAGCCCCACGGCCCGTCCGCCATGAGGTCCGATCTCGTCGGCCAGTTGGGAGACCAGCATCGCCAGCCCGCCGCGGGTCGCGTTGGACGGCGCCATGGCGGGAAGTGGGGAGCGCGCCGAGCTCGACAGCACGAAGGCCAGCCGGGCGTCCGGGCGTTCGGAGACCACCGCGCGGGCGGTCCGCACGGCCGGCAGCATCACCGACTCCACGGCGTCCAGGTAGGTCTGGTCGTCGGTGCCGAGCACCGATCCCGCCGCCGGCCCGCCGACGCTCACCAGGGCGCCGTCGATGCCACCGAAGGAGTCGACGGCGGTCCGGACGGCCCGCCGCGGGGTGTCGGGGTCGGTGAGGTCGGCGGCCATCGGCCGGGCGCGCTCGCCGATGCCGCGGGCCTGACGCTCAAGCACGTCGGCCCGCCGGGCCACCATGACGACATTGGCCCCCTCGGCGGCCAGGGCCCGTGCGCCGGCCAGCCCGAGACCGGAGCTGGCCGCGGTGACGACGAAGGTGCGGCCGCTCAGACCCAGATCCATCTCAATCTCCTTCCGTGCGCGTCGGCGAGTCGGCCGGCCGATCGATCGGCACCCCGCCGCGGGTTGCCGGCTTACCCACCGGTGTCGGCCTGGTCCGCCGCCGCTCGGCGCGCTCCCGGCGTTTTCTGCGGTCCTTGATGTCGCCGCGGATGAGGATGAACAGGCCGCCCACGGCGATGGCGGTGAAGCAGAACCACTGGACGGCGTAGGACAGGTGCGGGCCCTCGTCCAGCTCCGGGAAGGGCACCGGAGCCAGTCTCCCGCTCTGAGTGGGGGTGGAGTTCACGAGGACGATGTAACCGTTGACATATGTGGTGCCAGCGGTCCTGGCGAAGGAGTCGGAGTTGATCAGACGGGCCCGGCCGTCGACGGGAACGACGGCGGTGTCCTTGCCGTTCTCATTGCCCTTGACGTAGCCGATCACGGTCACCCGCCCGGACGGCGGGTTCGGGATGTCGGCGATGTCGGGATCGGTGCCGTCGTCCTTGCGACCGATGAATCCTCGGTCCACCAGGACTGTGCGGCCGTCGGTGGCGCGCAGCGGGGTGAGGATCTCGCTGCCCTGCTGATCGCCCACCTTCCGGTAGCGCACCTGCACCTGGTGGCCCGCGTCATAGGAGCCGCTCACCCGGACCCGTTTCCACTGGTCCTCGCCCGATATCGCGGTGCCGGGCCTCATGACGGCTGTCCAGTCCAGAACGGGTTGGGCGCGATGGGCCCGGATGGTGGCATTGGCCTCTCGACGGCCGTCGAGACGATGAATCTGCCACTCGCCCAGCCGGATCATCACCAGACTCAGGACGACGACGAAGAGAGCCAGCCCGATCCAACGCAACCACAGCTTCCTCACCCGGGGAAGCCTAGTCGCTGGTCCCGCCCGGCTCGTCCTCGTCCTCCTCGAGCTCACCGGGGATCGTGAGCGACGGGCCGATCTCCCGGCGCGTCTCATGCTCCGTCGCCGGAGCCGGCGAGCGTCGGTCGTCGACGTTGCCCAGCACCACGGCGATCGCCGGGAGGAAGGCCGCCCCCGGGATGAACAGCCACCGCCACGGGCTCGGGGTGATCACCAGCCCGATGAAGCACAGCGTGCGGATCGCCATCGACACCAGATAGTGCCGTTGGCGCACCTCCAGATCGTCGGAGGCCGGCGGCCTGGCGCCGGTGATGACCTGGCCGTCGCGCCCCCGCCGACGGTGCCGGTGCGGTCCGGCGGCCCGGGCAGGTGTGGACACGGTCACAGGGTAGGTCGCGCACGGCAGTCGTGGGGACCTCACAGACAAGCATCGGCAACATTGTGCCGACAGCGCAGTGGCGTCCTCGCCGACGTCGAGGGATCCCGAAGTCTGGCCGACGTGCGGGCGATCAGGCTAGGTTCAGAGCATGACTCACGAGCCTGCCAGCACAGCCGGAACGGGCCGGGTGGCCCTGGTCACCGGAGGATCACGGGGAATCGGGGCGGCCATCGCCGCCCGCCTGGCGGCCGACGGCTACCGGGTCGCGGCCACCAGCAGGGCGGGCACCGCACCCGAAGGGGTGCTGCCGATCGCCTGCGACGTCACCGACGCCGCCTCCGTCGACGCCGCCTTCACACGGGTCGAGGACGAGTTCGGCCCGGTCGAGGTGCTCATCGCCAATGCCGGCATCACCAAGGACACGCTGATGGCGCGGATGAAGGAGGAGGACTTCACCTCCGTCATCGACACCAACCTCACCGGTACCTACCGGGTGATCCGGCGTGCCGCCCGTGCCATGACCCGGGCGCGTTTCGGCCGCATCGTCGTGATGTCCTCGGTCGTCGGGTTGATGGGATCGGCGGGCCAGGTGAACTACGCCGCATCCAAGGCCGGTCTGGTCGGCATCGCCCGCAGCGTCTCGCGGGAACTCGGTTCCCGGGGCATCACCTGCAACGTCGTCGCCCCCGGATTCATCAACACAGAGATGACCGCGGTGCTGCCCGCCAAGACGATCGCCGACTACGAGTCGCGCATCCCCGCCCGCAGGCTCGGGGAGGTGGGCGACGTCGTCAATGCGGTCAGCTTCCTCGCCGACGACGCCACCTCCTACATCACCGGCGCCGTCATCCCGGTCGACGGCGGCCTCGGCATGGGGCACTAGCCTTTCAAAGGAGGGGGCGACCCCTCCTCGCTCGCCGGGGCTCGCTGCCTCCCCGAACCCGGTCGGGTCTGTGGGGTCGCTCGGGTCCTGGTTCATCTCGCCAGACTTCTGAAAGGAACTGAAATGGGACTTCTCGACGGTAAGACCATCCTCGTCACCGGCGTGACGATGCACACCTCGATCGCCTTCAAGGTGGCCGAGATCGCCCAGCAGCAGGGCGCCCGCGTCATCGTCTCCAACATCCCCCGCGCCATCCGCGTCACTCAGCGGGCGGTGCGCAAGCTCGACCCGGTTCCCGAGGTCATCGAGCTCGACGCCACCGACGACCAGGCCCTGGCCGCCCTGCCCGCCACACTGCGCGGACTGGGCGTCGAGCGGCTCGACGGGGTCGTCCACGCCATCGCCTTCGCCAACCCGAAGACTGCGCTGGGCGGTGAGTTCCTCAACACCGAGTGGAAGGACGTCGACGTCGCCCTCCACACCTCCACCTACTCCTACGTGTCCCTGGCGAAGGCCGTCCAGCCGCTCTTCGGCGACACGGCCGCGGTCGTAGGCCTCACCTTCGACGCCACCGTCTCATGGCCCTTCTACGACTGGATGGGTGTCGCGAAGTCCGGTCTCGAATCGGCCAACCGGTACCTGGCCCGCTACCTGGGCAAAGACCAGGTGCGCTGCAACCTCGTCTCCGCCGGCCCCCTGGACACCATGGCCAAGACCTCCATCCCCGGTGCCGACGCCTTCAACGACCTGTGGGGGGAGCGGGCCCCGCTCGGCTGGGACACCAAGGACGCCGGCGCCGCCGCGAAGGGCATCGTCGCGCTGCTGTCGGACTGGTTCCCGGCCACCACCGGCGAGATGATCCACGTCGACGGCGGGCTTCACTCCACCGGCGCCTGATTCCACCGGCGCCCCGGGTAGAGTCGGTGCATGTCCGGGGAGTTGCTCGGCGGGCATGGCAGCAGCGCCCGTCGCCTTGGTCGGGTCGTCCAGCGCGGCCCGACCCCCGATTTCGCGGCGCGGGTGCTGCGCCACCTGAAGCGCAGCGGTTGGTCGCACGCACCGACCCTCATCGCCCGGAACGCGGAGGGCTCCGTGATGTCCTACATGGACGGCACGGCGGCCACCACCACCTTGCTGAGGCACGAGGCGGCCGAGGACGGCCCTCTGGCCGAAGTCGCCGCGCTGGTGCGCCAGTTCCACGATCTCATGGCGGACACCGATCTGGCCGGTGATGCCGAGACCGTCTGTCACAACGACCTGGATCCCAGCAACACCATCTACCGGCGGGTCAGCGGGCGCCTGGTGCCGGCGGCATTCGTCGACTGGGATCTGGCTGCCCCGGGCGCCCGGATCGACGATCTGGCCCGGCTGTGCTGGAGTTTCACGGGCATCGGGCCTCGCGCCGATCCGGGACTCGTGCGTCATCGGATCGGCATCGTCGCTGAGGCCTACGGCTGGGGCCGGAGCCTCGACGAGGTCATCGTGGCCGTCATGACCCACCAGCACGACGCCGCCGAGGACAGCCGGTCAGGTCTGCTGGCGGCCGCCGAGAACGAGGCCGACCATCGGTGGACGCAGCGCCACCTGCGTCGCTGAGCGGTCAGCTGTTCCGCGGCCAGGACGAGGCGGCGGCGAGAGCGCCCAGGGCGGCGTCCCGCAGGCGTCGAAGTGAGGTCTCGCGGACCTGCGAGCCATGCGCGGTGAGCATCTGGGAGGCCGACTCCAGGCCGGCGTCGGCCGCGGCGAACATGGTCCAGGCGAGATCGAGAAGTACCTGGTCCGAGTGACGGTGCCCTCTCCCCAGTGTGGGGGCGAGGGCCTCGGGCCGGCGGCCGGCGACAGTGTCGAGACGCCCGAGATCCGCGGCGACCCGGGCCATGACGGCGCGGAGCTGCTGCCCGGCCTCCGGCGCGGTCGGCGGGGGGAGCGGGGGTGCGCCGCGGCGGATCTGCCACTGGACGGCCGGGCCGACCGGGGTGGGGATCCAGGCCGTGCCGACCGGGATTCCGTCCGGGGTCGAGCTGTGGCACACCACCGCGGCGCCGGCGACCATGGCCTCCTGATTGACCGCCGCCGGGCCGCGGAGCCCGGCCAGGCGTCCCGGGGCCACCGGGTAGAGCCCCCACAGGGTCTCGGGGGAGGCGCTGTGGGCGACCCTGGCCAGTGGTCGGCGGATCGGCACCGAGGCGATCGGGTCGGGTTCGCCGAGCCCCAGGGCCTCGTCGGCATCATGGACGTGGTGCAGCGGACCGAGGACTCGTTCGGCCTCGGGTGCGGTGATGCGTCCGGCCGACAGGTCGTTGAGCAGACATGTCAGACGCAGGCAGGTCTCTAGCACGCCCAGAAGGATACGAGCCCCTAGGCTGAGATCCATGCGTCGCATCATCCTGCTCGGCTCGACCGGATCCATCGGTACTCAGGCACTGGACGTCATCGCCCGCAATCCCGACCGGTTCGAGGTGGTGGGTCTGGCGGCCGGGTCCGACCGGGAGACGGTCGCCGAGCAGGCCGTGCGATTCCGTGTCGAGCACACCGCGCTGGGGGCTGAGGAGGCCGCCCAACTTGTCCGTGACGTCGAGGCTGATGTCGTGCTCAACGGCATCACGGGATCGGTGGGACTGGGCCCGACCCTGGCTGCTCTGAAGGCGGGCCGGATCCTGGCCCTGGCGAACAAGGAGTCACTCATCGTCGGCGGCGAACTGGTGAGGGCCGCCGCCTCCCCGGGGCAGATCGTGCCAGTGGATTCGGAACACTCGGCCATCGCCCAGGCGCTGCGCTCGGGCAGCCACGAGGAGGTGCGGCGCCTGGTGGTGACGGCCTCGGGCGGCCCCTTCCGCGGTCGCACCCGCGCCGAGCTGGCCGACGTCACGCCTGCCCAGGCACTGGCCCATCCCACCTGGGCGATGGGTCCGGTGGTCACCACGAACTCAGCCACGATGGTCAACAAGGGTCTGGAGGTGATCGAGGCCCACCTGCTCTTCGACGTCGACTACGACGACATCGCTGTCGTGGTGCATCCGCAGTCGATCGTGCACTCCATGGTGGAATTCGTCGACGGATCCACCATCGTCCAGGCCTCGCCCCCGGACATGCGGCTGCCCATCGCGCTGGGCCTGGGCTGGCCCGACCGCATCCCCGAGGCCGTCCCCGCCCTCGACTGGAGTCGGGCGTCGTCCTGGGCCTTCGAGCCGCTGGATGACGCCGTCTTCCCGGCCGTGGCCCTGGCCAGGCAGGTGGGGCGGTCCGGCGGCACCTATCCGGCGGTCTACAACGCGGCCAATGAGCAGGCCGTGGAGGCCTTCCACGCTGGAAGGCTGCAGTTCCTCGGCATCGTCGAGACCGTCCAGAAGGTGGTGGACGCCCACGAGCCCCCGTCCGAGCTGACTCTGGAGTCGCTGGGGCAGGCCGAACAATGGGCGAGACGCCGGGCCGATGGCGTGATCGCCGCGGTGTAGGTCCTCCGGTGGTCGGCCGGCGATAGTTGGTAGGTTCATCTTCATGAGTGCAGTGGCGCAGCTGGCCGGAGTCGGGGTACGACGCGGATCCACCCAGATCCTCACCGATGTCGACTGGGAGGTCGACGAGGGGCAGCGCTGGGTGATGGTGGGGCCCAACGGCGCCGGCAAGACGACCCTGCTGCAGATCCTGGCCGCCCAGATGCACCCCACCGAGGGACTCGTGGAGATCCTCGACGAGATCATCGGAGCCGTCGACGTCTTCGAGCTGCGACCCCGCATCGGCGTGGCCTCCTCGGCTCTGGCGCATCGCATCCCGCCTCACGAGGCCGTCCGCGACGTCGTCGTCTCCGCCGCCTGGGCGGTGGTGGGGCGCTGGCGGGAGTCCTACGATCCGATGGACGTTCAGCGCGCCGCCGAGCTCATCGCCAGAATGGGCCTGGCCGGCCTGGAGGATCGCACCTACGGCACCTTGTCGGAGGGGGAGCGCAAACGCGTCGAGATCGCCCGGGCGCTGATGACCGATCCCGAACTGCTGCTCCTCGACGAGCCCGCCGCCGGCCTGGATCTGGCCGGGCGTGAGCAGCTGGTGAGCGTGCTGTCGGGCATCTGCACCGATCCCGACGCCCCCGCCACCGTCCTGGTGACCCACCACCTGGAGGAGATCCCGCTCGGGGTCACCCACGCCCTGGTCCTGGACGAGGGGCACATCGTGGCGGCCGGGCCGGTCGACCGGGTGCTCACCTCGCCGATCCTGTCCCAGGCATTCGGACTACCCTTGGAAGTCACATCGCACAACGGCCGCTGGAGTGCCCAGGCCTCCGGCAAGGTGTTGTGATCGCAACAGGAGGCGGGCGATGAACGAGTTCTGGGACTGGATCGCACGCCACGGATGGGTGGCCTGGCTCATCGCGTCCGCGGTGCTGGCCTGCGCCGAGATGCTGACCCTCGATTTCACCCTGCTGATGCTGGCCTCCGGGGCGCTGGCCGGCGCCGTGACCGCTGCGATCCTGCCGGGCGCGTGGATCGTCCAGGTGCTGGTGGCGGTGGCCGTCGCGGGGATCATGCTGGCCGTGCTGCGACCCACCCTTCTCAAGCGCGTCCGCGACGCCCCCGGATACCGCTCCTCGCTGGATTCCCTGGTGGGCTCCGAGGGCACCGCGACCCATCAGATCACCTCTGGATCGGGCGAGGTCAAGGTGCATGGGGAGCTGTGGGAGGCCCGTGCCATGGCTCCCGGGACCACCATCGAGGCCGGTGAGAGCATCGAGGTCTTCCAGATCGACGGGACGACTCTCATCGTCTACCCGTCCAGTCAGGGGCTGGGCTGGTCGGGCGGGGCAGGCCTCTGATTCTTCCGGATCGGCCCCTTCTTCCCCGCTCTGGCCTGCGGGAATGGCAGGATGTAAGACGTCGGGAGGTCAGTGGGCCCCCGTTGTCTCGTCGAGGAGCGAAAGCAGATGCCCGAACTCATCATCGCGCTGATCATCGTCGTGCTGGTGGTGGTCGCACTCGCCTCGTCGGTGAAGATCATCCACCAGCAGAAGATCGGTCTGGTCGAGCGGCTCGGCAAGTTCCATCGCCGTCTCAATCCCGGTCCGCACCTGGTGGTGCCGGTCATCGACAGGGTGCAGTACAACCTGGACATGCGCGAGCAGGTGCAGCCCTTCCCGCCTCAGGGGGTGATCACCGAGGACAATCTGATGGTCAACATCGACTCGGTGATCTACTTCCAGATCGTCGATCCGGAGCGTGCTGCCTACGAGGCGCAGTCCTATCGCACCGCCATCGAGCAGCTCACCATGACCACCCTGCGAAACATCATCGGCGGGATGGACATGGAGGCGGCGCTGACCAGCCGTGAGGAGATCAACCAGAAGCTGCGTTCGGTCCTCGATGAGGCCACCGGCAAGTGGGGCATCAAGGTCAACCGTGTCGAGCTGAGGGCCATCGAACCACCGCCCACCATCCGTGACGCGATGGAGAAGGGGGCACGCGCAGAGCGCGACAAGCGGGCGGCGATCCTGCTGGCCGAGGGCCAGCGACAGTCCCAGATCCTGGCCGCCGGCGGCGACCGCGAGTCGGCGATCCTGAGAGCACAGGGCGACCGGGAGGCCCAGGTGCTGCGCGCCCAGGCCGATCGGCAGGCCCAGATGCTGAGGTCGGAGGGCGAGGCGCAGGCCATCACCACCGTCTTCAACGCCATCCACGCCGGACAGCCCGACCAGGGGCTGCTCGCCTACCAGTACATGCAGATGCTGCCCACCCTGGCCCGCGGCGACGCCAACAAGGTGTGGATCGTGCCGAGCGAGCTCAACGATGCCCTGCGGGGACTCGGGCAGATGGTCGGCGACGGCGAGAACCGCAAGCCCACCTACCAGGCCTCCGATCCCTCGCAGTTCGACGCGCCGAAGAAGGTCGACGTGATGGCCGAGATCGCCCAGCAGAAGGAGGACGAGAAGGCCCAGTCCGATGCCACCGTCCAGCAGGCCATCGAGGAGGCTGCGAAGCTGGAGAACCCGGGCCTGTCAGGTCGGTCCAAGCAGAGTTCGCTACCCACCTCCAAGCCGGGCCAGGCCAACCCGACATCGCCGAATCCGACGGGCCAGGCCGACCCGACATCGCCGAGTCCGACGGGCCAGGCCGATCGGGGGCCTCAGCGCAGCGGTGGTCATGTGCCCGCGGACCAGCAGGCACAGGGCCCGATGGGTGGGGTCTACCAGACCGGGTGGGGGCGCCCGACCTCACCTGAGGAGCAGGCGACCACTCAGCGTCCGCAGCCTCCACGGGTTGACGGCCAGCCCTTCAACCCACGTCGTGGCGAGAGCTGAGCCCCGGGTTCAGCGGGTCGTGGAGGCTTCCGAGACCTCCCATTGGCGCGCGTAGCGCGAGGAGATCACCCCGCAGGCGATGAGCTGGGTCATATGGAAGATCATCAGCGGCAGCACGATGAGACCGATCGGCTGCCCGGCGAAGAGCACGGCGGCCATCGGCAGCCCGGTGGCCAGGGATTTCTTGGTGCCGCAGAACTGGATGGCGATGCGGTCGGCCCGGTTGAACCCGAGCCGGCCGGGGACCGTCCAGGTGAGCCACAGCATGAGGGCCAGCAGTACTAGGCAGATGCCGATGGTGAGCCCGAGCTGGCCGATGCTGGTCATCGACCAGATGCGCTCGCGCATCCCCGAGGAGAAGGCCGAGTACACCACCACGAGGATGACGCCGTTGTCGACGAACTTGAGCGGCTTCTTGTGCTCGGTGACGAACCGCGATGTCAGGGGACGCGACAGCTGACCCAGGATGAAGGGCAGCAGGATCTGCAGCAGGACGTCGAGGATCGACGACGGTGTGATCGTCACCCCCGAGCTGGAGGAGACGAGCGCGAAGGCCAGTAGTGGGCTGAGGAATGTGCCCAGCAGGTTCGAGATGGTCGCCGAGACGATGGCGCCGGGAACGTTGCCGTGGGCGATCGAGGTGAAGTTGATCGAGGACTGGACGGTCGAGGGCACCAGGCACACCCACAGCAGACCCAGGTACAGCATGTTCGACAGCGCCCAGGGAACCAGCAGTCTCAATGCGATGCCGATGATGGGGAAGACCACGAAGGTGAAGACCAGGATGGTGAGGTGCAGCCGCCAGTGCCTGATGCCGGCGAGGGTCTCCGAGGGCTTGAGGCGGGCGCCGTAGAGGAAGAACAGCAGGAAGACCAGTACGGTCACGGCGTCGTCGACCACCGGCACCATGTAACCGCGGGCCGGCAGCATGCTCGCAACCACCGCGGAGGCCACGATGCCGACCAGGAACCAGTTGACGCGGAACCTGTGCTGACCGGGGGAGGACTCACTCACCCGGCCACCCTATGACCGGTGCCTCTAGGCTGTGGCGGTGGCCCGATTCATAGACATCGTCGATCCCGCTGATCCCCGCCTGGCCGATTACGTCAGCTTGCGCGACGTCAATCTGCGCAGGAGTCTGGAGGCCGCCGAGGGACTGTTCATCGCCGAGGGGGCCAAGATCATCCGGCGGGCCGTCGAGGCCGGCTACCGGCCCCGGTCCTTCCTGCTGGCGCCGCGCTGGATCGAGGGGCTGCGCGATCTTCTGGACGGCGTCGAGGCGCCGGTGTTCGTGGTGAGCGAGGCGCTGGCCGAGCAGGTGACCGGGTTCCACGTCCACCGGGGTGCGCTGGCCTCCATGGAGCGGGTCACACGATGGACCGAGGACGACCTGATGGAGGCCCGGCGCCTGGTGGTGTGCGAGGACATCGTCGACCACACCAACGTGGGGGCCATCATCCGGTGCGCCGCCGGCCTGGGATGGGACGGCGTGCTGCTGGCGCCCAGGGCCGCCGACCCGCTGTACCGCAGGGCGATCAAGACGTCGATGGGCACCGTCTTCGCCGAACCCTGGGCCCGGATGACCGACTGGCGCCGGGGCCTGGAACGCCTCAAGGAGCACGGCTTCACCGTGGCCGCGATGGCGCTGAGCGAGGACTCGGTGAGCCTCGATGCCTTCGCCGCAGAGCTGGCGCGGAGCCCGAGGAAAGTGGCGCTGCTGATGGGCACCGAGGGGGCCGGACTGTCCTCGCACTGGATCTCCTTGGCCGACGTCGTGGTCCGCATCCCGATGGCCCACGGCGTCGATTCCCTCAATGTCGCCGCCGCGACGGCGGTGGCGTGCTACGCGCTCAATCCCCCGTTCAGGTGACAAATCATCAGCATGGCAGGAAGCATTGTCACGCGAAGAGGTGACACATTCAGATTGCCCGCCGATTCCGGCTCCTCATAGTATGACGCGCGTCGTAGCGAGAGGACTCTGATGACCCATACCGCCTTCCCCGGTCAGGCTGAAGGATTCGGCTCCTGGCTTCCATCCGATTCCGAACCGGGGGTGCGCACCGCGCATCTTGACGATCCATTGCCCGCCGCCGATCTCTACAAGGAGCTCGCGCTTCCGAGGGACGAGACGACCGCCGAGATCCAGAAGCGCCTGCGCGGGCTGAGGAGGGACTGGACAGCGAAGGCGATGCGCAAGAACAGCATGACCGAGAGGGCCCAGATCCAGCTCGGCTTCGTGAGCCAGGCCGAGCGGGTCTTCTTCAGCGACGAGATGCGTCGGCGCTACGACCTCAGCCTCGTTACCGGTCCCGAGAAGGACGATGAGGTCGACTGGCTCACGCGGGCCTGGAACTACTACTTCCAGCGTGACGAGGGCGCGGCCGCGGTGGCCGCCAGGAAGGCCAGGGAGCAGCATCCGGAAGATCGGATGGTCTACGTGGTGGCGGCCTGGGTGACGTTGCTGACCGCCGCGGATGACAAGGATGAGATCCGGCGTGCGAAGCAGGATGCGGACGAGGCTTTCGTGCTCGACGAGCTGGGTGAGGACACCGCCGACGTCCACCATGTCCGTGCCGTCGCGTATCTCGGGCTTGAGGACTACGACCGCGGCTTGGTGAGCATCGAGAGAGCTCTGCGCCGGGCGGCACCGGACGAGATGCCCCACATGTATCTGGTCAAGGGATCGCTCCATCAGGGCAGGAAAGAGTACGAGGAGATGTTCAGTGCCTCGATCGACGGCCTGGAGGCGACCCCCAACCTCATCGAGGAGGATCAGAGGCGTCTCACGGACAACCTGCTGGCCGCACTCACCGGGCTGTGCTATTTTCCTGGAGCGCCTGTCCGGAGCATCGCCGCCTGCAGCAACAGAACCACCAATGTCGGTAATACCAGAATCCCGGAGGACTCGAAGAATCAGGCTCGGGAAATGCTTGGGAAGCTCAAACACATCGCCGAGCTAGAAGCTGTTCAGGATGTCGACTACAACCGCCCCGAGTATCTCTGTAGGATGTTTGGAATCGGCGTGGTTCTGGCAATCTTTGGATACATGTCCGGCGCTGTCGGATACTCGTCGACGGCCACCGGTTCGTTCGCTTTGGGACTGCTCGTGATCGTCATCTCCGGAATCCAGGCCTACCGGCGCTCGGTGTGGAATGACAAGCGCCGGGCCTACAAGGCAGCCCAGACCGAGCTCAGTGTGCTGGAGTCGCAGCTCCCCGGTCGGCTCCGTGCCATCGTGAAGCTCAAGCGCTCCTGGCAGCTCGTGGTGGGCTGATCGGTGTCGGATCTCCTTCGGGTGGCCGACGTCTTCCCATGCGGGGGAGTGGGGCTGCCCTTCCTCGGCAGGGCCAATATCTGGGTCACCGACACCGTCGAGGACGGCCGATCACTCCTGCTCACGCAGCAGATCATCCAGCACGCCCTGTCCGCCACCTTCCCGGGGCAGCTCGAGGTGATCGTCCTCGACGAGGCGCTGAGCGGCGTGGCGGCCCCTTTCACCGCGGCCAACTCGGGCGGCGAGAAGCTCATCATGACCGTCAACACGCCCGAGGAGTTCCTCAAGGAACTCGCCTACCTTCGCGATCACGTCCAGGCCGTCAATGACGTCATCCAGGGACTGTCCGATGACCTGCTGACCTTCCGCCGGAGCCAGGGATACCCGGTGGAGGGCTACAAGCTGATCGTCCTGTCCGTCGACGTCTCAGCCCTCAACGACCGCATTCTCGACACCCTGAGCGTCCTCATGAAGGCCGGGCCCAGGGCCGGGGTCACCTTTCTCATCCATTCGATGACATTGGGTGTCAATCCATTCCTGCTGGAGCGGTGTCTCGTGGTGACCCTGGATGATGGTGCCCTTGCTGTCAACGACCGGCCGCTGCCCGGGCCCTGGGATCCGCCTGACCCGCGAGCGCTCATCCAGACCGCCGATCAGGTGGCCCGTGCGCGCGCCGGTGCCACGATGGACCCGATCGAGTTCGGGCAGGTCCAGGACATCTCGACCATGTGGTCGGGGTCCAGCCGCGACGGCATCACATTCGCGGTGGGCCGTTACGGACGCGAGATCGTCGAGGTGACGCTTGGCGATGAGGTGAACCAGCGGCACAACATGCTGGTCACCGGCGCGGTGGGGCAAGGCAAGTCGAACCTCATCTCCGTCATCGTCCACAGTCTCTGCCAGCGGTACTCGCCCGACGAGGTGCAGCTCTACATGCTGGACTTCAAAGAGGGGATCACTCTCCAGCAGTACCTCGACGAGGCCACGGGCGCCTATCTGCCGCACGCCAGAGTCAGGGCTCCGGAAAAGTCGGTCGTGTGTGCTGTGACTAGGGGTTGAGCCAGGTTCGGCGTGTCTGGTGGGCGGGCGAGGCCGCCATGGATTGGATGGAAGTACTCCTACAACCCGTCCAGCCATAAGGACCCCGCCCGCGATGCCATCCTCTCCCAGCGCAGTGTCTGCACGCACCCTTGACACGCCCCCACCCGATGCCCGGCTGGCCGATCACCTGGCCCGTATCCCCGACCCCCGCAAACCCCGCGGCAAGCGATACCCCTTGCCAGGACTGCTTCTGGTCGCGGTCTCAGCGGCGATGGCCGGCTGCCGGGGATTCACCGCCACCGGCGAATGGGCCGCCAGACTGACCGCCGCGGCGCTGGAGGAGTTCGGGCTGAGATCGGCCCCCGGCGAATCCACCCTGCGCAAACTCTTCGCGCGCATCGACGCCGCGATGCTGGACGCCGAGTTGTGCCTGTACGCCTGGACCCGCACCACCACCGTCGAGGGGCGCCGGGTCATCGCGGTCGACGGCAAGACACTGCGGGGCTCCCGCTCAACCACCCAGCGGGCCCGCCATCTGGTCGCCGGCCTCGACCACGCCTCCGGCACGGTCGTGGCCCAGGAGGAGGTCCAGGCCAAGTCCAACGAGATCCCCGCCCTGCCCGCCATGATCGCCGCCCTGGGCTCTCGGGCCGCCGGGGCGGTGATCACCGCCGACGCGCTGCACACCCAGACCGCCTCCGCGACCGCGATCCTGGCCGCCGGGGCGGACTACGTGTTCACCGTCAAGTCCAACCAGCCCACCCTGTTGAGGAGACTGGCCGGCCAGCCCTGGAAGCACGTTCCCGTCGGCCACGTGAGCGTGGAGAAGCTCCACGGTCGCCGCACACGGCGGAGCTTGAAGGTGATCCAGGCCCCCCGCGATCTGGGGTTCCCCGGCGCCTCCCAGATCGCCCAGCTGCGCCGGATCTCCACCAGGGGCGGCAAGAAGACCGTCGAGGTGGTCTACCTGATCACCTCCGCAAGGCTGCCGGCCGCCTCCCCGGCCCGGATCACGACCTGGATCCGGGGTCACTGGGGCGTGGAGAACCGGCTCCATTGGGTCCGCGACGTCACGTTCGACGAGGACCGCAGCCAGATCCGTACCGGCCAGGGCCCGCACGTGATGGCCAGCCTGCGCAACCTGGCCATCAGCATCCACCGGCTGACCGGGGCCACCAACATGGCCCAAGCCACCCGTCAGGCCGCCTGGGACCCACTCGCCACTTGCAACATGCTCCTCACACTCTGAACACAACAACACCACAGGGAGGAGACGCGACTTTTCCGGGGCCCTGACGCCAGAGTGCTGGGACTGGAGGCCGACCGGGAGTTCGGGCTCAGCGTCTTCCGTCAACTCTTCGACATCTATCGGGAGCGGATGAGGCTGTTCAAAGAGAGCGGGGTGCAGAGCCTCAACGCCTACCGCTGGGCATTCCCGGATGCCGTCATGCCGAGACTCCTCCTGGTGATCGATGAGTTCCAACTCATGTTCTCCGAGCAGGACTGGATCGGTACCGAGATCGCAGACCTCTTGAGCAAAGGCGTCCGTCTGTTCCGTGCCAGTGGCATTCACGTCCTGCTGGCATCGCAGACCATCGGCGGAAACCTGGCGCTGATGGGCTCGGCCGGCGAGGGACTCTTCGGCCAGGTGCCGGTGAGGATAGCGCTGAAGAACACCATCGCGGAATCCCATGCCACGCTCGGTGTGAGAAATGAGGCTGCCGCCCATCTGCGCGCTCGCGAGGCCATCGTCAATCTTGACTACGGCGAGGTCTCCTCGAACCGGAAGACCAGTGTCGCCTTCGCCGACGAGGCCGTGCTGACACCGCTGCGCCGGAGGTGGTGGCAGGCGGGGGCGAAGTATCCGGTCCCCTTTGTGTTCAGGGGAGACCGGATGCGGTCGCTGGGTGACGATGACGCCGTACTGCGGGGACTGGCCGGCTCCGGGCCGACGGCGCTGCTGGGCGCGCTCATGGAGGTTGGCGGGAAACCTCTGGCGGTGCGTCTGGACCGTGAGATCGGGCGCAACATCGCCCTTCTGGGTACGGCCGAGGGCATCGGCGAGTTCGTCGCCGCAGTGATGTCGGTGGCGGTCACCTCACCGCCATCGGTGCAGTTCCGGATCCTGGATCTGATGGCAGGCGACCCGTCGTGGGGGGCCGCCATGGCTGAACTCCGCTCAGGGCTGGACAGCCTCGGACGCCAGGTGGAGATCATCCCCAGGAGCCAGATTCCCGGATTCATCGAGAACATCTCGCTCGATCTGCAACGGTCCGACGAGGGCAGTGGACCGGACACCTTCATTCTGGGGTTCGGACTGGACCGGTGCCGTGACATGCCGGAAGCCTTCCAGGAGATCTGTCGGCTCGGACCCCAGAACGGCACACATCTGATCGGCTGGTGGATGAAGTACGACACCTTCAGCAACCAGATCGGCTACGGCGGCGAGCCCTACTTCGATGTCAAGATCGCGATGCGCACGGATCGCCAGACCGTCAAGAGCCTTATGAATGATCCACTGCTGGATTGGACTCCGCGCGACAACCGGGCGCTGGCCTGGGACGTCGCCTCGATGGCCGGACCGGTCACGGTAATTCCGTACTCAAGCCCCAGGAACTGAACAGACATTACGAACAGAGGAGTCACCGATGCCGTCGACGCTTGGTCAGGTCCAGGTCGAGATCGAAGCGCTCAAGAAGGAGATCAAGAGCCATCAGGAGCTGCTCAGCGAGTTCCTCCGGAAGAACAAGGACAATATGCAACTGGTCTCCCGTGAGTTGGAGGGAAGCTCCACCAGCTTCGATGTCCTCATGATGAACGCCATGACGAAGTCCGAGACGGATCTCCGGAAGGCCCAGGATGAACTGCGCGTCGCCGCCGATGCGCTCGACAAGGTGAGGCTGTGAGACTGATGGCATCAATCGAGGATCTCAAGTACGCCGCGAGGACAGTGGCGAACAATGCTGAGTACATCCAGGTCCAGTCCCGGGCCTGTGCTGACACGCTCAAGCGGCACGGGGACAGGCTCGGCGTGGTCGGGAAGGGTTCCAGAACCATTCTGGATGCCCGTCAGCGGGTGGCGGTGGCCCAGCGCGCCGTGGAGCAGTCGGCCGCGACACTGTTGACACTGCGCAGCAACGTGGATCGGTTCATCGCCGAGATCGGGAAATAGCCGCGCATGGCGCGGAAGGTGGATCCCGTCCTGGAGGCCCGGCGTCGGCGCGTCCTGGACGCTGTGGGCCAGGCCTCCTACCTGATCGATCGGGTTCGGCCCCGATGCCATGACCTTCAGCGCGAGACGTGGGCTGAGGTGAGCGGCACCGTCATCGGCGATGAGCTGGTGGCCGCTGCAGCTCGCTCGGCCGAAGGGTTGGAGCAGCTCGCCGGGCTGCTGGGTGAGATCTCCGCGACCGCCTCGGCGATCGATGTCACCGTCGAGGTGCCCGATGAGGAGGAGAGCCGGTGAGTGGAGAGGTCAGCGTCCAGGCGGTTGTCGACTCCCTGCACAGGTTCATCGCAGAGGTCAACGGCGGCAACGGCATCAGCCATGACGTGGCGGCCTGCCTGAGCCCGATCGCCAGGGCGATCGAGGAGCTCGGCGGATTCAGCGACGAGCACGCCGACCGGGCAACCTCGCTGGCCGCATCGGCCGCCGAGAGGGCCAGGACGGTCGCCGAGGGCGATCTGCCCCGCTACGTCGCGTCCGGCCGTGAACTCATCAGGAGGCTCCAGAGCTGATCGGGGAACGCGCCATGGTCGCCTCTCATGGTGCGCTCCTGCGATCCAGCTCGGCACCGGCGAGAAGCTGGCCGCGCTCGCTGGCCCACGGACTGGTCGACTCGGTGACTTCGCCGAGCACTCCGAGTGCGCGGGCGACCTTCAGCAGGTTGTCGAGCGAGGCCCCCTGACCGGTCTCGAGCCGTGTGAGGGTGGACTCGGAGACGTCGGCCCGGCGTGCCAGTTCCCTACGAGACAGGTGAAGCAGTCTGCGCCAGTGCCGCAGATTCTCCCCGATCTGCGTCATCGCAGACCGGACACCGATCGGCTGCCGAGCCACATAGACCACCTCCCCATGTCAGATATGAACAGAAATCACCTGAATTCTGTCATATCTGACGTGAATAGGGAAGCGCTCATCAGCCCTTCGGGTGGAGTGGCCAGTCCTCGGGATAGAGGTGGTCGAGTTCCTCGTGCTGCTCATCGAGCTTGCGGCGGGAGCGCTTGGAGAGCCGGTCTCCGAAGACGGTGCCGTTGCAGTGGTCGGTCTCGTGCTGGAGACACCGGGCGAAGTATCCGGTGCCGGTGACGGTGAACTCGGTACCCCACGGATCCTGGCCGGTGCAGGTCGCCTGGTCGGGGCGGGCCAGCGGCTGGAAGGCGCCGGGCCACGACAGGCACCCCTCGTCGCCGGACACCAGGTTGCGGTCTCTGCCGGTGGGCAGGGTCACGACCGGATTGCACACCGCACCCTTGTGAGGGCGGCCGTCGTCGTCAGGGCAGTCGTAGACGAACAGCGACAGGCCCAGGTCCACCTGGGTGGCGGCCAGACCCACCCCCTCGGCGGCGGCCATGGTGGCGAACATGTCGCGGATGAGCTCGTGAAGGGAGTCGTCGAAATCGGTGACGGGCTCGGTCCTCGCATGCAGCACCGGCTCACCCCACCGGGTCACCCGCCGCAGCTTCCCCCCGGTCAGGAGGTCGGCCCATCTGGGGTCCTCGGTAGGGGTGTGGTCACGCATGGAAACTCCTTGAGCTGTCTGGGAAACGCGCATGATTCTACGCAACTCCGATGAGCACATGGGTCGCACCGGGACGGTTCAGGCGGATGTCGGTGCGCCAGCCCTCGGGTGTGCGGACCAGCCCGACCACCGCGCCCTCGCCCTGCTGGGCCACCCAGATCCGGTCGCCGTCGACGGTGATGTCGCGCGGGGTGGCGCCGCCGCAGTCGAACTCCTCGCGCACGCTCGCATTCCCCGACCAGGTGGTGAGGCGGTCAAGACCGCTGAGCACCGAGATGGTGCCCAGCATCCGGTTGGCCACCAGCAGGTCCCCGTCCCCGGCGGGCACCAGGGCCGAGGGTTGGGAGCGGCCATGTGTCGAGGAGGGCACCGGGGTGCGGGGTCGCCAGTCCTTGGCCCAGACATCGTCGCCGGCCGGGCGGGTGAATATCAGGACGTCGCCCGACAGCTCCCCGCAGACCACCATCACCTGTCGGGCACCGCGGGTGGTGAGCACCAGGTGGCGGGGGCCGAAGCCGGCAGGAGTCCTGATCACGCCGATCTCCTCCAGCCCGGCGGGGCCGAACTTGAGGATCCGGATGAGATCGGCGCCCAGATCGGTGACCGCCAGGTGGGAGCGGTCCAGCCAGGTCGCCTGGTGAGGGTGCGCCGACTCCTGTCGCCCGGGCACCGGGCCGTGGCCGTCGAAACGGATCCGGGCCGCCAGCTGCGGGCCGGCTCCCCACTGATCGAGCTCGATCACCGACACCTCACCGGACCCGTAGTGGGTCACCGCCAGCAGTCGTCCCGACGGGTCGACGGCGGCGTGGCAGGGCAACCCACCGCCCAGATCCAGTTCGGCGCCGACCGTCAGGGCCGACGGGTTCACCAGCCACAGGTGGGAATCGCGCTCCCCGAGGACGGCCAGTCCGGTCGGCGTCGGCACCGCCCAGGAGGCGTCGCCGAGTTCCAGCTCACCGGTCATCTCCGCCGCCGTCGACTCGTCGCCGGTGCCGACCAGCCAGGTGATGAGGCCGCCCGGTCCCGATTCGGTGGTGTATCCGGAGGCGAGGACTGGGATCTGCCGGGGGTTCATAGCGCCGAGACTAGCGGGAACCCGGTGTTTCAATCCCCGATCAGTACCGGCTCGACGTCCAGTCCGTTGATGCCTTCAAAATCGGCCGGGTTGCAGGTGAAGACCGGTAGGCCGTTCGCGATCGCCGTCGCAGCGATGAGGGCGTCGTACGCGCGAGCCGTGGGCTTGCGCCCTGCCGCTCGCAGACTGGTGGCGACACCGCCGAACGCACGAGCCGCCGCGGCATCGAACGGGAGGACGTCGAAATCAGCCTCCGCCTGTTGCAGATGCGCCTGCCGAGCCGCTCGGTCCTCGTCATCGGTCGCCACGAGCGGTCCGACAGCGAGCTCGGCGAGTGTCACCGCCGTGATGACTGAATCGTCAGGCAGTTGGGACGCGTCCGTCACTTCACCCAGGCGGATGACCGTAGACGTGTCGAGGACGCCACGCTCCCTGCTCACAGTGCCGGATCCAGTACGGCGTCGATGTCACGGCGCAGTGCTCCGGGATCGACCGGGGCCAACCGGCGGCGCCGTTCGATGAGTTCGGCCGGGGGAGCGCTGCGTCGACGCAGCGGAGTCAACCGGGCCGCGGGAGCGCCATTGCGGGTCACGATGATGGATTCGCCACGGCCGACGCGATCGAGCACCTCGCCGCCATGGTTCCTCAAGTCCCGAACCGTCACTGTGTCCATGGCCACCAGCGTATCACCGGTGATACATCGGACATGAGTTCTCAACCACACGGGGTGTCATCGCCCTCGTCGGCCCTGGACTCGCGCCACAGTGGGGGGCGTGAGTGATCTACCTGCAGCCCTGGCGGTGCCCCTGGAGGACTTCTGCACCCATCTGCGAGCCGACCTGTCGCGCTCGACGCACACCGTCGACGCCTACCGGACAGACCTCACCGAACTGTTCACCGATCTTGCCGCCCATGGCGTCACCCGCCTGGGGGACGTCGGCCTGGCCGACCTGCGCGGCTGGCTGGCCCGCCAGCGCGGCGCCGGAATGGCCCCCGCCACCCTGCAGCGGCACTGGGCCAGCGTCCGGGTGTTCTTCCGCTGGACCCGGGCCGAAGGGCTGACCGCCACTGACCCGGCCGCCGTGCTGCGATCGGCGAAGGTGCCCAAGAGGCTGCCGCGCACCCTGGGCATCGACCAGGCCCGACAGATTCTCGATGACGCGGTGGCGGCCGCCCGGACTGACGAGACCCCCGGAGGGGCCCGCGACGCCGCGATCCTCGAGGTGCTCTACGGCTCGGGCATCCGTGTCGCGGAGCTGTGCGGCCTCGATCTGGACGCCGTCGACCGCGCGCGGGGCACCTTGAGGGTTCTCGGGAAGGGGAACAAGGAGCGGACGGTACCTCTCGGAGACCCCGGCATGAGAGCCCTCGACGCGTGGCTCGGGCGCCGCGGCGAATGGCTCACCGCGGTCTCGGGCGACGCCGTCTTCCTGGGAGCCAGGGGAGGGCGGATCGACCCGCGGGTGGTGCGCCGCGTCGTCCACCAGCACCTGCGCACCGACGCCGAGGCCCCCGACCTGGGGCCCCACGGGCTGCGCCACGCGATGGCCACCCACCTGCTGGAGGGTGGCGCCGACCTGCGCACCGTCCAGGAGATCCTGGGTCACGAGTCCCTGGCGACCACGCAGATCTACACCCACGTGTCCACTGAGAGGCTCCGCAAGGCCTTCAACCAGGCCCACCCGAGAGCCTGACCGGCCGGTTCCGACGAGTTCAGCGCAGATAGGGCATCGGATCGGCGAGCGAGCCGTTGCGCTCCAGACCGAAGTGAAGATGGCATCCGGTTGAGAAGCCTGTGGTGCCCACGATGCCGATCACCTGGCCGCGGGCCACCACGGAGCCGGTAGCCGCGCCGGGGGCCGACAGATGGTTGTAGGTGGTGCGCACCCGGGCGCCGGAGACCATCCCGTGATCGATCACGACCCGGTTTCCCCAGGCCGCGCTGTAGCCCGACTCGACGACCCGTCCGGTCGCCGCGGCCTGCACCGGCGTCCCGCACGCCGCGGCGAAATCCGTGCCGTCATGCAGCTTGTAGATGCCGCGCACCGGGTGGAAGCGCATCCCGAAGGGCGAGGAGATCGGGCCGGGAGCCGGCCGGGAGAAAGTCCCTGGCTGCCCGGCCCCGACGGCCATGGGCATTCCCGGGCCGGCATCGAGGGCGACTGGAGGCTGGGACGGCTTGTGACCGGCCGGCCACAGGCGCACCGGGCTGCGCGTTCTGCTCCCGGACTGCGAGCCCACCAGACTCATCGGGTCCTCGTAGGTCCGGCCGCGCAGCAGCCCCCAGTGGAGGCAGGACACGGCGCAGTGGCTTCCGGCGGTGAGGGTCCCCAGGATCTGCCCCGCCGCGACGGCCTGTCCGACGGCCACGACGGCCAGGACCGGCTGGTGGGTGGTGCGTCGCCCGTCGGGAAGCTGCACCGAGACGGTCGGCGTCCCGGCCACCACTCCGGCGAAGACCACCACCCCCGCGGTGGCCGCTCGCACCGGGTCGCCGATCCCAGCGGCCAGATCGACGCCGCGGTGACCGGCCAGCCACCGCTGGGCCGGTGGGGCGAAGCCATCCAGGACCCTTCCCGTGACCGGTGGCGCGACGCCGACATCGGCCCAGGCGCGGGGTGCGCTGCGGGAGCCGATGGCTGACAGCAGCAGGGCGGCGAGGATCGTGCAGGCCAGGGTGGCGGCCCACTGGCGGGCGGGGGTTCTCAGTGCACCTCTCATACCTCAGTTCTCGCTGCCGGGACCCCCGATCTGTCGATGCCGGCCAGATCTGTGGACAATTTGTCCCGAACACGACTTCGGGCCGTCCCTGTGGACAACTGTTTCAGCGGGCGTCGACGGTGGCGAGGAGACGCAGCTCGGCGCGCACCCAGGCGTCCGCAGGGTTCCGGGCACTGCCACCGCTGAGCAGCCCGTCGAGGTCGTCGGCGAGCCGATGCAGCCCGACACGATGAAGCCTCTCGCAGGCCCCGCCGACACGGCCCGGGAAAGCCCCGCCGACGTGACGCAGGCCCGCATGGGCGGCGTCGGCCAGCAGGCCGGCGACCTCCCGGAGGGTCTGATCGAGCCCATCGCCGGGATCGGGGGCGCCCAGCTGAAGTGGATCGGCGTCCCCACCCTCTGCCAGATCGGGCACCACGACGCCTGCGGGTGTGGCCACCGCCAGCGGATCGATGAGCAGCCGGCCCGACCTGCGGCCCAGCACCCCGCTGATCATCCGAGGCCCCGACGCCAGTGCCGAGGCCAGCGCGTCCAGGCCGGACGGGCAGGCGGGCCGGTACCTGGCCGCCACCGTCGCCCGGTGACCGGCCCGGTCGAAGACGTCAGCGGTGAGCAGCTGGGCTCCCGGACGGTAGCCGATCGGCCCCACCTCGTCGATCTCGACGACCCGCACCGATTCGGCGGCCACCCGTGGACGGACCAGCCGGAAGCCGCGCGCCGCCAGCTGGTCCAGGGCCCGGGCGTAGTCGTCCACCAGCAGGCCCGGCGGGAGGGCCTGCGACCAGATCGCCGGCGGTGTGGTGACGGTGGTCCTGGCCACCCGGTTGCTGGTGAGACTCAGCATCCGGTCCGCGGAGCGTGCGGCCGACTCGGTCACCAGGCAGCCGCGGGCCAGGTCGCCGATCAGCACCCCGCCCGTCCGGTTTCCGACCGTGCTGCGCGGCGGCTCTCCGGCCGGCTGGTGGGAACGGGCTCTCAGCACCACCACGACGGCGGAGTCCACGTCTCCCAGAAAGATGTCGGTGGTCACCGCGACGGGCCCCTCGGTGCGGAAGCCGTCGTCGTCGGATCGCGACACCCTGGCGCCCAGGCCGACCAGGCGCACCCGCCTCATCGGGGTGGTCGCTGCGATCCCGGCGCCCAGGACAGCCGCCGCACCGAGGGTTCGGGCGGCCCGCGCCCGGGCGTGGCCCTCCGCCAGCAGCTCGGCGGTGCGCCGTCGCGAGTACCCGGAGTGGCCGGTGGCGTAGCCGGACAGCTGTTCGGACAGGTCGTCGGCCACCGCCACAGCCCAGCGCAGCCCTGCCCGGTCCAGCCTGGATCGTGCCGCGGCCAGCATCGGGGCGAGGGTAGCGGCGCTCTGCCGGACGCCGTCGATCAGGATGCAGTCGGCGATTCCGGTGAGCTCGTCGGTACGGGCGTTCGTTCCGAGCGCCGCGCCGAGGGACATCTCGACGCGCCGCGACGACCGGTCCGTCCGGTCGGCCTCGCGCCAGGCCAGCGCCGCGACGGCGATGTGCTCGGCCCGGGCCTCGGGGTTGACGTCGGTGTGCGCTGCTCCCAGATCGCCGGGAACCAGGAACCGGACGGTGGCGGGCAGCTCGACCGCGGCCGCATTGGCGCCCACCGCCGGCGAGGAGGGGTCGGGGCGCAGCACCACCGCGACCAGACCGGAGGCGATCCGCGCCCGGGCCGCCTCGAGAACGGCGGTGCCATAGCGCCGGACGAGCTCCTCGTCACCGACCGAGGCCGGCGTCCAGGAGATCCTCCGCGGCGGGGAGCCGATGGGCGAGGTGGGCGATGGCGGCAGTCCCCGGTGGGCGAGCACCGCGGCGAGTATGTGGCGGCACATGCCGGTGGCCGCGCAGGTGCATCGGGCCCCCTCCAGGCCGGAGGCGTCGATGACGGCCGTCGCGCCGTCGTCGAAGTCGGCGGTGACCACCCCGCCGGCATCGACCCGGCATCGTGTTCGGGGAGCATCGGCGAGCCTGCGGGCTCGCTTGACGAGGCCGCGGTTGGTCAGCGCTGACAGCGCGTCCTCGTCCAGCGCCACCAGATCGTCGCGCATCAGAAGCCCCCGATCGTGGCGGCCAGGAACTCGGCGAGGCGGCCCGGTGTCATCGCACCGACCTGGGCGCCAAGATCCGCCAGCCTGGAGCCGAGCCGGTGGTCGAAGTCGGGGGCGCCCTCGTCGTCGAGTGCCGCGAGCACCAGCACGACCGTCCCCTGGTCGAGCAGCTGCGACACCTGTTGGAGCAGCAACCCGGGCGCGCCTCCCTCGTACAGATCCGTGATCAGGACGACCACGGCCCGACGCGGGGCCTCGACCAGCTGGGAGCCGTACTGCACCGCCCGACCGATGTCCGTGCCCCCTCCCAGATGCACCTTCATGAGCAGCTCGACGGGGTCGGTGACGTCAGAGGTGAGATCGACCACCTCGGTGTCGAAGGCCACCAGGTGGGTGCGAATGCCTGGCAGGCCCCACAGACAGGCCGCGGTGACCGCCGAGTGCATCACCGATCCCGCCATCGAACCGGACTGGTCCACCAGCAGGATCACCTGCCAGGGCCTCAGCCTCCGTTGGTCGCGGGTGACGAACAGGGGTTCGGAGATCACCACCCGGCGGTTGTCCGGGTCGTAGTGGCGCAGGTTGGCGCGCAGGGTCCGTCTCAGGTCGAAGTTGCGGCTGTTGCGGACCCGGGTGGGGGTGCGGGTGCGTGCCCCGGAGAAGGCGGTGCGCACCCGGGTCGCCAGGGAGGACATCAGCTCGACGATGACCTTGCGGACCAGTCGGCGGGCGGTCTCCAGCACCTGCGGGTTCATCAGATGTTTGGTCCGCAGAACGGCCTTGAGCATCGCGGTGCTCGGCTCCACCCGGCCCAGTACCGCCGGGTCGGTGAGCAGATCGTCGATCCGGTAACGCTCCACGGCGTCGCGTTCCAAGCGCTCGACGGTCTCGGTGGGGAACAGCCGGGTGATGTCATCGAGCCAGTCGAAGGTCGTCAGCGCGCCGGCGCCCTGGCCCCCGGTGCGTCGGACCCCTCTACGGGCCAGTGACTCGTCGCGGCCGTACAGCCAGTCCAGGGCGGCGTCGCGCCCGGTCGCGGTCTCGTCGAGTTCTCCCAGCGAGGCGGCCGGTTGCCCGAGCATCAGCCGCCAGCGTTCCAGGGCCTCATCCATCATCGCCGCCCCTGTCCACCGGCCCACTCTCGTCCAGCAGCCCGGCGCCCGCCAGCAGCGCCTCGGCGCGAGCCTCCACGGCGGCGGCCTCGGCGATCAGTTCCGGGGCGGCACCCTGCCGGCGAACCAGCGAGGACGCACCGGCCGCCGCATGCCCGTGGAGCCCCAGGACGACGCCGGCCAGGGACTGCCGCTCGGCCGGTGGGAACACCGAGAACGCCTCCCGCAGGCCCGGCAGGCTGACCAGGAACTCCTCCGGGCCCATTGCCGTGACCACCTCGTCGACGGCGCGCATCACCGCCGGTTCGTCGATCGCCTCGTCGCGGGCCAGGGCGAACAGCCCGAAGAGCCAGTCCCCGACAGCGGCGGGCCGGGCCGACCCGCGCACCAGGCGACCCGCATCAGCCGGGGCATCGCCCAGACACCAACACAGGCCGAGGGCGGCCCCGCGCAGCCGCGCCCCGGCCGTGTGGTCGTGCCAGGTGCGCCGGCACACGGCCAGCACCGCGGCCCGGTCGATGCCCGCCGGGCCTGACAGCACAGCGTCCCGGGCGGAGACCAGCGCGCCCACCGTGTCCCGGTCGGGGGGCTCGTCACCGGGGTCGCGGCCCGGTATCGCGCGCAGGCCCTCGACCAGCCACATGATGCGCGGCACGCAGGCCCGTATCGCCGCACCGAGCCCCTCGCCGCCCGCGGATCCGAGAACCCGGTCGTGGCGCCACAGCGTGAGCATCGCCGACAGGCAGACGCCGAGCGAGGCCAGATCGTTCTCCCGGCCGATCCCGGCCCGCAGGTTGTCGACCAGCGAACCGGTGAGTTCACTGAGACCGCACAGAGCCGCGTCCAGCAGAACCGAGGAGGCGACCGCCACAGGGTCGGTTCCGACGTCGGCGGCCCGCTGCGTCAGCGCTGCCATGGCGGCGTCGTGCAGGGTGGCGCCGAACCCGGAGGCCTCGATGACACTCGACTGGCGCATGTCGTCGTCATCGACCCGCCAGGTCTCGTCGAGCACCTCCTCGCTGCCCGTCCAAGGGCCGGCGAGGCGATGGAAGCCGGAGATCGACAGCACCCTGAGGCGATGCAGGACGCGCGAGCGGTCCACCCCGGAAGGGCTCAGCAGCGACATCCGGTGCTTCCCGGTGCTCAGGGCGCACCGGGCGATCTGGGCGTCGACGTCGTGCCACAGGGGAGGCAGGGGGGTGGCCTCGGCCAACCTGCCGGTGGCGTCCCCGGACAGCGCCGCCACCATCTCCACGATCACCGGGTCGGTGGCGGCCTGGATGGTCCCGCGGCGGCCCCAGGGCAGCGGCACGTCGAGGGCTTCGGTGACGAGCGCGGAGGCCAGACCGTCGAGAATGTCGGTGCGGGCCGGCACCGCGTTGCCCCGCAGCCGGGCCAGTCCCTCGGCCATCACGCGGGCCGAGATGAGGTCGGCGGTGGAGGTCGGCTGATGCCTGGCGCGCAGCCGGGCGGCGACATCGGCCATCAGCCCGTCCCCGGCTGCCCGCGGTCCCTCGGCCCACAACCGCTGGTAGTAGCCCGGGGAGGGCATGCCCGACTGGTATCCGGAGAAGGCGTCGAGACGCCGGAAGGAGAAGGGCACCAGGTAGGAGGCCGCCTGTGCGCCCTCGGGCAGTGACGGCACCTGCGGCCATCCGCTCCGCCCGTCATCGGTGCCGATGAGCCGCTCCAGGGCCGGTGCGTGGAATCCGCCGGTGACCACCACGACGTCGTCGCCGTCGTGGCGGGCCGCTCGTACCCAGGAGGCCATGTGGGCCTCGCGTGCGGCGTCGGACTCGTCGGCGGCGGCGCCGCCGCGCAGCATCTCGAACCATGCGGCCAGACGCTCCCCGATGCCGGACGGGTCGGCCACCTCGAAGACGCGATCCCACAGGGCATCGACCGACGCCGCCCCGAATGCGGTCTGCAGCCTCCCGGTCGCCCGTTCGTAGCGCTGGTCGGCGTCGGCGTACCGGTTCTGGCGGTCCGCCAGGGCCGGATGCCAGGCGGGCAGGTCGATGAAGCGCAGCTGCGCCCCTACCCGGGCACCCTCCTGGAGAGCCACCCATTCGGGGGAGTAGTCGCACAGCGGGCTCCAGGAGGAGTGCATGCGGGTCCCGTCCCGGTAGCCGGTGAAGATGGCGATGGGCGGGCGGTGGCCCAGCAGCAGCTCATCGATCCGGTCGTTGAAGTCGGCGGGGCCCTCGATGAGGACGTGGCGGGGCCGGATGGCGGCGATGACCGCGCCGACGTGGCGGGCGCAGGCGGGGCTGTGGTGGCGCACCCCGATGATGGTGACGCCCATCAGCCCGGCAGCAGGTCGCGGGCCTCGCCGAGGGCCAGCCAGACGCGGCCCCGCTTGCGCGGCACCTGCTGCTCGAGGTAGCGGCGCAGCCGGGTGAGGTCCTCGGCGTCGTCCTTGACGGCGGCCCCGCCCATGGTGGCGACGATGTCGGCCGGCTCGGGCTCGCCGCCGCGCAGGAACCAGGCCCGCACCCCCATGGCGTGGGCCACCGAGACCGCCTCGGCGGTGCTCATCACCGTCGACATCCGGTCCATCGCGTCACCCGATTCGGTGCGGCCGGTGCGCAGCTCCCGGAAGGTGGTCACCAGCACCTCCATGACGTCGCGCGGGGGTGCGGCGGGCACCCCTGACTCGCGCAGCAGCCGTGCGGCCTCGTCGACCACCAGCCGGTACTCGGTGTCGAAGTCGGCGATGGGGAAGACGGTCTCGAAGTTGAACCGGCGCTTCAGGGCCGCGCTCATCTCGTTGACGCCGCGGTCGCGGGTGTTGGCGGTGGCGATGACGTTGAATCCCTGCCGGGCGAAGGTCATCGAATCGGGGCCGTTCAGCTCCGGGATGGCCAGGCTGCGCTCCGACAGCAGCGACAGCAGGCAGTCCTGGACCTCCAGCGGGCAGCGGGTGATCTCCTCGAAGCGGACGATCCGGCCCCGACCCATCCCGGTGAGCATCGGTGCGGGCACCAGGGCGCGCGGGGTGGGGCCGTCGGCCACCAGCATGGCGTAGTTCCACGAGTATTTGATCTGGTCCTCGGTGGTGGCCGCCCCGCCCTGGATGGTCAGCGTCGAGTCCCCGGAGATCGCGGCGGCGATGAGTTCGGACAGCAGAGACTTGGCGGTGCCGGGCTCGCCGATGAGCATCAGGCCGCGACTGGTGGCCAGGGTCACCAGGCAGCGGTCCACCAGGGCGGGGTCGCCGACGAACTTGGCGCTGATGCCGTGGGCCTCGTCGCCGCAGATGAATCGACGGGCGGCCTCCAGCGAGAGCGCCCAGCCCGGGGGCCGGGCTGCGTTGTCGTCGCGTCGCAGCGCCTCCAACTCGGCGGCGAAACGCGCCTCAGCGGGCGGCCGCTGGATCTGCTGATCCTCGACGCTCATGAGACCAACCATTCCAGGTCGCGCAGGACCTCGGAGACGAGGACCGGGCCGAGGGCACTCAGATCGCCGTCGGGCTCGTTCTGCCACGAGTAGTCGCCGCGGGTGAGGATCGCCGGACCGAGCTTCTGCTCGGCGAAGTCCTCGAAGTTCGGTTCGCCGATGATGATGCCGGGTTCCAGGGCGATGACCAGGGTCTGGTCCCCGGGAAGGTGGCGGCACACCCATGGCTGGATTCCGGCGTCCTCGGGGGCGGCTCGGTACCAGCCGCGGCTCTCCAGACCAAGGACCTTGGTGGACTTGACGGTTCTGGCCTCGGCACGCCGGATGGTGTTGCTCGACAGCTCCTCGGCGGTGGCTGCCTTCACCGCCCGGCCCAGCTGTTCGAAG
Source organism: Acidipropionibacterium virtanenii (assembly GCF_003325455.1). Lineage (NCBI taxonomy): Bacteria > Bacillati > Actinomycetota > Actinomycetes > Propionibacteriales > Propionibacteriaceae > Acidipropionibacterium > Acidipropionibacterium virtanenii. The sequence continues at coordinate 1,402,192 of NZ_CP025198.1, forward strand.
GGCTGGAGGATCTCGTAGTCGCCGAAGATCTGCGACCACTCGGCCACCCGGTCGGCGCCGAGCAGCAGCGGATGGGCCACTCTGATCTCCGCTCCGTCGGGAAGCGCGTACCCCTCGTCCTCGACGTCGGCCAGGGTACGGTCCTCGGCCAGGCGGAATCCGGTGGTGACGTCGCCGATCTGCGCGGTCCACACCAGCCGCCGGGCCAGATGCACCATGAAGGGGTGGTCGGCGAACACCGACGCGAAGATCTCCGGTGTCCAGCTGCGCTGGGACACCATCGCCGCCTCCAGGCGCCTCACCTGGTCGGCGGCGATGGCGCGCACCTCCTTCTTCATCATCCGGAACCAGTCGTAGGAGGCCTTGGCGAGCTCCGTGTCGTCCTTGACGCCGGGCTTCGGCAGGGTCTTGCGGCGCACACCCTCCTGACTGACGTAGGGCCTCAGGCTCTCGTCGAAGCCGACGGTGAACCGCCTGGGTCCGTAGTCCAGGGTGCGCGACCCGTCCGCCTCCAGATCGAGATCGGGCACCAGTCTGTCGGCGAGCTCCTCGGCCGTCAGGCCCAGTTCCTCGGCGATCTCGTCGATGAGTGCGACCGCCTGGGCGCGCAGCGGCTTCGACGGCACCTTCCGCGAGATCCGGTGCAGGTGCATCAGGGCGATGTCGGTGCCGATCGCGGCCAGCACGGGCAGGGCGTTGACGGCGCGCCGGTAGCCGCCCTCCTTCGGCCACGCCCGGATGAGCGGGGAGAGCATCCGCACCGTCTCGTCGTCGCCGAGAAGTCCCTGAGCGTCCAGCACCCATCCCTGTTTCGCCGGGTACCCGGCGATCCGCCACCGCTCGAACAGGGCGCGGGCGAAGGCCGCCAGGCTGCCCGCGTCGAAGGATTCCCGGAGCACCTCGACGCCGGCGTAGGGCTCGTCGAGGCGGGACAGCGCCAGAACGGTGACGACGTCGGGCACCATCGTCGCCGGAACGGCGGTATCCGCGCGGGTGAGCAGCGGGGGCAGCGCATTGGGACTCAACCAGGTGGGCGGCTTCGGCATTCGTGACGGCAGCGCCTCCAGAGGGTCGGCGTCCAGGACGGAGTCCAGGGCGGTCCCGACCCCCGGCCCGAAACCTGACGCCGCCTGCTCGACCGCCGGGCGACCCTCCCGCACGGTGATTCGGCGCAGCGCGTTCTCGGCCTCGGAGCGCGCCTTCCCGGGCTTTCCCAGGGCGATCGGGATCAGGCCGGTCACCGCGTCATCGACGTGACGTGCGAACCACTGCTCGGCGACGGGGCGCACCGTCTTGAGGCGCAGCCAGCCGGCCATCACGGTGGCCACCGGGGCCCCGCCCACCGGCATCAGGAGACCGGCGCAGGTGCTCGGCTGGCGGCGTGCGGCGTCCAGAACCATCGGCAGCGCGTCGTCGCCGAACCGTGCCAGCACGATCCGCATCCAGTCCTGGGCGTCCCACAGATCGCGGATCGTCATGCGGGCCAGCAGCGGGCGCAGCAGTGTTTCTGGAGCGTTGATGAGCAGCAACTGGATGTGTCCCCACACCCGCTTGCCGGCCATCACCTCATCGGCCAGCTGCTGCCAGCTCGATGCTGGCGGAGGGTTGCGGCCGCGCTGATAGTTCGGGAGTGCCAGCCACTCCTCCTGCTCGCCGGGCAACCAGTCCAGGCGCGCGTCATCGGGGGCCGCGAGCACCTCGAGCACAGTCTGGGCCGCCCGGGTCCGCTTCCCGGCCCACGGCGGGGAGACGAGGAGGGCGGGGAGCTGCGACGGGTCCGCATCGGGATGGTTCTCCTCGGCCAGAACCGCACGGATGCGGGCCGCCGCCCCGGCCGGAAGCCGATCCGCCACCTCCGCCGCCAGTTCGCGGTCAGACCGCACCCGGGAGACCAGGAGTTCGGCGGACGACCGGTTCGCCGAGGCCCTGCGGGCCAGCAGTTCCAGGGCCGGCCCGGGTCGCCGGTCGATGGCGGTGACGACGGCGACTCCTGCGCGCGCGTCGTCGATGTGGTCTATCAGAAGGCCCAGGGCCTCGTCGGAGGGCAGCTCGGCGAGAAGCGAGTAGTAGTTCCTGGCCGCCGCGGCATCCGGATCGGAGCCGAGAAGGGCCTTCAGAGCCGGTATGGAATCAGCACCGATCCTGTCGACGGCAGTCACCAGATGGGTGAAGCCCGACCCTCCCGCCCAGTAGCTGTGGATCCGGTCGAGGAGCCGGAGGAGCTGGTCGCCGGTGTGGGGCACTGCGAGGGCCAACTTGGGCAGAGGGTCGGTTCCCACCATGGCGGCCTGCGCCCAGTCATCGCGCTCGGGGGCCAGGTACGCCGCCACGAGTCGCTGCGGCGGCGCGCCGGAGGCATAGTCCTCAAGCACCTCGATGACCTGCTCATGGGTGGCGTCGTCGCAGGCCGCGACCGGCGTGCACAGCGCCTCGGCCGCCCACGTCCAATTCGCGGCCCGGGCCTGATCGTTGTCATCGGTGCAGGCCGGCCGCACGATCATCTGCTCGCCGGCTTCCTCGAGGCAGAGCCCGGCGAGCTCGGCGGCACAGGCCACCGCCGAGGACAGGGACATCTGGGCCAGCCACAGCTTCGGCAGGGTCTTCAGCAGCTTGCTCCTGGTGGTCCAGTCGGCTCCCGAGGCAGAGAGCAGGGCCACAGTCATGGCGGCCACTCCGAGGGGACTGGCGGGATCGGCGTCACGGACGGGGGAGGGGCTGGCGGCCACCATCCGGCGCGCCCGGGGCATCAGCGGGGATATGGCCTCCTGGGCGGCCGCGACATCCTCCTGCCGGATCCTCGGTGCCGATGCCGGGCGGTGCCTGTCGCGGTCGGGGAGGATCTGGCGCTGCCAGGCATCGGGAAGCCCGTACCACTCGGGGGTCTGCAACGGCTGTGTCACCGGGGCACTCCTTCGTCTCAGGATCGTTCGTCTCGGGATCGATGGCCGGAACGCTACCGGCACGCACCGACAAGAATGCGGACGTCCGCATGGACGAGGTCGGGTGGTGGTGGGCTGGCGCCCGCCCCGCTGCCCGACGTACACTGTCCGGGCAGTCCGGGCCCTCCCGGGCTGACTTCGCATGCGTCCCGCTCCTTCTGGAGGCCGAGGCCCCGGTCCCGCTACGGCGGGTGGTTCCCGGTGGCGCATCAGGCGGTGGCGATCCCCGTCACCGGACAACCGAGAGGCGCATCCGTGCGCCCTGATGAAAGGACGAGCCCCATGGCCGTCGTCACCACCCGTCAGCTGCTCGAGAGCGGCGTCCACTTCGGGCACCAGACCCGTCGCTGGAACCCGAAGATGAAGCGCTTCATCTTCACCGAGCGCAACGGCATCTACATCATCGACCTGCACCAGTCGCTGACCTACATCGACAAGGCCTACGCCTTCGTCAAGAAGACCGTCGCCAACGGCGGCCAGGTCCTCTTCGTCGGCACCAAGAAGCAGGCCCAGGAGTCCATCTCCGAGCAGGCCAGCCGGGTCGGCATGCCCTTCGTCAACCAGCGTTGGCTCGGCGGCATGCTCACCAACTTCCAGACCATCTCGCAGCGCATCGCACGGCTCAAGGAGCTCGAGGCGATGGACTTCGACACAGTCGCCGGCTCCGGTCTCACGAAGAAGGAGCTGCTCATGCTCTCCCGTGAGAAGGACAAGCTGGCCAAGGATCTGGGCGGTATCCGTGACATGCCCAAGACCCCGCAGGCGGTCTGGATCGTCGACACCAAGAAGGAGCACCTCGCCGTCGACGAGGCCCGCAAGCTGCACATCCCGATCGTCGCGATCCTCGACACCAACTGCGATCCCGACGAGGTCGACTACGCTATCCCGGGCAATGACGACGCCATCCGCTCGGTCTCGCTGCTGACCCGGATCATCGCCGACGCCGCCGCCGAGGGCCTCATGTCCCGTTCGCAGAGCAGCTCCGAGGCCACCGAGGGCAAGACCGCCGCCGAGCCGATGCCCGACTGGGAGCGGGAGCTTCTCGAGGGCTCCGAGAAGGCGGAGAAGCCTGACGAGGCCGAGGCCACCGACGCCCAGGCCGGTGAGCTCGCCGCCGAGGTGGAGACCGCCGAGCAGGCTGAGGAGTCCGCCGCCGAGGTGGAGACCGCCGAGCAGGCCGAGAAGCCCGCTGAGAGCAACTGAGCGTCCCCGCCCATTCACACGACGACAGGATCATTCACACATGGCAATCACTGCTGCTGATGTCAAGAAGCTCCGCGACGCCACCGGCGCCGGGATGATGGACGCCAAGAAGGCCCTCACCGAGGCCGACGGCGATTTCGACAAGGCCGTTGACCTGCTGCGCGTCTCCGGAGCGGCCAAGGCCGCCAAGCGCGCCGACCGCGAGGCCAGCAACGGCCTGGTCGCCGCCTCGGGCAATGCCTTGGTGCAGATCGGCTCCGAGACCGACTTCGTGGCAAAGAACGCCGAGTTCATCGAGGCCGCCGATGGCATCGCCAAGGCGGTCGAGGCCGCCAGGGCCGATGGCAAGGAGGCGGCGTCCGCCGCCGTCGTCGGCGGCGGCGAGACCGTCGCCCAGACCCTCGGCGAGCTGGCCGCGAAGATCGGCGAGAAGATCGAGCTGTCCGAAGCCGCCTACTTCGAGGGCGATGCGCACGTCTACCTGCACCGTCGCTCGGCCGACCTCCCGCCGCAGGTCGGCGTCATGGTCGAGTACACCGGCGACGACGCAGCGACCGTGCACAGCACCTGCCTCCAGATCGCCGCGATGAGTCCCCGCTGGCTCTCCCGCGAGGACGTCCCCGCCGACGTCGTCGAGCACGAGCGCGGGGTCGCCCGCGAGATCGCCCTGGAGGAGGGCAAGCCCGAGAAGATCATCGACCGTATCGTCGAAGGTCGCCTGGGCGGCTTCTACAAGGAGAACTGCCTGCTCGAGCAGCCGGCCGTCTCCGATGACAAGAAGACCGTCGCGCAGCTGCTCAAGGCCGCCGGCGTGACCGTCTCCCGGTTCGTGAGGTTCTCCGCCGGCGACTGATCGACGCCGCCCGGCCGGCTCCTGGCAGCCGACCGGCCCTGAGCGCTGCGGGCCCCGTCCATCGGACGGGGCCCGCTCGCCGTTGCCGCGGGCCGGTGCCCGGCGGCGAGGCGGGCCGATGCTCTAAGCTGAGGCGACAGAACTGCCCCGATCCAGGAGAAACGATGCCCACGCCCTACCGCCGCGTCCTGCTCAAGCTGTCCGGAGAGGTGTTCGGAGGAGGCAAGGTCGGCGTCGACCCCGACGTCATCGCCGAGAAGTCCCGCGAGATCGCCGAGATCGCAGCCAGCGGCGTCCAGGTGGCCGTCGTGGTCGGCGGAGGCAACTTCTTCCGCGGCGCCGAGCTCCAGCAGGGCGGCATGGATCGCGACCGCGCCGACTACATGGGCATGCTCGGCACCGTGATGAACTGCCTCGCCCTCCAGGACTTCTGCGAGAAGGCCGGGGTCGCCACCAGGGTGCAGACCGCGATCACCATGGGTCAGGTCGCCGAGCCGTACATTCCCCGTCGCGCCGAGCGGCACCTCGAGAAGGGCCGGGTCGTGATCTTCGGCGCCGGTTCGGGGATGCCCTACTTCTCCACCGACACCGTCGCCGCCCAACGGGCCCTGGAGATCGGGGCCGACGCCCTCCTGATGGGCAAGCAGGGGGTCGACGGCGTCTACGACTGCGACCCGAAGACCAACCCGCAGGCACGCAAGTTCGACGAGCTGACCTACGATGAGTTCTTGGCGCGCGATCTCAAGGTGGCCGACGCCACCGCCGTGGCGATGGCCCGTGACAACAAGCTCACGATGATCTTCTTCAACCTGGAGAAGAAGGGCAATATCGCCCGCGTCGTGGCCGGGGAGCCGATCGGCACCACCGTCCACGCCTGAGCCAGACACATACCAGACAGATTTCGGAAGGACCCGACAGTGAGTGCAGACATCATCAAGGACGCAGGCAAGAAGATGGAGTCTGCCGTCTCCCACGCTCGGGAGGAGTTCGCGGCCATCCGCACCGGTCGCGCCAACCCGGCGATGTTCAACAAGATCATGGTCGACTACTACGGCGCCATGACCCCCCTCCAACAGCTGGCCAGCTTCCAGGTGCCCGAGGCCCGCACCGTCCTCATCGCCCCCTACGACAAGACCTCGGTCAACGCCGTCGAGAAGGCCGTCCGGGACTCCGACCTGGGCGTCAACCCCTCCACCGACGGCAATGTCGTGCGCTGCGTGCTCCCCAGCCTCACCGAGGAGCGCCGCAAGGAGTACACCAAGATGGCGAAGGCCAAGGCGGAGGAGGGCCGTATCGCGGTCCGCAACGTCCGTCGCTCCGCCAACGACGAGCTCAAGAAGCAGGAGAAGGACAAGGAGATCTCCGAGGACCAGCTCACCCGGCTTGAGAAGGAGCTCGACCAGGCCACCAAGAAGCACGTCGAGGAGATCGACGCGCTCCTGAAGGCCAAGGAGGCCGAGCTGATGGAGGTCTGAGGACCTCCTCGAGGAACACCTGCCGTGACCAGCGCATCACCCGACAGCCAGGACGCGTCCGCGCACCGACGCACCCCCAGGGCAGGACGGGACCTGCCCGCGGCGATCATCACCGGCGTCGTGCTCGTGGCGATCGTCGTCCTCACCGTCTTCTGGTGGCACTGGGGCTTCGTCATCTTCATCGCGGTGATGCTGATCCTCGGCGCGGTGGAGCTGCACCGGGCGATGCAGGGGCTGGGGATGCGTTCGGCCATCGTGCCGATCCTCGTCGGCACCGCGATCATCGTGCTGGGCTCATTCGCGGCGTCCAGTTACGACCTGGGCATCGGCCCCAACACCTTCCTCATCGCCGCCGTCGGCATGACGGCGGTCGCCGCCCTCATGTGGCGGCTGCCCGGTGGTGCCAAGGGCTTCGTCGGCGACGCCGCCGCCAGCCTGTTCACCATCGCCTACCTGCCGCTGATGGGATGCTTCATCCCCCTGATGATGGGCGACGACCTGGGGACCCGGCGGATCCTCTCCTGGATGCTGTGCGTGATCGCCTCGGACACCGGCGGTTACGCCGTCGGCGTGCTCCTCGGCCGCCATCCGATGGCGCCGCGGATCAGCCCGAAGAAGAGCTGGGAGGGGATGATCGGCTCGATCGTGCTGGCGATGGCGGTCGGGGCGGGCTGCACGGTGTGGCTCCTGGGGGCCCCGCCGTGGACGGGTCTGATCCTGGGCGGGGTACTCTCGGTGGTCGGCACCTGCGGGGACCTGGTGGAGTCCATGATCAAACGAGATATCGGGATCAAGGACATGTCGAACTTCCTCCCGGGCCATGGCGGCGTCATGGACCGTCTCGACTCCATGCTCCTGTCGGCCCCCTTCGCCTGGGCGGTCCTCTCGGTGTGCCTGTAGGAGCAGACCACCCCTGAGGAGACCGATGTCCACCGATCCGCGCCCTGCCACGTCCCCGTCGGGACTGGTGCTGCCGATCACTCCGCTGGCCGAACCGGGCACGGAGATGCCGGTGGTGGTGCGCTCCACGAGTCGCGCCAGACCGCCCAGGCACTGGATCGACCTGAGCGTCGAGGAGAGGGTGGACGCCGTCAAGGAGCTGGGCCTGCCGGGATTCCGGGCCAAGCAGATCTCCGAGCACGTCTTCGCCCACCACGATCTGGATCCCCAGGAGTGGACCGACCTTCCCAAGGCCGCCCGCGGCCCCATCGCCGACGCCTGGTTCCCGGAACTGCTCACCGAGGTGTCACGGCAGTCCTGCGACAACGGCACCACCGTGAAGACCCTCTGGCGGCTGCACGGCGGATCCCTGGTGGAATCGGTGCTCATGCACTATCCGGCCACCCGTCACAACTCGGCGCGCACCACCCTGTGCATCTCCTCCCAGGCCGGCTGCGGCATGGCCTGTCCCTTCTGCGCCACCGGCCAGGGCGGCATCCAGCGCAACATGTCGACCGCCGAGATCGTCGCCCAGGTGCTGGCCGCCGACCGGCTGCTCGCCTCCGGAGCGGTGCCCGGCGCGGGCCGGGTGAGCAACATCGTCTTCATGGGCATGGGCGAGCCGATGGCCAACTACAGGTCGGTGCTCGCCGCGGTGCGCAGTTTCATCGCCCCGGCCCCCCACGGCATCGGGATGAGCGCCCGGGGGATCACCATCTCCACCGTGGGCCTGATCCCCAGGATCAAGGCGCTCACGGAGGAGGGCATCCCCGCCACCCTCGCGGTCTCGCTGCACGCACCCGATGACGAGCTGCGCGACGAGCTCATCCCCGCGAACAAGCGCTGGAAGGTCGACGCCCTGCTCGACGCCGCATGGGAGTACGCCCGGACCACCGGTCGACGGGTCTCCATCGAGTACGCCCTGATGCGCGACATCAACGACCAGGCCGACCGGGCCGCCGTGCTGGCCCGCCAGATCCGCCGTCGCGGCGACTGGACCTGGGCCCACGTCAACCTCATCCCGCTCAACCCCACCCCGGGATCCCGGTGGACGGCGTCGCGGCCCGAGGACCAGGACGCCTTCGTGAAGACTCTGGAGCGCTGGAAGATCCCGGTGACCGTGCGGGACACCCGGGGCAAGGAGATCGACGGCGCATGCGGCCAGCTCGCCGCCAGAGGCCGGGCCGAGGGTGCCGGCGTCTGAGCCCGTGAGCCTCCGCTGGCCGGCACATCCGCATCTCAGAATGTAACCATCCTGTTTCAGGATGGGAGAATGCCAGAGCCACGCGGCGCACGCCGAGCGGGTGCGCTCTACCAGGAGGTTCCATGGATACTCAACTGCAGAAGGTGTACGACCAGGTCCTGAGGAGGAATCCCGGAGAGGTCGAGTTCCATCAGGCCGTCAAGGAGGTCTTCGACAGCCTCGGCCCGGTGCTCCGCAAGAAGCCCGAGTACGTCGAGGGTGCCGTGCTCTCGAGGATCTGCGAGCCCGAGCGCCAGATCATCTTCCGTGTCCCGTGGGTCGACGACGCCGGCCGGGTCCGCATCAACCGCGGCTTCCGGGTGGAGTACTCCTCGGTGCTCGGACCGTACAAGGGCGGCCTGCGGTTCCACCCCTCGGTCTACCTGGGCATCATCAAGTTCCTCGGATTCGAGCAGATCTTCAAGAATTCGCTGACCGGCATGCCGATCGGTGGCGCCAAGGGCGGCTCGGACTTCGACCCGCACTCGGCCTCCGACGGCGAGGTGATGCGGTTCTGCCAGTCCTTCATGACCGAGCTCTACCGCAACCTGGGGGAGCACACGGATGTGCCCGCCGGTGACATCGGCGTCGGCGCACGCGAGATCGGCTACCTCTTCGGCCAGTACAAGCGCATCACCAACCGGCACGAGTCCGGGGTGCTCACGGGCAAGGGACTCACCTGGGGAGGGTCCCTGGTCCGCACCGAGGCCACCGGGTACGGCGTGGTCTACTTCGTCAAAGAGATGCTCGAGGAGATCGGCACCCAGCTGGAGGGCCGCCGCGTCACGGTGTCGGGATCGGGCAATGTGGCCACCTACGCCATCGAGAAGGCCCAGCAGCTGGGCGCCAAGGTGGTGGCCTGCTCCGACTCCAGCGGCTACATCGTCGACGAGGAGGGAATCGATCTCGAACTGCTCAAGCAGATCAAGGAGGTCGAGCGGGCACGTATCCACTGCTACGCGGAGCGCCGCCCCTCGGCCGTCTTCTCCGACACCGGCTCCATCTGGGACGTGCCGGTCGACGTGGCACTGCCCTGCGCCACCCAGAACGAGCTGGACGACGAGGCCGCGGCCACCCTGGTCGCCAACGGTGCGGTGGCGGTCGCCGAGGGCGCCAACATGCCCTGCACGCCCGCGGCCATCGGCGTCTTCCAGGATGCCGGGGTCAAGTACGCGCCCGGGAAGGCCTCCAACGCCGGCGGTGTGGCCACCTCCGCCCTGGAGATGCAGCAGAACGCCGCCCGCGACTCGTGGAGTTTCGAGGACACCGAGCAGAAGCTGCACCAGATCATGCACGACATCCACGACCGCTGTTCCGAGACCGCAGAGGAGTACGGCCAGCCCGGCAACTACGTGCTGGGTGCCAATATCGCCGGCTTCACCAAGGTGGCCGACGCCGTCATCGCGATGGGCGTGGTCTGATCGGGCGGCTCAACGATCCGGGCGGGCCTGGCCGAACAGGCCCCCCGGGTTGAGCGGCTCGGTGTCCCACTGCTCGCTCAGGCCCTCGGGGCTCCAGCACAGCCGCAGGGTGTGCGGGGTGGTGACCACGGCCAGGTCGATCGTCAGCTCGGCGCCGGACCAGCCACCTGAGGCGGCGATCTCCAGCTCGCCCTCGGGCAGGCGCAGGTGGGTGTGCAGCCATTCGCCGCAGCCCACCCGGACGGCGGCCCTCCGCCCGTCGCTCCGCCGCCAGTCCAGCGTCCAGCCACTGCGCGCGGGGGTGATCGTCACCCGGTCCCCGTCGATCGTGGTGGCCCTCACCGTGCGCGCGGGCGCCGGATCCCCGCCGATCACGGGCACCTCGAGGGTGCGGCGATCCGGTTCGACGTCGTCATTGACACCCGTGGCCCGCGCCTCCAGGGCCGGCCACAGGTGGGTCCAGATGGCGTCCATCACGGGTTGGGCGCCGTCGATGTTGTTGGTGGTGACCACCACGGCGTCGGCCTCAGGAAGGATCAGCGCGAGCTGGCCCATGGCTCCGTCGATCCGGTAGCCGTGGCGCGAGCGCCACACCTGCCAGCCGTATCCCATCCCCCAGTCGGGGCCTGTGACGCCATCGGAGTCGATGTGGCTGACGCGATGTCCGGCGATCCAGTCGGCGGGCAGCAGCCGTCGGCCGGCGTGGACGCCGTCATCGGCCAGCAGCTGGGCGAAACGGGCGAGCTGGTCGGGGCTCAGATGCATGCCGGAGTAGCCCAGCGGGATCCCGTCGAGATCCCGGGTCCAGGGCACCGGACCGATGCCGATCCGATCCAGTACCGGGCCGAGCAGGTCGGCGACGTCACGGCCGGTGGTGCGCGCCACGACGCGCGACAGCATCCAGGTGGCCAGGTTGTTGTAGGCGAAGGCCGTCCCCGGGGCGCTCACCGGCTCGGCGGCCAGGAAGGCCCGGGCCGTCTCCACACCGGTGGGACGCCGGTTCCAGGCCATCGCGGTGGCGACCTCGTCGGCCTGCTGCTGGCTGTGCCCGGTGGCCATCGCCAGGGCGTCGCGGATCCGGATGCGCCGGGCCCGCGGCCCGGCACCGTCGGTGGCCTCGGGCCACAGCTCGGCCAGGGTGTCCTGGTAGCCGAAGGCCCCGTCGGCGACGGCCAGCCCGACCGCCGCCGAGGTGAAGGTCTTCGAGCAGGAGTAGGCCAGGCACGGCTCGTCGCCGCCCCACGGCGCCCAGCGCACGTCGGCCAGGAGCCGGTCGTGCTGTCGGACCAGGAGGCTGTGGGGCCTGGCGCCGGTCCTCTCCACGGCTGTGAGGGTGGCGTCGAGAGCGGTGGTCAGATCCGCGACTGTGGGGGCCATGAGGGAAGGATATGGCCGCCGCGACGATGGTGGGAGCCCGTGTCAGACTTGGGCGCGTGACTGTCCTGATCGAGATCCTGGGCGCCCTGCTGTTCTTCGCGCTCATCATCGTGTCCGTCCTGCTCCACGAGTGCGGGCACTTCATCCCCGCCAAGATATTCGGGGTGAAGGTCACCGAGTACTTCGCCGGCTTCGGGCCGAGGATCTGGTCGACGCGGCGCGGCGAGACCGAGTACGGGTTCAAGTGGATTCCGCTGGGCGGCTATGTGAAGCTGATCGGGATGTATCCGCGCCGTGTCGAACGACGCCGGCAGAATCGGCTGACCAGGCTGGCCGACGAGGCCCACGAGGTGGAGGCCGAGGACATCGGCCCGGGAGACGACGGCAGGATCTTCAGCGACAAGCCCGTGTGGCAACGGCTGGTCATCATGAGCGGGGGCATCCTCACCAACCTGCTGCTGGCCTTCCTCATCTTCTGGGCGGTCTTCGGGATCTACGGGCGCACCGGGCAGACGACGACCGTGGCCGCCGTCCAGGAGTGCGTGATCGCGGCCGATCGCACCGATCAGACATGCCGCACCGGTGATCCGGAGACCCCCGCCCGCCAGATGGGGCTGCGCGGCGGAGACACCATCGTCTCCTTCAACGGCCACGCCATCAGCTCCTGGGATCAGCTCTCCGATCTCATCCGCGCCAACCGGGACAGGCCGGCCGCCCTGGTGGTGGAGCGCAACGGGCAGCGGGTCAGTCTGCCAGTGGCCGACACCCGCCTCAACCAGGTTGCCGACCGGTTGGATCCCGGAAAGACCGTCGAGGCGGGTTTCCTGGGATTCAGCCCCGACACTGAGATCATCCACTCCGGGCCGCTCGACACCGCCGAGCAGATGTGGACCATGTCGAAGCAGGCCCTCTACGCCCTGGTGAGGCTGCCGGTGCTCACCTGGAATGTCGCCGCGGACATGGTCACAGGGCAGGCCCGCGACCTCAACAGCCCGATGAGCATCGTCGGCGCCTCCCGGATGGCCGGGGACGTGGCCGGCGACCGCGAACTGGGGATCGGCGACAAGGTCGCGATCGGCGGCAGCCTGCTGGGCTCCCTCAACCTCTTCCTGTTCTGGCTCAATGTCGTGCCGCTGCCCCCGATGGACGGCGGCCATATCGCCGGGGCCGTCTACGAGTCGATCAAGCGGGCCATCTGGCGGCTGCGGGGCAAGGGCGACCCCGGCCCCGCCGATACCGCCATGATGCTGCCGGTGGCCTGGGCGATCGGCGTCGCGATGGTACTGATGGGGGTCGTGCTCATCGTCGCCGACATCGTCTCACCGGTGAAGATCCTCTGAACCTGGTGGAGAAATCCACTGGGTTCCAATACGCGGTCGAGAAGCGTGGCGGTCCAGACGCCGAAGCGCCATCTCGCCGATCCCTCCTTGGCGGCCTGTCTGCTCGGAGCGGGCAGTGAGCGCCTCCTGGCGGACCTCAACATCCTGGGGTTCCTCTTCGAGTCGCAGGTCGTCCACGACCTGAGGGTCTTTGCGCAGGCGTCGGGTGCGCGTGGCGTGTTCCACTATCGCGATTCGAAGGGGCGCGACGAGATCGACGCCGTGATCGAGGCGAAGGACGGCCGATGGCCGGGCGTCGAGGTGAAGTTGGGCATCGAAGCGGTGGATGCCCGGATTGGTGCGGGGTGAGAGACTGTGCGGTGGATAACGTCGACTTCAGGAGCTGGACCTCGATGAGCGTCAATCTGGGTATGCCCAAACCTCCCGTCCCCACCCTGGCGCCCCGCCGCCGGACCCGCCAGATCCGGGTCGGCGATGTGCTGGTCGGGGGTGACGCCCCCATCTCCGTGCAGTCGATGACGACCACCAAGACCCACGACATCGGGGCCACTCTCCAGCAGATCGCGGCCCTCACCGCGGCCGGATGCGACATCGTACGGGTCGCCTGCCCCACCGACAAGGACGCCGCGGCGCTGCCGATCATCGCCCAGCAGTCTCAGATCCCGGTGATCGCCGACATCCACTTCCAGCCGAAGTACGTCTTCGAGGCCATTGAGGCCGGGTGCGGCGCGGTGCGCGTCAACCCGGGCAATATCCGCAAATTCGACGACCAGATCGCCGACATCTGCAAGTCCGCCACCGAGCACCGGGTGAGCCTGAGGATCGGCGTCAATGCCGGATCACTGGACCCGCGCCTGCTCGCCAAATACGGCTCCCCGACCGCCGAGGCACTCGTGGAGTCGGCCCTGTGGGAGGCCAGCCTCTTCGAGGCCGTCGGCTTCGGCGATTTCAAGATCTCGGTCAAGCATCACGACCCGGTGGTGATGATCAAGGCCTACGAGCAGCTCTCCGAGCAGTGCGACTACCCGCTGCACCTGGGAGTCACCGAGGCCGGCCCCGCCTTCCAGGGCACCATCAAGTCCTCGGTGGCATTCGGCCATCTGCTCGCCGAGGGGATCGGCGACACCATCCGCGTCTCGCTGTCGGCCGATCCGGTCGAGGAGGTCAAGGTCGGCATCAAGATCCTGGAGGCCCTCAACCTGCGCGAACGCGGCCTGGAGATCGTCTCCTGCCCCTCCTGCGGACGATGCCAGGTCGACGTCCTGACGCTGGCCAACCAGGTCACCGACGCCCTCGAGGGTCTCGACGCCCCGCTGCGGGTCGCCGTGATGGGGTGCGTCGTCAACGGTCTGGGGGAGGGCCGCGAGGCCGATCTCGGCGTGGCGGCAGGTAACGGCAAGGGCAAGATCTTCATGCACGGCGAGGTGATCCGGACCGTCCCCGAGCACGAGATCGTCCCGACCATCGTCGAGGAGGCCAACCGCCTCGCCTCACAGATCGGCGAGGCCGGCAGCCCCGCGGTGTCGGTCTCCTGAGATGGGCACCCGGATCCGGGTGCTCGACGACACCGACCTGCCGGCCGCCCGGGAGCTGGCGTCGGCCGATCCCCTCACCAATGTCTTCCTGCTCTCCCGGATGTCCGAGGGCGGCCTTGACCGGTCTCGCCTCGGGTGCCCGGTCCATGGTGCCTGGCAGGGCCGGGAACTGGTCGGGATGCTCCATGCCGGCGCGAACCTGGTGCCCTGCGGGGAACCGGGAGCGGTGGCCCAGCTGGCCTCCCACGTCGGCCCGTGGCGGCGCTCCTCCTCGATCATGGGCCGTTCGGACCTGGTGATGGGACTGCACGCCGAGCTGTCGCGACGGTGGGGCCATCCCTGGTCACGCACCCGCGAGATCCGCGCCCATCAGCCGCTGCTCGTCCTCGACGGAGAACCCGCGATCACCCCGGACCCTCGGGTCCGCAGGATCGACGACGCCGACTTCGACTCGTACTTCCGGGCCGCGGTGGCCATGTACACCGAGGAGGTCGGCGTCTCTCCGATCGACCCGACGCACAGCTACCGCCGGCACATGCGGCAGCTCGTCCGGCGCGGCCAGTGCTTCGGGATCGTCGAGGACGGCCAGGTCCGCTGGAAGTCCGACATCGGCGTCGCGTGGCGCGACGTCTGCCAGATCCAGGGGGTGTGGCTGGATCCCGCACTGCGCGGTCACGGCGCTTCTGCGCGCGCCATGGCAGGCGTGGCCAGGCTGTGCCGTCGCCGCCACAGCACCGTCTCCCTGTACGTCAACGACTTCAACACCCGGGCGCTGAGGATGTACCGGCAGGTCGGCTTCCGCGACGCCGGGGAGATGGCGACCGTCCTCTACTGATCAGCCATGGTGGCCCCCGTCGTGGCCTCCGCCTCCATGGCCGCCGTGCATGGCCAGGATGTCGCGGGGCAGCACGACGAAGGGGCGCATCATGGTGTGGTCCTCGTGGTCGAGGATGTGGCAGTGGTACATGAACTCGCCGGTCGCCCCGCCGAAGCGCCCCAGCACGCTGACGACCTCACCGGGCTGGACCACCCAGGTGTCCTTGGTGCCCCCGGTCACCGGATCGATCGCCGGTCCGGGGCCGGGCACCGGGAGCGGCGACGGGGTCGAGCCGGTGGCCGGATCGAATCCCGGCACGTTGCCCCCCTGCCCCAGTGCCCAGGCGCGGCGCTCGATCATCTGGAACGACGTCATGTGGATGTGCATCGGATGGGCCGGCCCGCCGAGATGGATGACGTTCCACCGGATCCATGCCCCCTCGGCGATCATGATCGTCACGGTGTCGTCGAAGAGCTTCGCCGCGGCTCTGAGCACCAGCGGGCTCTGACCCGGGCCTCCGGCCAGCCGGATGACGTCGTGGGCGCCCACCTGGTGCGGCGGCAGGTCGCTGATGTCGGCCATCTCCCACAACTGGGGGTGGCCGCCGCCCTCGGTTCCGGGCGGGGCCACCACGAGCCAGATCTGCTGCTCGGGGGCGATGACGTCGTGGTGGGGATCGGGGCCCACCACGATCCGGTTGTCGGGCCGCAGCGTCCACCGCTGGTTCGGCGAGAGCTTGGCGGGCAGGGTGAACGAGTCGCGGACCGGGGTGTCGCCGACCCGGATCTGCAGCGCCGTGGCGTCGGCCTGGCCGGGCTGGGGGCGCAGCACCGTCGCGTTCTCGTTGCGCAGTTCGAGGGTGCGACCAGCCAGGGACGCGAGGTTCACCAGCACGTCCATCCGCTCCCCGGGGCCCAGGTTCACCGCTCCGCCGGGAGCGGTGGCCGGGGCTGGAAGCAGTCCGGCATCGGTGCCGATCACCACCAGGGCATCGGGCAGCCGGTGCATGCCGAAGGCGGTCGGGTCGTCGCCGAAGCCGCCATCGGTACGGGCCGGCAGAGGGGCGCTGCCGGCCGGGATGTTCTCCTCGGTGGTGTCGTAGAGGGCCAGCCTCAGGATCCGGGCGTTGGAGGCGTTGAGCAGGCGCAGCCGCTGCCAGCAGGGCTGGGCGCGGTTGGTCGGCCAGATCTTCCCGTTGACGAGCGTGTACGGGCCGGTGACGGGGATCTCCGTCGCCGCATCGCCCTCGCCGATACCCGCCTGCTTGTAGAGCGCCCGCCCGGTCGGGGCGAAGGAGTCGCTCCCGCCGGGTTCGGTCTCCAGGTTGACGTCGCGGATCGCCAGCACCAGCTCCCGGTCGCCCGACAGCAGGCACAGGGCATCCTCGACGTCGTCGCGGATGAGATAGAAACCGGCCAGTCCCGCGTAGACGCTGAAGCGGGTGACCGCCATCGCATGGTCGTGGTACCACAGCGTCGCCGACTCCTGCTCGTTCGGATAGCTGCATCGCGTCCAGCGGCCGGGAAGGGCCACGTTGTGCGCCCATCCGTCGTTGTGGCCGTCGGTGAGGGATCCGTGCAGGTGGACGACGGTGGCCGAGCGGATGGCGTCGGTGCCCGGCAGCATGGGGTAGGCGTTCTCCGGATCATCGTGCCCGTGGCTCTCGTGGGCCTCCATACGACCGCCCGGCAGGTTGGCCAGCCTGACCGTGGCGCCGACGCCGCCCGGCTGGGGTGGCACGCGCACCACGTCGTAGGGCAGTGCCGCGCGCTCGGCGTGCATGGTGGTGACGAGATCGTTGCCCCAGTCGACGCGCACCTCGCGGCCCGATCCCACCACGATGGTCGGTCCGGGAATCGAGCCCTCGTAGGCCCAGACGACGGTCTCGGGAAGGTCGGCGTGCAGCTGCGTCCGTACCGGCCGGGCGCAGATCGGCAGGGGCCGGTCCTCCGGCAGCTGCCGGGCGTCGATGACCGGTGGTTGCGGCAGCTCGTCGCGGAACTTCACCAGGCCCAGTGTCGAGGGCTCCGCGGGGCCGGGCGGAGCCGCGCCCGTCACCGACAGGCTGCGTGGGGCGGTGGGGACGGTGGGCAGTGCCAGGCTGCCGGTCTCGGCGAGAGCGCGCAGCCTGGCCTCGGATTCGGGAACGGGTTCTACAGTCATCACATACTCCTTGTCGGGAGGACGGCGCAGTGATCGGCGTCCCGGTTCGGCATCGAACGGGCGGTAGCAATGTGATCCCCAGAGCGCCGTGTATACACCGCCATGGGTTCAGGCCGGCCGGGGCCCCAGTGGCAGAGACGATCTGCTCGAGGACCACTTCGGCTCGATGGACGTTCTGGAGAAGATCGCCGGCCGGAGCGTCGACCTAGTCGTCACCCGGTCGGTGAGGAATCCGTACTTCATGGCGTCGGCCATGCGTGGTGCAGAGGATTTCTATGCGGCCTGATACCCCGGCCTATTTGTGGGATGCCGCGAGGGCGGCAAGAGCGATTGAGAGCTTTGCCACGGCTCGAAGCCACGAGGAGTTCGGTGGAGGCCTGCTGCTCCTGCGCCAGGACATGGTCCAGATGTGCGCCGCCGACATGTACGGCGTGTCCCAGCCCGCCGTCTCCCGCATCTGGCGACGCATCCTGCCACTCATGGATGAGGCCCTGACCCCGGCCGACGCGTGGAGCTTCATCACCGACTGGCTCGACGCCGACCAGGCCTGGGTGCCCACACCGGGAGGCCGCCACCGCGACATCCTCGGACGGCTCCTCATCGAAGGCGATCTGCGTGGAAACCTCGTCACCGACGCGCACCTGGCAGCGCTCGCCATCGAGCACGGCACCAGGATCTGTTCCTTCGACAGCGACTTCGCCCGTTTCGACGGCCTCGGCTGGATCAACCCCGACCGCCGATAGCGCCATCGCCATGCGGCGGGGCTTGAGGGGACAGGGCGGCTCCCGCGAAACACTGCTGTAACGACGACCACCGGCCGCTGTAACACGACTCGGCCAGCATGTGGCCATGGAGTCACTGCTCGACGGGTATCCGACCTCCCCGCTCATCCACGATGAGTTGCTGGACGGCGACGGCGTCCGTCCCCAGTGCGCCCGGCTGGCCGGGGGATTCGACCGGCTCGGCGTCGAGGAGGTGCGCTCCCGGGCCGCCTACCTGGCCTCCCGCTACGTCGACTCCGGTGTCACCTTCGATCTGGGCGGCACCGAGAAGCCCTTCCCCCTCGACATCATGCCGAGGATCATCGAGGCCTCCGAATGGGACACCATCAGCACCGGCGTGGCTCAGCGCGTCTACACCCTGGAGCGGTTCCTCGGCGACGTCTACGGCTCCGGCCAGGTCTTCGACGACGGCGTCGTGCCCCGCAGGCTGGTGGTCTCCTCGCCCAACTTCGTGCGCCAGGTGGCCGGCTTCGCCCCTGCGAACGGGGTGCGGATCCACGTCGCGGGGATCGATCTCATCCGCGACGGCGACGGCACCATGCGGGTCCTGGAGGACAACGTCCGGATCCCCTCGGGCGTCTCCTACGTCCTCACCAACCGGGCCGCGATGGCCGCCGGCATGCCCGACATCATGCGCCAGCACAATGTGGAGCCGGTCGATGTCTACCCCTCCCGGCTGCGCGCCGCGCTGGAGGCGGCCGCACCCGCCGGGGTCTCGGAACCCAATGTCGTGGTGCTGACCCCCGGCGTCTACAACTCGGCCTACTACGAGCACTCCCTGCTCGCCCGCACCATGGGCGTGCCACTGGTCGAGGGTCCCGATCTGGTGTGCCGCCAGGGCCGGGTCTACGTGCGCACCACATCCGGGCTCAACCGGGTCGACGTCATCTACCGCAGAGTCGACGACGAGTTCATCGATCCGGTGCATTTCCGCCCCGACTCCGTGCTGGGCGCCGCGGGCCTGGTGTCGGCGATCGCCAACGGCGCGGTGACGGTGGCCAACGGGATCGGCAACGGGGTCGCCGACGACAAGCTCATCTACACCTACCTGCCCGATCTCATCCGCTACTACTGCGGCGAGGAACCGGTGCTGCCCAATGTCGACTCCTGGCGGCTGGAGGAGCCCGACTCGCTCGCGGAGGTCCTCGACCGCCTCGACGAGCTCGTCGTCAAACCGGTCGACGGATCCGGAGGCAAGGGCATCATCATGGGCCCCGAGTGCACCGCCGCCCAGCTGGACGCCGCCCGCGCCAGGTTGTGCGCCGACCCGCGCGGATGGATCGCCCAGCCGCTCGTGCAGCTGTCCACCGTCCCCACCTTCGTCGACGACAGGCTGCGCCCCCGACGGGTCGACCTGCGGCCCTTCGCCATCAACGACGGGGACTCCATCTGGGTGCTGCCCGGCGGTCTCACCCGGGTGGCTCTGAGAGAGGGCCAGTTCATCGTCAACTCCTCCCAGGGCGGCGGATCGAAGGACACCTGGGTGCTCGGGGCGCCGGGGGCCCGCAGGCCCGACCGGCCGCCCGCCATCGGTATCCAGGCCGAGGCCCCGCCGCGCCAGGCCGAGCCGCGACTCGCGGCGTCGGGCCCCATGGACCAGCCCGACCGATCGATCTGGGAGGCCCAGCAGGGCCAGCAGCAGCAGACCGGGCCCCGGAGCCGGCCGGATCGCCAGGATCGGGCTGATCGCCGTGCAGAGCAGGGGAAGCCGACATGTTGAGCAGACTGGCGGAGTCCATGTTCTGGATCGGACGCTACCTGGAGCGGGCCGAGGATGTGGCCAGGCTGCTTCGCGTCCACCTTGAGGCGACCGCCGACGAGACCGGCGGCCGCGGCGCCGATTCGGCCGCCCTGCTCGCCAGCATCGGAGCACCACCCGAGACCGGGCACCCGGACGCGTGGCGGATGCTCGGCCACGACGCCGCCTCACCGGTCTCGATCGTCTCGGCGCTGACCAACTGCCGGGCCGCCGCCCGGCGGGCCCGGGAGGTGCTGTCCCTGGAGACCTGGGAGGAGATCAACCGCGCATGGCGGGCCGTCGCCCAGGGCCAGCTGCGCAGCACCTACCAGCAACTGGCGCTGCGCACCGTGCTCGACCACTGCTATGCCGTCACCGGGATCGTCGACTCCACGATGAGCCACGACGAGGGCTGGGACTTCCACTGTCTCGGCCGGATGATCGAGAGGATCGACGTCACCTCCCGGATGGTCTCGGTGGCTCCCGTCGACGACGGCGAGGTCCAGATCATCACGCTGCGGGCCTGCGGCGCCGACCATGCCTTCCTCATCAGCCGGGGCGGGGATCGCAGTCGGGGCGCCGCCGTCGACTTCCTGCTGCGCGACCGGCTGTGCCCCCGATCAGTGGTGCACTGCCTGGCTGAGGCCGAGGACTGCCTGGCCCGTCTCGACACGGGCCGGCGCACCGGCTTCCAATCCGATGCCCAACGCCTGCTCGGGCGAGCCCGCGCCGAGTTCGAGTACCGCTCCGACCAGGCCCTTCTCGAGGGTCTGGGCGAGCAGATGTCCCGGCTCAGCCAGACCTGCCACCGGGCCACCGACGCCCTGTCCGCCCACTACTTCCAAGGGGCCGACGTGGCCTACTGGCATGAGGGATGACGCCATGACCACCACACTGCGCATCCAGCACCGCACCGACGTCCACTACGACGGGCCGGTGTCCCAGAGCTTCGACGAGGTGCGGATGACTCCGCTGTACTCCGAGTCCCAGCTCATCCGGCACACCTCGATCAGCGTGATCCCCCAGCCGTGGCAGTACTCCTACGTCGACTACTGGGGCACGCAGGTGACCTCCTTCGAGATTCACGAACCCCACGAGCGGCTCACCGTCACCGCCGACACCACCCTCGACATCGTCAAGCTGCCCCACGTGGACTCCGGCATGACCCTGCCCCGGGTCGACGCCGGCCATGACCGCTGGTACGAGTACGTCCTCACCTCCCCGGTGACCGAACCCGGCCCCGAGCTGAGGCAGCTCACCGGCGAACTGGTCGACGAGTCCATGACCATCAACCGGGTCGGCCACCTGGTCTCCGAGATGATCCACGACCAGGTGAGATATGTGCCCGGATCGACCCGCGTCGACACCACCGCACAGCAGGCCTGGCGGGCCCGGTCGGGAGTCTGCCAGGACATCGCCCACCTGGTCATCGGCTGCCTGCGAAGCCTGGGGATCCCCACCCGGTACGTCTCCGGGTATGTACTGCCGCGCAGCGAGGCCGAGCCGGGGGAGCCCGTCGAGGCCCAGACGCATGCCTGGGTGCAGTGGTGGGACGGCGAGTGGACGGGTTTCGACCCCACCAACCTCGTCGACTCCGGGGAGAGCCATGCCAGGGTCGGCACCGGACGCGAATATGCCGACGTCGTCCCCTTCAAAGGGGTGTTCACCGGAGCCGGCAGCACCTCCACCTACGAGGCCTCGGTGGTGATGAGGAGGCTGTCCTGAGAGGCGGGACGGAGTTCGGGCAGACTGGCCCCATGACCTCCCAGTCCTCGCCCGCCCCACTGATCTGGCGGGGCATCACCTTCCCGCTGCCGGTGCCTGCCCACCGCCGCAGGCTCTTCATGCCTTCCGCCGGGGCTCCGCGGCGCTACGCCACCGAGCCGCTGCTGCTGGTCAACGTCGACGATCCGGCCGTCACGGCCGCCCGGCTCACCGACCATCGTTGGCACAGGCTGGTGCGCGGCCAACTGTCGGGAGGACGTCAGATGGACAAGGCCACCGAGGCGGCCGTCGATGTGGCACCCGGTCGCGTCACCGTCACGGCCTTCGAGGACGGGCCGGTCATCGAGGCCGACCTCGCCCCGGATCTGGAGCGCGCCGTCGTCAAGAACAAGCGCCTGCTCGTCATCGTCGCCGCACGCCCCACCCTGGAGGATCTGCGCCGGATCCCCAAGCGCCCCGACGCCTTCGTGGAAGCCGTCGAGGAGGCCGTGCTCGGTTCCGGCGCCGGGTACACGGTGGCGGCACGGTAGGATCTGCGCGGATCGTGCCGGGTCACGTCGAAGGGCGGCGGAGGGCCAGGGCGACCGGAAAGGTGAGTCACGTGTTGACCCGCATGTCAGAGCTGTTCGTGCGCACCCTGCGGGAGGATCCCGCGGCCGCCGAGGTGCCCAGTCACCGCTGGCTGGTCCGAGCCGGCTACATCCGCAGGGCTGCGCCCGGCATCTACACCTGGCTTCCGCTGGGGCTGAAGGTGCTGCGCAAGGTGGAGGGCATCGTCCGCTCCGAGATGGACGCCATGGGCGCTCAGGAGGTGCTCTTCCCGGCCCTGCTGCCCGCCGACCCCTACAAGGAGTCCAACCGCTGGGTCGAGTACGGCGACAATCTGTTCCGGCTGCAGGACCGCAAGGGCGTCGACATGCTGCTCGGGCCCACTCACGAGGAGATGTTCACCCTCCTGGTCAAGGACCTGTACTCGTCCTACAAGGACCTGCCGCTGGCCATCTACCAGATCCAGACCAAGTACCGGGACGAGGCCCGGCCGCGCGCCGGCATCCTGCGCGGCCGCGAATTCGTGATGAAGGACTCCTACTCCTTCGACGTCGACGACGAGGGCCTGGACGCCTCCTACAACAAGCACCGTGACGCCTACATCAGGATCTTCGACCGGCTCGGCTTCGACTACGCCATCGTCAAGGCGATGTCCGGCCCGATGGGCGGCTCGCGCTCCGAGGAGTTCCTGGCCGTCGCCGAGAACGGCGAGGACACCTTTGTGCGCTCCCCGGGCGGCTACGCCGCCAACGTGGAGGCCGTGCGGATCGCCGCCCCCGAGCCCCTCGACTTCTCCGGTGCGCCCGCCCCCGAGATCGTCCACACCCCCGGCGTGCCGACCATCGAGACACTCGTGGCGATGGCCAACGAGATCAAGCCGCGTGCGGACCGGCCGTGGCGGGGCTGCGACACCCTCAAGAACGTCGTCTTCATGGTCACCGGCCCCGACGGCACCCGTGAACCGCTGGCGATCGGGCTGCCCGGCGACCGCGAGGTCGATGAGAAGCGGCTGGAGGCGGCCCTCGACCCGGCGGTCGCCGAACCCTTCACCGACGACGACTTCGCCGCCCACCCCGAACTGGCGAAGGGATACATCGGCCCGCGGGCGCTCGGCGAGAAGAACGCCTCCGGGGTGCGCTACCTCGTCGATCCGAGGGTCGTCACCGGCACCGCCTGGATCACCGGCGCCGACGAGAAGGACCACCACGTCTTCAACCTGGTGGCGGGCCGTGACTTCACCCCGGACGGCGTCATCGACGTCGCCGAGATCCGCGAGGGCGACCCGGCCCCCGACGGATCGGGGCCGCTCACCCTGGCCCGCGGCATCGAGATGGGCCACATCTTCCAGCTCGGCCGCAAGTACGCCGAGGCGCTGGGGCTGAAGGTGCTCGACCGCAACGGCAAACTGGTCACCGTGACCATGGGCTCCTACGGCATCGGGGTCTCCCGCGCCGTGGCCGCCGTGGCCGAGTACACCTGCGACGACAAGGGCCTGTCATGGCCCCGCGAACTGGCCCCTTTCGACGTCCACGTGCTGGCCACCGGCAAGGGGGCCGACGTCCTCGACGAGGCCGAACGGATCGCCGGAGACCTCCAGGACGCCGGGCTCGAGGTGCTGCTGGACGACCGCAAGGCCTCGCCCGGGGTCAAGTTCGCCGACTCCGAGGTGCTCGGCATGCCCACCTCCGTGGTGGTGGGCCGCAGCCTGAAGGACGGCGTCGTGGAGATCCGCGACCGCCGCTCCGGTACCAGGCGGGAGGTGCCCGTGGCCGACGCCGTGGCAGAGATCCTCGCCGAGGTCCGCGGCTGAGAGTCGGCGGTGCGGCGTCACCGAGCCCGGTGACGCCGCACCGCCGACCTGTTGTTGCAGCGTGTGGAGCAGTACCGCTGGCGCCCGTTGCGCGAGGTGTCGGCGAAGATCCTGTCGCAGTCGATCGCGGCGCACCGGCCCAGGCGATCCATCCCGCGACCGGTCAGGTGCAGGGCGGTGCCCACACTGACCAGGGTGCCGAGCATGCCGGCGAAGACGACGTCGTCGTCGCGGTAGTGCAGGTGCCAGCCCTGGTCGTCATGGCGGACCAGGCGCGGGTGACTCGACCACCTGTCCAGCAGATCGTTGAGGAGTCTCGCGCGGGTGGGCTCGTCGGGGGAGTCGACCACGGCGACCCACTCGGCGAGCAGCCCGCGCACACCCTCGACATCTCCGCTGGAGACCGGGCGATCGACGTTGAGCCCGGCAGCCGTGCAGCGCTCCTCGAGCTCGACGGGGGAGTGCGGCGGATCATTGGCCAGATCGGCGGCCAGGTTGACCGGACCGGCACCGTAAGGGTTGAGAAGCACAAACCGATTACATCACAGTGGTGAGGTGACTCTCGACGCCTCGCTGGCCCCGCACCTGATGATCCTGTTGATGGCGGCTGCCTTCCTCGCCGGCTGGGTGGACGCCGTGGTCGGCGGGGGCGGGCTCATCCAACTGCCCGCGCTGCTGGTCGGGCTGCCCCAGAACGCCCCGGTGGCCACTGTCGCCGGCACCAACAAGATCTCGTCGATCGCCGGCACACTCACCGCTTCGATGACCTACCTGCGGACGATCCGGGTACACCTGCCCTCGGCGGCGGCGGTGATGGCCGGGGCCGTGCTGGGGTCCAGCGCCGGAGCGCGGCTGGTGCAGTTCCTCCCGAAGCGATGGTTCATCCCGATCGTGCTCGTGGTGCTCGTCGGGGTGGGGATCTTCACCTGGCGACGGCCCTCCATGGGGCTGGTGAGCCGGGTGCGTCATCACGGCCTCGCGCGGTACCTGCGGCTGGCGGGAACAGGTGTACTCATCGGCATCTACGACGGGGCGATCGGGCCGGGCACCGGCACCTTCTTCGTCATCGCCCTGGTGGGGCTCATCGGCTACGGCTTCCTCGAGGCCTCGGCCCTGGCCAAACTGGCGAACCTCGCCACCAATGCCGGGGCGATCGCGGTCTTCTGGGCCCACGGCGTCATCTGGTGGCGGGTGGGGCTGCCGATGGCCCTGGCCAATCTCGCCGGAGGATGGATCGGCGCCCGCACCGCGGTGCGTCACGGCAACGCCTTCGTCCGCAGGGTCTTCCTGGTGGCGGTGGTGGGCCTGGGCTTCAAACTGGCCTACGACACCGTCGTCGCGTTTCACTGACGTCGGACCGGTGCCGGTCACACCCATCCCGGCCAGGCGGGCATGCCCGAGCCGTAGCCGGTCACCTGAGCTGCCTGATCGCCCATGGCGGTGATCGCCGTGGAGCGCTCGGTTCCGGAGGCCGCCGCGACCACCCGGCCGTGGCCGGACAGCACCCCCAGCTCCAGGGAGACCCACAGCTCGCGGGTCGACCGGGGGGTCGAGGGGGTGGCGGGCATCGGATAGCCGGGCAGGGCCGGGGTAGGGGTGGCGGATGCCTCCCGCAGGAGCGCCCGGAGCCTGGCCTGCTGGGTCGCGACGGCGTCGAGCCTCCTGGTGCCGATGGAGCGCAGGGAGTCGGTGGCGGGCAGCCGGCCCACACCCCACTCGAGTCCGGCCACCAGGGCGTTGAGCCTCGACAGCAGCACCTGGCGCGCACTGGTGGGGTCCTCGACGGGCAGCGAGACCGGTTCGCCGTCGCCGCGCACCGGCGCGGCGCCCGCCGCGCTCGCCCCCGAGGCGAAGACCGCCAGGGAGGCCCACAGCAGGGCCTCGCCGGGAGTGTCCGCTGCGAGGGCATCGTGGACGTACTGGTCGGCGGCCCGCTTCTCGTCGGTCAGCAGCTGGGGGAGTGGGGCAGACGCCGATGCCACCGGAGTCGGTGTGATCACCGGATCGGAGTCGGCGTTCTGGCCGGCCAGCGGATCGGCCTGGGCCAGAACTCCCGCGTGCAGGGTGTGCATCTGCGCCAGTGCGGAGAGCACGGCGGTACGGGAGCCGGATGCGAGCGCGGCCGCCTGCCGTGCGGCCGACGCGAGCGCCGTCTCGGTGTTCAGTGCGGCGCGCCGCCGCGGGGTGACGGTGATCTCGGGGGTCGTGCGCGCCCCGGCGTCGATGACGGGGGAGACCCGGTAGCAGCCCGCCGCACCGATCCCGATGAGGCCGGCGCCCGCGATGAGGATGCTGCGTCTGCTCGGGGCCCGGGAAGTCATGGTGACAGGGTATCCGGAAGCCCGGCCCGTGGTTCATCTCCTAGACTGGCCCCACAACCGACACCACAACAGAACGAGGCAAGGGATGAACGAGAATCAGCTCACCGATCTGATCGGGCCGCTGCTCTCCCAGCTCGGCATGGAGCTCGAGAAGCTGGACGTCGTGCGTGCGGGCCGAAGGAGCCTGCTGCGGATCACCGTCGACGGTGATGGGGCCGACGGCCGCGGGCCGGGCCTCGACGAGATCGGCGAGGCGACCTCCGAGATCTCTCGTGTCCTCGACGAGTCCGACGCGACCGGAAGCGCCCCGTACACCCTGGAGGTCTCCTCGCGCGGAGTGTCGACCCCGCTGACCGAGCCCAGGCACTTCCGGCGCAACCGGGGCAGGCTGGTGGCGGTGACCCTCGAGGACGAGGATCCGGTCGAGGGGCGAATCCTGGCCTCCGACGAGTCCACCGTCACTCTCGAGGTGCCGGCCCCCGGATCCAAGCCCCACAAGCCGCTCACGCAGACCCGTGAGATCTCCCTCGACCTGATCCGGCGCGCCGTCGTGCAGGTCGAGATGAGCCGTAAGCCCGCCGTGACCGATGAGGAGAACTGAGATGGATATCGACCTGGCAGCACTGCGGATGATCGAGCGGGACAAGGAGATCTCGCTCGACTATCTCATCGAGACCCTGGAGGACGCCCTCCTCAACGCCTACGCCAAGACCGACCACCCCGTCCGGGACGCCAGGATCGAGCTGGACCGCAAGTCGGGCAATGTCGCGGTGATGGTGCCGGAGAAGGACGAGGAGGGCAATGTCATCGGCTGGTACGATGGCACCCCGAGCGACTTCGGACGGGTGGCGGCATCCACTGCCCGGCAGGTGATCTTCCAGCGCCTGCGCGAGGCCGAGGATGAGCAGAAGTTCGGCCAGTTCTCCGCCGTCGAGGGGGACGTCGTCACCGGCGTCGTCCAGCAGTCCTTCCGGGACAACCGGACGGTGCGCGTCGACCTCGGCTCGATCGAGGCCATCATGCCCCCCGCCGAGCAGGTGCCCGGCGAGAAGTACACCCACGGCCGTCGCCTGAGGGTCTACGTGGTCGCGGTGCGCAAGGAGATGCGCGGTCCCCAGGTCATCGTCTCGCGCACCCACCCGAACCTGGTCCGCAAGCTCTTCGCCCTGGAGGTGCCCGAGATCGAGCAGGGCGTGGTCGAGATCAAGGCCCTGGCCAGAGAGGCCGGGCACCGCTCGAAGATCGCGGTGGTCTCCCACAACCCCGACGTGTCGGCCAAGGGCTCATGCATCGGCCCGATGGGGCAGCGGGTGCGTGCGGTGATGCACGAGCTGGACGAGGAGAAGATCGACATCATCGACTGGTCGGAGGATCCGGCCACCTTCGTCGGGGCCGCCCTGTCCCCGGCGAAGGTCAAGCAGGTCACCGTGCTGGACGCCGACGCCCGGGCCACCCGGGCGATCGTGCCGGACTACCAGCTCTCACTGGCCATCGGTCGCGAGGGCCAGAACGCCCGGCTGGCGGCCCGGCTCACCGGCTGGCGGATCGACATCCGCCCCGACAGCCCCGTGGAGTGCTGATCCGGATGCCTCGCGCGACGCCCCCGGTGCGCACCTGCGTCGGATGCCGGCGCACCGCCGATCCCGCCACCATGGTGAGATTCGTCCTCGATGGGGATCATGTGGTCCTCGATCCTGGATCCCGGGCACCGGGCCGTGGCGCGCACCTGCACCCTGATGCGGAATGCTGGAGGGCGGCGCTGCGAGGCGGGTTCGCGAGGTCCTTCCGTCGCCGGGTCACGGCCGTGCCACCGGGCGTCGACTGGCTGCCGGAACCGGAGAATTGGGCTTGATCGCCGATTTCGGTAGAATATCGGGCGCATGTCCACCGGAGGTACCGGTGGCCTCACCGATCTATGCGTTCTCCTGCATCGCCGGGGGA
This sequence comes from Acidipropionibacterium virtanenii, assembly GCF_003325455.1. Classification (NCBI taxonomy): domain Bacteria; kingdom Bacillati; phylum Actinomycetota; class Actinomycetes; order Propionibacteriales; family Propionibacteriaceae; genus Acidipropionibacterium; species Acidipropionibacterium virtanenii. The sequence goes on from NZ_CP025198.1 coordinate 1,430,363, forward strand.
CTGACAAGAAAGTGAGCAGGCGCTCATGAACACTCGATGAGTACGCATCAATGAGCATTCTCAGCATCTAGTCGGCCCGAGCCAGCACGGCCGGGCCCGAAGGAGAGTAGTGGCCAAGGTCCGTGTCTATGAGCTCGCGAAGGAGCTCGGACTGACAAGCAAGCAGCTTCTGGGGAAGCTGGGCGATATGGGCGAATTCGTCCGTTCGGCATCCTCAACGATCGAGGCGCCGGTGGTCCGGCGCGTGCGCGACCAGCTCGCGCCTTCCAACGGCGGCTCGGCCGCCAAGCCGGGCGGCAAGACCGCCTCCAATGACACCGCCGACTCCGCGGGGCCCGCCAAGGGATCCGCACCGAGCCGCGCGCCCCGTCCCGCCCCCCGCAAGGCGCCGGTGCCGGGCCCCCGTCCGACACCCGGCTCGGTGAAGCCGGGTGGATTCAGCGCCGCTCCCACCGAGTCGTCGGCCGCGCGCACCAGTTCGACCCCGCGCCCCGGACTGATGAAGCCCGGGCCGAAGCCGAACTCCCAGAACAGGGCTGCGACCGAGAAGCCCGAGGCCCGGGAGGATGCCCCCCGTCCGGCCAAGGAGTCGACGCGCCGCGACGGTGGAGCTCCGCGCCCGTCGACGAACGCCCCCAAGCCCGGAGGCATCGGCAAGGTGCCGGGCCCCGGCACCCATGCGCGCAAGCAGGCGCCGACCCCCGGTCCGCGACCGGGCGGCCCACGGCCGGGCTCATCGGGCGGGCTGCCGTCGGGCCCCCGTCCCACCCCGGGCAAGCCCGGTGCCAGGCGCACCGGCGGACCGCGGCCGGGCAACAACCCCTTCGCGTCCAGCCAGGGTATGGGTCAGGGACGCCGTCGCTCCGAGCAGGGCGGGGGGCCGCGTCCCGGCGGACAGCGTCGTGAGGGCGCTCCTCGTCCCGGCGGCGACCGGATGCCGCGTCCCGGTGGCACCACCGGAATGCCGCGTCCCAATCCGGCCATGATGCCCAAGCATCAGAACAAGGAGATCGGTCAGACCGCAGGTGGCGGCCGGCCCGGCGGTCGTGGCGGTCGTGGTGGCCGCGGTGGCGGCCCGAACCGCGGAGGCGGGTTCGCAGGAGGGGGCGGCGGCTTCGGCGGCGGTCCCCGCGGCCCGGTCGGCGGCGGTCGCGGCGGTCGTGGCGGTCGCGGTACCCAGGGTGCCTTCGGCCGCGGTGGCGCAGGAGGTCGCCGTGGACGCAAGTCCCGCAAGCAGCGCAGGCAGGAGTTCGACGAGATGCAGGCGCCGCTGGTCGGCGGCGTGCGCGTCCACAAGGGCAACGGACAGACCGTCCGGCTGCGCCGGGGCTCCTCGCTGACCGATCTGGCGGAGAAGATCAACGCCGAGCCGGCACAGCTGGTCCAGGTGCTGTTCAATCTCGGGGAGATGGTCACGGCCACCCAGTCGGTGCCTGACGAGACCCTGGAGATCCTGGGCAACGAGCTGGACTACAAGATTCAGGTCGTCTCCCCCGAGGATGAGGACCGGGAGCTGCTGGAGTCCTTCGACGTCGAGTTCGGCGAGAACGAGGGCGGCGAGGAGGATCTCGCGCCGCGTCCGCCGGTCGTCACCGTGATGGGCCACGTCGATCACGGCAAGACCAAGTTGCTGGACACCCTGCGTCACGCCCATGTGGTGGAGCGCGAGGCCGGTGGCATCACCCAGGCGATCGGCGCCTACCAGGTCGAGACCGATGTCGATGGCGATGAGCGCAAGATCACCTTCATCGACACCCCCGGCCACGAGGCTTTCACCGCCATGCGTGCCCGTGGCGCCCAGTCCACCGATATCGCGGTGCTGGTCGTCGCGGCCGATGACGGCGTCATGCCGCAGACGGTGGAGGCCCTCAACCACGCCAAGGCGGCCGATGTGCCGATCGTGGTCGCGGTCAACAAGATCGACAAGCCGGGGGCCGATCCCGACAAGGTGCGCGGACAGCTCACCGAGTACGGCCTGGTGCCTGAGGACTACGGCGGCGACACCATGTTCGTCAACGTCTCGGCGAAGACCGGAGAGGGCCTGGACCGGCTGCTGGAGGCGATCGTGCTGACCGCCGACGCGGCTCTGGACCTGCGCGCCAATCCGGACATGGCCGCCCAGGGTGTCGCCATCGAGGCGCATCTCGACAAGGGCCGCGGCCCGGTGGCCACCGCGCTCATCCAGCGCGGCACGCTGCACATCGGCGACTCGATCGTCGCGGGATCGGCATACGGACGCGTCCGTGCGCTCATCAACGACCAGGGCGAGAACGTCGATCACGCGGCACCGTCCGATCCGGTGCAGGTGCTCGGCCTCACCTCGGTGCCCGGAGCCGGTGACAATTTCCTGGTCGTCGAGGACGACAGGATGGCCCGGCAGATCGCCGAGAAGCGGGAGGCGCGGATGCGCGCCGCCCAGCAGGCGAAGTCGTCGCGTCGCAAGACCCTCGACGAGCTCTTCGACCAGCTCGAGAAGGGCGAGACGCAGGAGCTGCTGCTCATCCTCAAGGGCGACGGCGCCGGTTCGGTGGAGGCCCTCGAGGACGCTCTCGCCAAGATCGACGTCGGCGACGAGGTGGATCTGCGGGTCATCGACCGCGGAGTCGGTGCGATCACCGAGACCAACGTCTCCCTGGCCGCCGCCTCCAAGGCCGTCATCATCGGCTTCAACGTGCGCCCCACGGCTCACGCGGCCAAGATGGCCGACGAGGAGAATGTCGACATCCGCTACTACTCGGTCATCTACGACGCGATCGACGAGATCGAGGCCGCTCTGAAGGGCATGCTCAAGCCCATCTACGAGGAGAAGTCCCTGGGCACCGCGGAGATCCGCCAGATCTTCCGGTCCTCCAAGGTCGGCAACATCTCGGGCTGCATGGTCACCGACGGCATCATCCGCCGGCATGCCAAGACCCGCCTGGTGCGCGACGGGGTGGTGGTCACGGAGACCGAGATCAACACTCTGCAGCGCGAGAAGGACTCGGTCACCGAGGTGCGCGAAGGGTTCGAGTGCGGTCTGACGCTCACGAACTACTCCGACATCCACGTCGGCGACGAGCTGCAGTGCTACGAGATGGTGGAGAAGCCCCGCGAGTGATCGCGTAGGAATCCGCACCCGCGAGTGATCGCCGGCTCAACGTCAGCCGCCCCGCCCTCCGATCCGGAGGGCGGGGCGGCTGACGTCCGGGCCGTTCATCGTCTGGAGGCCACGAAGATGCGGATGAGCACCCGCAGCGCCAGAACCACCCCGACCAGCAGCAGCCCGGTGCCCAGCAGAGCGAACACCCCGATCCGCTCGGAGAGTCGCGGCCCCCACCGGTCGGCGATCATCAGCGCCACCGAGGCGACGGTCGCGGTCGAGGCCAGGATCGTCATCATCGCCAGATGCACCTGGGAGGACAGCCAGGAGCGGTCGTCGGGATGGTCGAGGATCCGGACCCGCGCCGTCAGCCGTCCCTGTTCCGCCTGATCGACCAGGCGGCCCAGCTGGCGGGGCATCCGGCGCAGCACCGGCAGGTTCGACGCCATGCTCCGGCCCATCGCGGCGCGTATCCCCTCGACCGTCATGTCGGGGGTCAGCAGCTCCGTGCCGCTGCGGCGTGCCAGGTCGATGAGATCGGCGTCGGGATCGAGGAGGGTCACTGTGGCCTCGACGGTCGCCAGGCAGCGGAAGGCGGCCGCCAGTTGCGGGGGCACACTGAATCCGTGGCCGATCACCAGGGCCATCAGGTCGTTGACGGTCCGGGCCATATCGGTGGGCCCGGCGCTGAGCCGGGTGAGCAGCGTCCCCACCTCCCGCTCGAGGCCGCGCTCACGGTCTGCGGCCAGGCCGTCGGGGCGGCCGAGCAACTCCATGAGGCAGTCCGTGGCCCCTTGGGAGTCGTTGTTCGACAGCGCCGCCAGCAGCATCACCAGACATCCCCGGGAGACGTCGTCGAGGCGTCCCACCGAGCCGAGATCGAGGATGACCAGCCGGTCGGTGCCGTCGAGCAGGACGTTCCCGGGGTGGAGGTCGGCGTGGAAGATGCCGGTCACCAGGACCTCCTTCACCACCTGGCGGACCAGCGCCGTGGCGAGCGTGCGGCGCTGCTCGGGTGCCAGCCGGGCCAGCTGGGCCGACGCCCGGGCCAGCGGGACGCCGCCGGCCCGCTCCATCACCAGCACCCGTCGGGTCGAGACCTCGGAAATGACCGACGGGATGCTGATCGGCTCGGCGGCGGACACGCCGGCGCTCACGGCCTTGGCGTTGGCGGCCTCGACGCGGTAGTCGAGTTCCTCCTCCAGGGAGGCGGCGAAACCGTCAACGAGGCCGTCCAGACCGATGCGGCGCGCCCAGCCGGCCGAACGCATCAACCTGGCGCTGAGGATCGAGAGGATGTCGAGGTCGGTGCGGATCTGCGCCTCGGCCCTGGGCCGCTGCACCTTGACGACGACCTCGCGGCCATGGTGGGCGTCGTGAGGGGCGTGGGCGTCGGCCAGCCGGGCGGTGTGCACCTGGCCGACGGAGGCCGCGGCGATCGGTTCATGATCGATCCGGGAGACGATCTCGGCCAGCGGGCACCCCCACTCCTGTACGAGGACCCGCTCAGTCTGGGGCCAGGGCACCGGGGAGACGTCGGTGTGCAGGGCCGACAGCTCGGAGGCGAAATCCTCCCCGATGAGGTCGGGTCGGGTGGCGAGGTTCTGGCCGAGCTTGACGAAGGTGGCTCCGCAGTCCTCCAGGGCCCGGCGCAACGCGACCGCGACCCGGGTGCGCTCGCCGGCCGACCGGCCGGCCCGGCTGGAGCCGAGGAATCCGGACAGGCCGCGTCTGGTGAGGATGGCGGTGATCCGGGAGTAGCGGCGCAGCCTCCGCCATGCCGCCGGAAGGGTGCGCGAGACCCGCACCGGACCGGGTACCGATCCGGCGGGCACCAGGACCTCGGCCAGCACCACCAGGGCCAGTCCCGCCACGAAGAGCCAGGCCAGGCCTAGGGCGCCGACGACGCCGACCAGCATCGGATCGTCGACGGCGAGGTGGCGCTCGTCGATGACGCCGGAGCGGCGGCCGAGCCAGGTCAGCATGGGGGAGGTGACGAGCAGCCAGATCAGGCCCAGCCCGAATGCGCGCGGCCAGGACACCGCCACGGCCAGCGTGCGGCGGGTCATGGTGGCGATGAGTATCGCGACCAGGATCCAGGAGATGAAGGATGCGAGGCCGATGAGGAAGGAACTCATGGCAGGCATGCTAGGGGCCGCGTCGGGCCACTCCCGTCCGCAGGCGCCAAGGGGGGAGAAGTTCGGGGTAATCTTGGGCGCCGATGCCCGGGCGCCACAGCCTGTACGTCGAGGAGCTAGGAGATCATCATGACCAACCCCCGCGTGGCCAAACTGGCCGATCAGATCAAGGTCGTCGTGGCCGGCACCCTCGAGCGCCGGGTCAAGGATCCCCGCCTCGGATTCGTCACCATCACCGACGTCCGTCTCACCGGGGACTCCCGCGAGGCGACCCTCTTCTACACGGCGATGGGATCCGAGGCCGAGCAGGCCTCGACCGCGGCCGCCCTGGAATCCGCGAGGGGGATGCTGCGCTCCACCGTCGGCAAGCGGCTGGGGCTGCGCTACGCGCCCACCCTCGCCTTCGTCCGCGACGCCTCCGCCGAGACCGCCAAGTCCCTCGAGGACCTGCTCGCCCGTGCGGCGGCCTCGGACGCCGAGGTGGCCCGCCAGGCCGTCGGCGCCACCCATGCGGGCGACGCCGACCCTTACCGCCACCGCGAGGACGAGGAGTCCCAGGACGCGGAGTCCTGATCAGGTCCACAGACCTCCGGGGGAGAAGACCTCGTCGACGATGTCGGTGAACCAGCCGGCCTCGCGGGCGACGTCCAGGACGGTGTATCGGGACCGGTAGTACATGGCCTTGGGGAAGGTGGCCTTGACGTCGGCCGCGGTCAGTCCGATGTCCTCGGGCGTGCTGGGGGTGCCGGCCAGCTGGAGCTGGCGCTTGAAGTCGCCGGCGTCGACCAGCTGGGACCTCAGCCGGGGCAGGGTCTGGGGCCAGGAGTCGACGAGGCGCTGGAGTCGGGCGGCGAGCTGGTCGGGGTCGACGTATTTGACGCGGGTCTCGGCGACGGCGTGGTCGGCCAGGGCCCCGTCGAAGCGGGTGCGGATGTCGGCCTCCACGGCCTCCCAGGTGGGCCAGGCGGCCACGGCGGCGTCGACGTCCAGGCCGGACAGGTCGCGTTCCAGGAACTTCTGGTAGAAGGCGAGCATCGCCAGGGTGCCGATGGCGACCTTGAAGCCGTGGGACAGGGGCGGGTCCTGGTCGGCGCCCAGGTGGGCCAGTTCCCAGATGTGGGAGAAGTAGTGTTCGGCGCCGGAGGCCGGGCGGGTGCCGTTGTAGACCTGCATGGCCAGGCCCGAGAGGATCAGCCCCTCGACCAGGCCGCTGTAGGCGTCGGGGTTCCCGGCGGCCAGCTCGGCCGGGCGGGCCAGGGCGTCGCCGACGCCGGTCTGGACGAGCTGCCAGACGTGATCGTCCATGGCTTCGACGCCGGCGGCGTCGGCCAGGATCCAGTCGGCGCCGCCGGGGATCTTGGCGGCGAGGTCGCCGTAGCCGGAGGCGGTCATGGCGCCGGGTGCGGCGGCGGCGATGTCGAGGTCGAAGATGACCGCCTGGGGGGCGACGCAGTTCATGGTGATCTTGACGCCGTTGTCGGAGATGGGGGCGCCGGCGCCGGTGTAGCCGTCCATGGAGGCGGCGGTGCCGATGACGGCGTAGCGGCGTCCCAGGTCCTTGGCGGCGAGTTTGACCAGGTCGTTCACGGTGCCCGATCCGACGGCCAGGGGGACCACCGGTGCGCCGACGGCGCGGTCGCGGTCCTGGAGTGTGGTGGCGATGGTGCGGGCGTTGTCCAGGGAGGCGTAGAGGGTGGGGTGGGCCGGGAAGATCAGAGGATCGGCCAGCGGTATCCCGGCGTCCTGCAAGCTGGTGTGGGCGAGGTGCCCGGCGGCGTCCCAGGTGCGCTGATCGGCGATGATCATGACCGGTAGGGGGGTGCCGTCCAGGCTGCGGGCCAGGGACTCGGCGAGGATCTGCCCTGTCCGATTGATGACGCCGCGTCCGACCGCGACGTGGTCGGTGTCCCCGGCTCCTGCCAGGGCCTTGGCGATGATGTCGTCACTCATGTCCGAGTGTCCTTTCGTCGTGGGAGCCGGATCGCAGGAAGGACCCGATCTCCTCGAGGGCCGCGGCCTCATCGGGGCCGTCGGCCAGTAGTTCAACGGTCTGGCCGTAGTCGATGTCCAGACCCAGCAGGTCCGCCAGCCGGGTGAGGCTGGCGGTCCCGCCGGAGGTGCGGACGAACACGCTGGAGGAGTACCGGGAGGCCAGCAGGACCGCCTGGGCGGCGATCCTGGCATGGATTCCGGCGGGCTGCCCGATCCGTAGCGAGATGCGGATCACGCCGACTCGATCGCGATCGTGCTGCCCTCCCCGAGGGAGGGCAGATCACCGTCGGCGCTCACGTGGATGGCCCCCGACAGGCGGGGCTCGCCGGCCCCGTCGAAGACCAGGGTCACATGGCCCAGTGCGTCCAGGTTCTTCTGCGCCACGTTGCCGATAGCAGTGATCGGGAAGCGGGCCCCGTCCAGCACCAGGGCGTCACCGATACCGATGGCGGCGGTGCTGGTGGCTGGCGGCAGTGCGTAGCAGAAATCCCTCAGCTCGTCGGGGGCCTGGTCCCCGAAGGTCACCAGCATGCGCTCGGAGAGGAATGAGGCGGCCTCGGGGCCCACGGAGCGGACAGTGTTGGCATAGATGACGGTCATGGAAGCTCCAATTCTCGACGTATGTCAGATAATGTCAGGATGCGGTCGAGTACAGGCCGATACTGGCGAGCCAGGCGATGGCCACGCGCGGCGCCCCGTTGAGGAATCTGGAGTACAGCACCGACGGCACGCCGATCTCGATCGTCTCGGGCTTGGCCTCGCTGAGGCCCATCCCGACCGGGATGAAGTCGCAGGCGTTCTGGGTGTTGATGGCGAACAGGGCCGGCAGCGCCAGGCTCGGATGGATATTGCCCTTGCCGATCTCCACGCCGATGAGGGTGCCGATGATCTGCCCGATCACCGCGCCGGGCCCCAGCAGCGGGGACAGGAAAGGTATCGAGCAGATGAGACCGAGCACGATGAGGCCGATCCCATTGCCGGCAAGCGGCGTCAGGAGTTTGGAGAACCAGTTCCCGAAGCCCGAGGCGTTGATGACGCCGATGAGCATCGCCACGAAACCCATGAACGGGATGATGGTCGTGAGCATGGTCTGCACGGCGTCGCGGGCCGCCTGGAAGAACACAGAGATGACGTGACCGGCACCCAGGCCGATCTTCTCCATCAGCGACTTGTTCTTCTTGGCCGCCACCGTCTCGGAAATCTTCTTGTCGGTGGACCACTCGCCCTGGACGGTGCCGGCGGTCCCGGCCTTGGCGCCGTCGTCGGTGGCCTGAACGGCGGCCTCCGGTGCCGCGGCGGTAACGGTCGCGGCGTCGCCGGCCAGCTCGACCTGATCGGGCCCGACCGCCGAGACATAGATGGTCTCGTTGATGTACTTGGCCATCGGGCCGGTCTTGCCGGTCGGCATGATGTTGATGGTGGGAATGCCCTTGCGCGGGTAGATGCCGCAGCGCAAGGTGCCCCCGCAGTCGATGACGACGGCCATCATCTGCTCATCGGGCACCGAGGTCTGGAACCCGTTGACGGCCTCGGCCCCAGTGAGCTCGACGATCCGGTCGACCACCTCCGGGCGCATACCGCCGCCGACGATGTAGACCAGCTTGTTCTTCTCCGCGCTGGGAACGATGGTCAGCGGCCCGCCATAGCCGCCCGAACCACGCGAGACCTTGATGGCGTGATAGGTCACTTCTTCATTGCTCATTGTTCTCAGACCTTCGCCATCTGGTTGACGTGAATGATCTCGCCGTCCATGGCCTTGGGCAGGATGATCCCTTGCTGCTTGCTGACATAGCGGGTTGTCAGCTCCGTGATCCAGCCGCCCACGAAGTTGAGCAGCGCGCCCACCAGCAGGTACCGGATGGCCAGTGGCCCGGTCGGCAGTCCCAGCTTGGTGATGCCTTGGGCGATGCCCAGCCAGATGAACAGCTCGGCCGGATTGATGTGGGGGAACACGCCATTGCTGGTGTGACAGAACTGTGCGGTGGCGGCGTAGTAGCTGGGCTTGTACCGCTCCGGCAGGAACCGCCCCAGGGTGAACACCGCGGGATTGCACAGCATGAACGCGCCAACGAAGGGCAGCAGCAGATAGCGGCTGACGACGTTGTTGCCCGCCTTCTGGGCGAAACTGTTGATCCGCTCCTCCCCGATGAGCTGGATGAGTGAATTCATGGCGATGAGCAGCATGAGCACCAGAGGCACGATGCTGCCCATCCATCCGATGAAGGTCTTCGAGCCTTCCTGGAACAGGCCGATGAACCACTCAGCGGCCGTGACCACATAATGCATGGTCGGCTTCCTTTCTTGTGGGTTGCTGCGAAATGGCGTGACGCCACCGCGCCCCCGGGTCCGGGGTGCTTTTCCGCAGGAGAATGGGGGTCAGTCCGTGACGAGGGGCTTGCGGCGCCGCACTGTGCGGACGGTCGTGGCCCGGCCAGGGACGGGAGTGGGTGCCTGGCGGCGCCCGACCTTGGCGTCGACGCGGTTGATGATCTTCATCAGTGGGGTCGGCGGTTCGACGGGGATGCCGCCGGCCTCGACAGTGAGGTAGTTGTCCCGGGCGTTGGCCACGGCCTTGCGCATGCTGGCAGACATCCGGATCGGGGCCGGGTCGAGCTCGCTGACGGCTTGACCGTCGAAGGTGCCGAGATCCTTGAACCGGGTCCACACGGTGATGCCGGTCATGGCCCGGCCGGTGACGACCAGCCCGTCGGCGTCGATGAGGAACATCACGATGGCCCCGGAGGTCAGTGCGTTCTTCTGCTTGCCGATCACCACCCGGCCGCGGCGGCGCAGCGCAGAGTAGACGCTGGAGAAGTTCTTCATCTGCCGCATGGACAAGAAAGCGTTGACGGCGTAGATGACGGCCACGGCGGCAAGGACGGTCCAGAACACGATGACTCCTGTCAGTGGTTCCGATGGGAGGGATGATTGGCCATGAACCAGAACAGTTGTTCGTGGCTGGTGATGCGGCTCAGCGAGGTGAGCCGGTCGGAATCTGAGGCGAGCCGGATGATCTCGTCGTAGACGTCGATGAGGATGGTGTCGTCGTAGTCCTGCTTGTCGGGGACACCCATCAGGAAGACGGCCTTGACTCCCGGCGCGCCGTCCGCATGCGGGACAACGGCCATCGCGAAGACGATCCGGTCAGCGCCAGGGAGGGTGGCGTGGGGAAAGCCGACTTGATCGTCCAGCAGCATCGAGGCGTCACGTTCCCGCAGCTGCAACGCCTCGCGGAAGGCCCTCCCGACCAGTCCCAGTTCCTCGAGCCGGTCGACCAGGGCCTCGGTGGCCTGCCGGTAACTGGTTCCCGGGGCCAGGGCGAGAAACCGGTCGGCGTCGAGCATGGAGGCAAGAAAGGAGGATCCGAGTCCTCGCAGAGGCAGGTCCGCGTGGCGGGAGAGCCGGATCAGGGAGAGCTGGCTCATCAGCTCGTCCGGGTCGAACACGGCGCCGAGCTCGATGGCCGGTGCGCTGACGTCGATGTCACTGCCATCCATGGCGCCTGGGGTGGCAACGATCAGATCGGCGGCTTCCAGAGCAACGGGATCGAGCTGATCGGCCGACATCATTGCGTACTTGGTGCCGTCCGGCAGCGCTTTGCTGAGCTGGATCCGCAGCAGGTGGCCGGAGACGCGTCCGGCTGCGGTGACGATGACCACCCGCAGGTGGGTGCGCAGCCTGCTCTGGTAGGTGTCCAGGAAGACCTGGTGGTAGCCGGCCATCAGACTGACCTCCGGATCGCTGATCTGAAGGCCGGTGCGATCCTCGATCACATCCCGACTGATCTCGGCCATTCTGTAGGCGACTGGGTACTGGCCACGGATGTCGGCGACGGCGGTGTCGTCCATGCGGATGCGGAAACGCATCCGGTTGAGCATGAAACTGAGATGGTGGCAGAATTCGTCGGCCAGCTGTTCGGTGTCCAGCCGGATGCCCATCACCTGCGCGATCCGTTCGAAGACGGCGTCGGCCAGCTGGGGAATGTCCTCGGCGGCCGGGAAGAGTTGCCGTCCGGTGAGGTCGTCCGGGGTCCGCATCCCGGCGACCGCCATGGTCATGAAGAGCTGCTCGTCCCGGGGGAAGCCGGAACGGACCAGCGGGGAGACGGCGTCGAGCAGGGTGATGGCGAAGTCGTGGGCGGCAGTGCCGCTCAGCTGGGCGAACTCCGGGGGCAGGCTGTTGATCGGGTGACCCGAGAGATACCTGTCCAGGGTGATCGTGAGCCAGCGCCGTACCGTGCGCCGGGAGATGGTGTTGAGGTGCTTGCTGGTGCTGATGGTGTTGATGAGCTCGGTGATCTCATCGCCCAGTGGGTACTCGTCGCACGCGACGTCGGCGTAGTGCGTGAGCCCGGCCATCCTCAGGTTCAGCTCGGCGCCGCTGAGGCGCAGGCCCTCGTTCGGACGGCCTGTGATGGTCACGTCGTGGGCCGACAGAGTCTCGCGCACCGATGCCAGGTCCGCCGCAACGGTGCTGCGGGAGACCGACAGCGTGCCGGCAAGATCCTCGATCCGTACCGGCCCGGGGGATCGCAGCAGCTCGCAGTAGATGAGTGCGTGGCGGCGCGCGGGATCGTTGAGCGATTCGTCTGCGGCCATCAGGTGATCGCGGATCTCCCCGTAGCGGTGCGCATCGACGATATACAGGCGGTAGCGGCCGTGCTCCAGCCGGATCGACGCCGCACTGGCGAGCAGGTCGTTGAGCTTCGCGACAGAGTTCGCGATGCTGCGCCGCCCGAGGTCGAGCCGGTCGGCGAGTCCCTCCGGGGTGGCCGTGAGCGCGGTCTCCAACTGCCGCAGGATCATGGTCTCGCGGTTCATCCGCCCTCACCTCCCGATATCCGTGTCGTACTTCGTTGGTGCCGACCGGAAGAAGATAACAGCGGCGTCTGTAGAAACAGCACCGTAGTCGGTTCAGTCGTTTTCTGACTGCTGGAAAGACGCCGGATCATTGCTCCGGACATCACCCGGAGCCCCGGGACGATAATGAAAGACGTGTCGTACTGGACCGTCGAAGGAGCCGACCGATGACTGACACCGATCACGACCGTCAGGGTGATAGCGACCGAACACTGATCGCTGCTCTGGCTCCGGCCCTGCGAGGAGCGCTGGCCGTCGGCGGGACGCCGCCCACGATCACCAGCGTCCCCGGCTCGGCCGGCTCGGCCGGTTCCGGACGCATCCTGGTGATCGAAGACGTCTCCCCGGATCCGCAGGACTGCGCCGGTGCAGTCGTCAGGAGGGTCCGCGAGTACCTCGAGGCGCAGGGCGTCCCCGAGCGCATCATCATTCCAGGAAGGGCGGAGTTCATCCCTGAGTTCGCCATCGCGGCCGGCCGGATGGCGGGCAAGGTCGTCGTCGTCACAGGGGCGGCGCAGGGTTTCGGCTTCGGCATCGCGCAGGGGATGGCGCAGATGGGCGCCCATGTCGTGGTGGCCGACATCAACGGTGAGGCCGCGGGCACCGCCGCAGCCCGGATCCAGGAGGGCTGTCCGTCCAGCAGGATCATCGCCGTGACCATGAATGTCGCCGATCTCGAGTCGACCAGGAGTGCGGTGGCCGAGGTCGTCGCCACCTTCGGCGGCCTGGATCTCTATGTCAGCAACGCGGGCGTGGTACGAGCCGGAGGAGTGATGGAGCAGGACCTGCGGGACTTCGACATGGTGACCCAGGTCAACTACCGGGGATACCTCATCGGCGTCAAGTCGGTGGCCCCTGTGATGGCGGCCCAGCACGCTGCGAATCCCGAGCTGTGGTACGACATCGTGGAAGTCAACTCCAAGTCCGGTCTGGAGGGCTCGAAACGCAATTTCGCGTACTCGGGCAGCAAGTTCGGGGGGATCGGTCTCACTCAGTCATTCGCCCTCGAGCTGGTCGACAGCGGCATCAAGGTGAATGCCGTCTGCCCGGGAAATTTCTTGGACGGGCCCTTGTGGCAGGATCCGGAGAATGGACTTCTGATCCAGTATCTGCGTGCCGGAAAAGTGCCTGGAGCACGGACCACTGACGATGTCCTGAAGTATTATCAGGCCAAGGTACCGATCGGCCGAGGATGCCTCCCCGAAGATCTTCTCAAAGCCATCTGCTACGCCGTGGAGCAGCAGTACGAGACCGGTCAGGCGATCCCCGTGACCGGCGGGCAGACGATGCTGAACTGAATGTGCTGAACATCTCGATATGAACAGAAGGAGAAGTGTCATGGAGAATCTGGATGTAGCGCCCGGTTGCCCGATCCCGGTGAGGGTATTCGCCGACAGCGCTGTGCGCGAAGACGTGGAGCCGTGGCTGAAGACCGGACTACTCAGCGGCGTGACGACGAACCCGACCCTGCTCAAGCGCGCCGGGCTGACGGTGAGCGACATCCCGGAGGTGGCCAGATGGGCCGTCGGCGAGGGCGACCGCGAGGTCTGCTTCCAGCTGTGGGGGGACACGGCCGAGGAGCAGTACGCCAATGCGATGAGGATTCACGAACTGGCTCCGGCCGCCCTCATCAAGATCCCGGTGACTCCCGCCGGGGCCACCGTCATCTCGCGTCTGCACAGCCAGGGCATCCAGGTCCTCATGACGGCGGTGTACGCGGCCAAGCATGCAGCCATCGCATCGGCCCTGGGCGTCCGGTACTTCGCCCCCTACTACAACCGGATGCGGGTCGCGGGTCTCGACGGTGCCGCGGAGATCGGCAGGATGGCTGCAGCGATCCCCCAGGACGGCCGTGGCCCGTTGATTCTCGCCGCCTCCGTCAAGAGCGGAGCCCAGGTCGTGGAGCTGCTCCAGGTGGGTGTCCGGGTCTTCACACTGCCTCCGGCGGTGATCGCCGACGTGTTCGCCGACAAGCTCACCGACCGGGCGATCGCCGATTTCGAGCAGGACATGCGTGCCGCGTTGTGAGCTCGGGCCGGCCGCGCGGTTCTGCGCGAGGCCGGCCCGGACCTAGATTGTGGGCATGGACTCCGGCCTGCTGATCGTCGACAAACCCTCGGGGTGGACCTCCCACCAGGTGGTGGGCCGGGTGCGCCGACTGATGAGTACCCGCAAAGTGGGACACGCCGGGACCCTGGATCCGATGGCCACCGGTGTGCTGGTGGTGGGAGTGGGCCGGGCCACCCGGCTGCTGGGCCATCTCGCCCTTCACGACAAGGACTACACGGCCACCATCCGGCTCGGGGTCACCACCGTCACCGACGACGCCGAGGGGGATGTCGTGGCCACGGCCGACGCCTCCGCGCTGAGCGAGGTGCGGATCGCCGAGGCGATGGCACCTCTACGCGGCGAGATCATGCAGGTGCCCACGGCGGTGAGCGCCATCAAGGTGAACGGGAAGAGGTCGTACGCCCGGGTGCGCGCCGGTGAGGCGGTGGAGCTGGCCGCCAGACCGGTGACGGTGTCGCGATTCCAGACGGTCGAGGTGCGACGCGAGGGGGAGGCGGTCGACGTCGATGTCGAGGTGACCTGTTCCTCCGGCACCTATGTGCGCGCTCTGGCCCGTGACCTGGGGGGCTCGCTGGGGGTGGGGGGCCATCTCACCGCGCTGCGGCGCACCCGGATCGGGCCCTACACACTGCCGGCCGAGGCTGTCGATCTGTCCGAGGACGCTCCTCGGCCCGGCCTGATGACCATGGCCGAGGCCGCGCGGCTCAGCTTCCCGGCCGTCGAGCTGGACGCCGGCCAGGAGGCCGACCTTCGGGTCGGCAGGAGGCTGGAGATCGTCGTGCCCGCCGATCCGACCGCGATGATCTCCGGCGCGTCCGGGGAGTTCCTGGCCCTCTACCGGCCCGATCCTGAGCGTCCCGGCTGGTCCCGGGCGGTCGCGGTGCTGGTCTGACGAGAGCAGGGGGGTGGCCTGCGACGGGGACCTGGATCGCGGGGTGTCCCCGCTCGGGGGTCGCAGGGGGTCGTCCGGTTCGATCAAATCGTGCCTACAATCCGAACGTGTCTCCGAAGCCAAGCACCCCAGCCGCCCCTGACCGGTCGACCGTCGTCATCGGCAACTTCGACGGCGTGCATCGGGGGCACCGGGCCGTCATCGAGCAGGCCGGGGCGATGGATCCCGAGCTGCCATTGGTGGTCGTGACCTTCTGGCCGCATCCGGCGTCGGTGCTGACGCCGGGTCGCGAGCCCCTGCTGCTGTGCAGTCTGGAGCGGCGCATCGAGCTGCTGGAACAGGCCGGAGCCAGCCAGGTCCGTGTGGTGCGCTTCACCCGCGAACTGGCCAACTGGTCGCCCGAGATGTTCGTGGAGCGGGTGGTCAACCCGCTCAATCCCGCTCATGTCGTCGTGGGGCGCAACTTCCGGTTCGGTCACCGGGCCCTGGGCACCCCGGAGACACTGGCCGGGCTGGGTGAGGGACGATTCGACGTCAATTCCCTGGATCTGGTGCACATCAAGGGCAGCTCCACCTCGTCGACGCTCATCAGGGCGGCCATCTTCGAGGGGAAGGTGCGTCAGGCCGCCGCCCACCTGGGCCGCAGCTTCGACGTCCACCAGGTTGTGGTGATGGGGGACCAGCGGGGCCGGGAGCTCGGCTTCCCCACCGCCAACCTCGTGCTGGGGGCCGAATATGCGGTGCCCGCCGACGGCGTCTACGCCGGATGGCTCACCCCGGGGTCCGGCCCCGAGGCCGGCAACCGCCTGCCGGCCGCCGTCTCGGTGGGCAGCAATCCCACCTTCGACGGCCTGGAGCGGCGCATCGAGTCCTATGTCCTGGATCGCACCGACCTGGATCTGTACGGGGTCGAGGTCGGCGTCGAGTTCGTGGACCGGCTCCGCGGCCAGGTGAGGTACGAGGGCCGGGAGCCGCTGATCCGTCAGATGGCCCAGGACGTCGAGGCGTGCCGGGGCGTCCTCGAAGAGGATTCGCGCCGGAAAGCCGGGGCCTGATACCCTGTGCCGGTTGCCGTCAGATCGGCCGCGGCCTTGCAAGAGTTCTCAGCCACAAGGGGCATCGGGGACGCCGCGCAACGGACAGGGAGGAGCACCGTATGGATGCTGCTGAGAAGAAGAAGATCGTCGAGGAGTACGCGACCCATCCTGGTGACACCGGATCTCCCGATGTCCAGATCGCGCTGTTGAGCCGCCGGATCTCCGATCTGACTGAGCACCTCAAGGCCCACAAGGGGGATCACCACTCCCAGCGCGGCCTGATGCTCATGATCGGCCAGCGTCGTCGCCTGCTGAACTATGTCTCCAAGAGCGACATCGATCACTACCGCGCGCTGATCGCCAGGCTCGGACTGCGCCGCTGAGGCCGCGTCCTCCACGACCTGATCGGCAGGGCCGTCCCCCTCGGGGGGCGGCCCTGACTGCGTTCGCCCGCCCCGGGAATTCGGGAAAGTCCTGCCCATCGAGTAGGATTGCGACGCAACTATTACGAACATCTACATGAACGGACCGCCGCCGCTCGCACTGACCGCACGTCTCGGTCCTCGGTAGTGGCCACCGGGTGCACAATCCCCGATGGCTTCGATCGAAGACCGGCGCGAGTGCTGGTCGGCACGACGACGCGTCAGTATCTCCCCGCAGCATCGGACACGTACCGGTTCTGCGCATCAGGGCGATCAGGACCCGTGTGCCACGGGGGCGGCGGCGCCACATGAAAGGAATCCCCACATGGAGGGACCCGGTCTCGAATTCACCGAGGCAGTCATCGACAACGGCTCATTCGGAAAGCACGTTGTCCGTTTTGAAGCAGGCCTTCTGGCCCAGCAGGCCGACGGCTCGTCGGCCGTCTATCTCGACGGCGACACCATGCTGCTGTCGGCCACCACAGCCGCCAAGACCCCCCGCGACTCCATCGACTTCTTCCCGCTGACGGTCGACGTCGAGGAGCGCATGTACGCAGCCGGGCGCATCCCCGGCTCCTTCTTCCGCCGCGAGGGACGTCCCTCGGAGAACGCCATCCTGGCCTGCCGTCTCATCGACCGCCCGCTGCGCCCCTCCTTCGTCAAGGGTCTGCGCAACGAGGTCCAGGTCGTCGTCACGGTGCTGGCCCTCAACCCGAGCGTCTACTACGACGTCGTGGCCATCAACGCCGCATCGATGTCCACCCAGATCGCCGGTCTGCCCTTCTCCGGGCCCATCGGCGGCGTGCGGATGGCTCTCATCGGGGACCAGTGGATCTGCTTCCCCGACGTCGAGCAGCGCAAGGAGTCGACCTTCGACATGGTCGTGGCCGGCCGGGTGCTGGCCGACGGCGATGTCGCCATCATGATGGTCGAGGCTGAATCCACCCCGGCCACCTGGGACCTCGTGCGTTCCGGGCGGACCGCCCCCACCGAGGAGGTGGTGGCCACCGGACTGGAGGCCGCCAAGCCCTTCATCAAGGTGCTGTGCGACGCGCAGGCCGCGCTGGCCGCCAAGCTGCCCAAGGAGACCTACGACTTCCCGGTCTTCAAGGACTACCAGGACGACGTCTACCAGGCCGTGGAGGCCAAGGGTCACGACGAGCTGGCCCGGATCGAGCAGATCGCCGCGAAGCTGGAGCGTCAGGATGCCGAGTCCGAGCTCAAGACACGGATCAAGTCCGAGCTCGCCGAGCAGTTCCCCGGTCGTGAGACCGAGGTCTCCGGGGCGTTCAAGGCCATGATGAAGAAGATCGTGCGCAAGCGCGTCCTCGACGAGGGGGTGCGCATCGACGGGCGCGGTCCCCGCGACATCCGGACCCTGTCGGCCGAGGTCGGGATCATCCCCAGGGTCCACGGCTCGGCGCTGTTCCAGCGCGGCGAGACCCAGATCCTGGGCGTCACCACCCTCAACATGCTCGACATGGAGCAGAAGCTGGACACCCTCTCCCCGGAGAGGACCCGCCGCTACATGCACAACTACAACATGCCGCCCTACTCCACCGGTGAGACCGGCCGGGTGGGTTCCCCGAAGCGCCGCGAGGTCGGCCACGGCAACCTCGCCGAGCGGGCGCTGATCCCGGTGCTGCCCGACCGCGACGAGTTCCCCTACGCGATCCGCCAGGTGTCCGAGGCCGTCGGCTCCAACGGATCCACCTCGATGGGTTCGGTGTGCGCCTCGACCATGGCCCTGCTCAACGCCGGTGTGCCGCTGCGCGCCTCGGTGGCCGGCATCGCCATGGGTCTCATGAGTGAGCAGAACGAGGACGGGAGCGTCAAGTACCTGGCCCTCACCGACATCCTGGGGGCCGAGGACGCCCTGGGCGACATGGACTTCAAGGTCGCCGGTACCAGCGATTTCGTCACCGCGCTGCAGCTCGACACCAAGCTCGACGGCATCCCGGCCGACGTGCTGGCCGGAGCTCTCACCCAGGCCAAGGAGGCTCGCACCGCGATCCTCGAGGTGATGGACGACGCCATCGACGAGCCCGACGAGATGGCTCCTACCGCGCCGCGCATCCTCACCGTGCACATCCCGGTCGACAAGATCGGCGAGATCATCGGGCCCAAGGGCAAGATGATCAACCAGATGCAGGAGGACACCGGGGCCAATATCTCGGTCCAGGACGACGGCACCATCTTCATCGGTGCTGCCGACGGCGAGTCCGCCGAGGCCGCCCGCAGCCTGGTCAACGCCATTGCCAATCCGCAGATGCCCGAGGTGGGCGAGCGCTACCTGGGCACCGTCGTCAAGACGACCAGCTTCGGGGCCTTCATCTCGCTGCTGCCCGGCAAGGACGGCCTGCTGCACATCTCCAAGATGCGCGATCTCAACGACGGCAAGCGGGTTGACGCCGTCGAGGACGTCGTCAACGTGGGCCAGAAGCTGCAGGTCGAGATCGCCGAGATCGACGACCGCGGCAAGCTCTCCCTCGTCCTCGCGAAAGATGATGAGGAGGACTGATCCTCACAAGGGCAGCGGCCCTCGTCCGGTAACGGACGGGGGCCGCTCTCTGTACCCTGGGACGCAGCAGTCATCACGGAAGGACGAAGCATGATCAAGGTCGGTGTGTTCGGCGCCAAGGGTCGGATGGGCAGCGAGGTGTGCCGGGCCGTCGAGGGGGCCGAGGACCTCGAACTCGTCGCAGGCATCGACGCGGGCGAGGACCGCGCTCCTCTGGAGGCCGCCGAGGTCATCGTCGACTTCACCCGTCCCGACACCGTCATGGACAACCTCGCCTGGGCGATCGACCACGACATCCACACCGTCGTCGGCACCACCGGCTTCACCGAGGAGCGCTACGAGGAGCTGCGCGCCCGACTTTCCGAGCACCCCGGCACCGGCTGCCTGGTGGCCCCCAACTTCGGCATCGGCGCCGTGCTGATGATGCACTTCGCCCAGCAGGCGGCGCGATTCTACGAATCGGCCGAGATCATCGAGCTGCACCATGCGAACAAGGCCGACGCCCCCTCGGGCACCGCCGTCATCACCGCCGGGAAGATCGCCGAGGCACGGTCGGCCGCCGGTCTGGGCGACGTGCCCGATGCCACCGTCCAGGAGCTCGACGGGGCCCGCGGGGCGACCGTCGACGGGATCCACGTCCACTCCGTCCGGCTGCCGGGCTATGTCGCCCACCAGGAGGTCCAGTTCGGAGCCCTGGGCGAGGTGCTCACCATCCGTCACGACTCCATGGACCGGGTCTCCTTCATGGCCGGGGTGCTGCTGGGGGTTCGTCAGGTGCCCACCCATCCCGGCCTGACCATCGGCATCGAAGGGTTCCTGGGTCTTGACTGAACCGCGCCACCAGCCGACCCCCGAGGAGCCCACCAGGGTGCTGCGGATCGACGACGGGCCCGCATCCGCCCCGGCGTCCTCCGCCGCCCCGGCTGCCCCGGCTGCTCCCGATGAGCCGAGGCACTGGGGACGTCGGATCGTGGCAGCCCTCGTCGTCATCGTGCTGGTGGCGGGCGCCCTGCTGGGCGACGCTGTGGCCCGCACCCGCACGGAGACCGAGGTCGCCGACCAGATCGCCACCGCCGTGGGAGGCGAGGCCTCCGATATCGGGGTCTCCATCGGCGGGTGGCCCTTCCTCACCGTCCTGGTCACCGACCGGCTCTCCTCGGTCGACATCACCGCCCCCACCGCCACCGTGAAGAAGGATCAGCAGAGCGCCACCTTCACCGACGTGACCGTCCACGCCTCCGGGCTG
The DNA here is from genome assembly GCF_003325455.1 of Acidipropionibacterium virtanenii. Classification (NCBI taxonomy): domain Bacteria; kingdom Bacillati; phylum Actinomycetota; class Actinomycetes; order Propionibacteriales; family Propionibacteriaceae; genus Acidipropionibacterium; species Acidipropionibacterium virtanenii. The sequence continues at coordinate 1,450,619 of NZ_CP025198.1, forward strand.
CGCAACGTCCGGGACCTGCAGGGCACCGTCATGGACCGTGCGGACGCCACCGCCAGGATCACCTGGAAGGAGCTGTCGCGGCTGTCCGGCTCCACCATCACCTCGGCCGGCGGTTCACGAGTCCAGCTGGTGCGCACCGTGTCGGTTCTGGGCGCCTCGGTGTCTCTGAAGATCTCCGCGGTGCCCAGCATCAGGACCGAGGACCGGCGGATCATCTTCTCGAAACCGCAGGCCGCCGTCGACGGGATCTCGGTCCCCTCGACGCTGCTGGAACCCGCCGTCGCCTCGATCTCCGACAAGATCGATCTGCCGGATCTGGGAAACCTGAAGTACCAGTCCCTCAGGGCGGACTCACGAGGGCTCGTCGTCTCCCTGTCGGGTGACGCCGTGGCGATGAAGGACCTTACCGGCGAGTGACCCCGGGGGTGCTAAGCCGACCGCGAAGACGGGATGGTAAGGGCTGCGCCGGGAGTTACGGTTAGCGCGGTCGCCGACAGGGGAGTGTGTGTTCATACCCGGCGGCCGGTCTCATCACCCGGATCCGGAGGTACTCAATGAACGTCGCCGAACAACTCGTCCAGCAACTGATCGACGCTGGCGTACGGCGGATCTACGGCATTGTGGGCGACTCCCTCAATCCGATCGTCGACGCCGTGCGCAAGACGGGTGGTTCCGCGAAGGGGGGCATCGACTGGGTGCACGTCCGCCACGAGGAGGCCGCCGCCTTCGCCGCCTCCGCCGAGGCTCAGCTCACCGGAGAGCTGGCAGTCTGCGCCGGATCCTGCGGGCCGGGCAACATGCACCTCATCAACGGGCTCTACGACGCCTACCGCTCCGGTGCTCCGGTGCTGGCCATCGCCTCCCACATCCCCAGCGTCCAGATCGGTTCCGACTTCTTCCAGGAGACCCACCCGGACCGGCTCTTCGAGGGATGCTCGGACTACTGCGAGCTGATCCAGTCGCCGGAGCAGGCGCCGCGCGTCATCAATTCGGCGATCCGCCACGCGGCCGCTCTCAAGAGCGTCTCGGTCATCACGATCTCCCAGGATGTGTCGGACAAGAAGGCGACCGCCCCAGCCCCGGCCTACGTTCCGGCGCGTCGGCCCGTCCTGGAGCCGAACGCGGAGGATCTCGCTCAGCTGGCCAAACTCCTCAATGACGCGAAGAAAGTCGCGATCTTCGCCGGTATTGGGGTCGAGGGAGCCCACGACCAGGTGCTCGCGCTGGCCGACAAGCTCAAGGCGCCGATCGGCCACAGCCTGCGCGGCAAGGACTTCATCCAGTACGACAACCCCTTCGACGTCGGCATGACCGGCCTGCTGGGCTACGGCGCCGCCGCCGAGGGCATGAATGACGCCGACGTGCTGCTCCTGCTGGGGACCGACTTCCCATACAACCAGTTCCTCCCCGACACCCTGACAGTCCAGGTGGACAGCCACGCCGAGAAGCTCGGCCGTCGCACCGATGTCTCCTTCCCGGTCCAGGCCGATGTCAAGGCCCTGGTCGAGGCCCTGCTTCCGCTGGTCAGGCAGCATGATGAGAAGTTCCTCAAGGCGACCGTCAAGCGCCATGCCAAGATCATGAAGGCCCCGGTCGGCTCCTACACCCGCAATGTTGAGCACATGAAGCCCATCCATCCCGAGTACGTGGCCCACACCCTCAACGAGGTGGCCGACAAGGATGCGATCTTCACCGCCGACACCGGAATGTGCAATGTGTGGACCGCCCGCTACATCGACCCGTTGGGTACTCGCCGTCTCATCGGCTCCTTCAAGCACGGCTCGATGGCCAATGCGCTGCCGATGGCCGTCGGGGCTCAGGTGTCCCATCCCGGCCGTCAGGTCATCTCGGTATCCGGAGACGGCGGCCTGTCCATGATGCTCGGCGAGCTGGTCACCGCCAGGATGCACAACCTGCCCGTCAAGGTGATCGTGTTCAACAACTCCACCCTCGGCATGGTCAAGCTGGAGCAGTTCGTCGGTGGTCTGCCCGATTTCGGCACCGACGTCCACGACGTCAACTATGCCGGGGTGGCGCAGGCCATGGGATTCCACGCCCAGCGGGTCGACGATCCCAAGGACGTCCACCAGGCCCTCACCGACGCGCTGCGCGCCGACGGGCCGGCGCTCGTGGAGGTGCTCACCGATCCCAACGCCCTGTCGCTGCCGCCCGAGATCAAGGGCGAGATGCTCGTCGGCTTCGCCACCGCCATGAGCAAGGTGGTGCTCAACCGCGGGGCCGGCGAGGTCGTCTCGATGGCCACCTCGAATATGCGCAACATCCCGAGGCCCTGAGCCACGTCTTCTCAGGGCGCAGTCGTGATGTCGCTGTGAAGGCGGATCTCCTTGATGTGTACGGAGCCGTCCTCGGTGCCGGACTCCCGGTGGGCGCCGTCGGGTGCCCAGCCGGACTCGGTCAGAAACGTGCGCATGGCGTCATCGGTCGAGCGCAGCCACCACGTCGCGCGGGTGAAGCGGTCCGCCCGAAGGGTGTCGGCGACAGCGTTGAGCAGCCTCGATCCGTGCCCCTGACCCCGGCGCTCAGGATCGACGACGAACTCGGCCACCAGCGCGTCGGTGGGGCCGGCGTCCTCGTCCTCGCTGGGCCCGATGGCCGCGAAGCCGCGCACCACGGGTCCCTCGCTGCCGGGATCCAGGGCCACCAGCACCCGGAACTCGGCCAGCGGCGGACGGGTGATGGCCGCCCACCATGCCTCCCGCATCTCGTCGAGGGACAGGGCGTCCAGCACGCCTGCCAGCGAGGGATCGGCGAGCCAGGCGCGTCGCTGCACCTGCGCCAGGGCGCCCGCCTCAGCGGGCAGGGCGAGTCGGACGGAAGGGGATCCGGGGGTGGGTTCGGGCATGCTCGACAGCCTAGGTGCCGGATTCGGGTCATTGAACGGATAGGCTGGCGCACGTGGCAAAAACTGGACTGAAGACACCGCCCACCCTCAAGCCGGACGTTCTGCGCGTCATCCCACTGGGAGGACTCGGGGATGTGGGACGGAACATGTCCTGCTACGAGATCAACTCAGAGATGCTGCTCATCGACTGCGGAGTGCTCTTCCCCGAGGATGATCATCCCGGGGTCGACCTCCTGCTTCCCGGGCTCGACTATCTCGACGACAAGCTCGACCAGGTGCAGGCCCTGGTGCTCACCCACGGTCACGAGGACCACATCGGGGCGGTCCCGTATCTGCTCAAGCGCCGCGCCGACATCCCGATCTACGGCTCACGGCTCACCCTGGCGCTGCTGGAGGGCAAGCTCAAGGAGCACAGGATCCGCGGTTACCAGCTCCACGTGGTGAAGGAGGGCGACTCCGTCGAGATCGGCGAGCAGTTCGACCTGGAGTTCCTGGCCGTCAACCACTCGATCCCCGACGCCCTGGCGGTGTGCGTGCGCACCGATGCCGGCACCGTGCTCAACACCGGCGACTTCAAGATGGACCAGTTGCCCCTGGACCACCGGATCACCGACCTGCGCGGCTTCGCCCGGCTGGGCGAGGAGGGCATCGACCTGTTCATGGTCGACTCCACCAATGCCGAGGTGCCCGGTTTCGTGCGGTCGGAGACCGAGATCGAGCCGGCCATCGAGAGGGTCTTCGAGCAGGCGCAGAAGAAGCTCATCGTGGCCTGCTTCTCCTCCCACGTCCACCGCGTCCAGCAGGTCCTCAACATGGCCGTCAAGCACCATCGGAAGGTCTGCTACGTCGGACGCTCCATGGTGCGCAATATGGCAGTGGCCCGGGACCTGGGCTATCTCAAGGTCCCTGGCGACACCCTCATCGAACTGCGCGATCTCGACAAGTACGCCGACGACCAGGTGGTCATCGTCTCCACCGGATCCCAGGGCGAGCCGCTGTCGGCGCTGGCCCGGATCGCGAACCGCGAGCACCGCGACATCGAGGTGGGGGAGGGCGACACGGTCCTTCTGGCCTCCTCGCTGATCCCCGGCAACGAGAATGCGGTCTACCGGGTCATGAACGGCCTCACCCGGCTGGGCGCGAAGGTGGTGCACAAGGGCAACGCCCTGGTGCACGTGTCCGGTCACGCGGCCGCCGGCGAGCTGCTCTACGCCTACAACATCGTGCGGCCCCGCTCCGTGATGCCGATCCACGGCGAGATCCGCCACCTCATCGCCAACGGCGGGATCGCCCGTGCCACCGGCGTCGCCGAGGACAACATCATCGTCACCGAGGACGGCGGAGTGGTCGACGTCGACGACGGGGTGCCGCGGATCGTCGGCAAGGTCGACGCGTCCTACATCTTCGTCGACGGTACCGGCGTCGGCGAGGTCACCGAGGACGCTCTGACCGATCGTAAGATCCTCGGCGAAGAGGGTTTCATCTCTGTCGTCGTCGCGGTCAACAGCCGCGAGGGCTCGATCATCTCGGGTCCCTCGATCCAGGCCCGCGGGGTCGCCGAGGGTGAGGACTCCTACTCCCAGGTGCGCGATCAGGTCGTCGAGGAGCTGGAGAAGGCGCTGCGGCAGGGGGTCGACGATCCGCACCGGCTCCAGCAGGTGGTGCGCCGCACGGTCGGGCGCTGGGTCTCCCGGACCTACCGGCGCCGCCCGATGATCGTCCCGGTGGTCGTCGCGGTGTGATCGGAGCCCGGGAGCCGCCGGGATTTGGGGCTGCCGGGCCATTCCGTGTAATCTGAGCAAGTTCCTTCATGGAACCACCAAGAACGAGCGAGTCGGTGCGCCCCTGCGCTTCGACGGTTGAACAGGAGAACTCCCAGTGGCAGCTGTGTGTGATATCTGCGCCAAGCGCCCCGGTTTCGGACACAACGTCCCCTGGTCGAAGAAGAAGACCAACCGGCGGTGGAACCCGAACATCCAGCGTGTCCGTGTCGTGGAGAACGGCACCCACAAGCGGATGAACGTCTGCACCTCGTGCATCAAGGCCGGTCGCGTCTCGCGCTGAACCGGCGCGGGCGAGCCCGCCACCACGAAGGCCGATCCTCCTCGCGAGGGTCGGCCTTCGTGGCGCGGAGGGGTCGGCCTCTCCGTCGACAAGATTGTCAGCGTCCTCCGGTAACGTCGTCAATGTGGATGACGTCGTCTCGCCGTGGTTGACCCGGGCCCAGGAGGAACTGCACCGTCCGATCGCAGAGGTACTGGGCACCAGAACGGCCAAGGCCTTCAGCGCCCTGCATCTCGCGACCCTCAAGGATCTGCTCTCGCACATTCCCAGGCGCTATCTGTCCGGCACGGAGACCACCGAGCTGGGGCGCCTGGTGCCCGGCAGCGAGGTGGCCCTGGTCGCTGACGTGGCCCGGGTCGAGGTCCACAACATGGCGAACCGGCCCGGCCAGGAGCGCCTCGAGGTGACCCTCACCGACGGACGCGACACCCTCCCGGTCACCTTCTTCGGCAAGAAGTGGCTCGTGAGCTACTGGCAGAAGCAGTTCACCGCCAGCACCCACGGGATCTTCGTCGGCAAGGTCGGCTCCTTCCGGGACCGTCCTCAGTTGACCCATCCGGACTTCGTGATGTTCGACCGCGACGGACGGATCACCGGTAAGGCCGACAAGAAGACCATGGCCACCCAGGTGATGCGCAACGGCCTGGTGGGCCTCTACCCGGCCACCTCGAAGCTGCCCACCTGGACGATCGCCGAGTGCGCCACCCTTGCGCTGGCCCAGACCGGCCGCCAGGACGACACCCTCCCGGACTGGCTGCGCGGCGAGGCCGAGATCATGGGCCTGTGGGACGCCTTCGAGACCGTCCACCATCCCCGCGACCTGCCCTCGGCCCAGGCCGCCTCCGAACGACTGGTGTGGGAGGAGGCGGTCGCCACCCAGGTCACGATGGCCCGGCGACGCCGCCAGGCCGCGGTCCGCGAGGCCCCGGCCTGCCCGCCCACCAGAGGCGGACTGCTGGAGGAGTTCGACTCGCGGCTGCCCTTCACCCCCACCGACGGCCAGGTGCATGTCGGCCGCCAGATCGCGGCCGAACTGGGGGCCACCACGCCCATGCAGCGCCTGCTCCAGGGGGAGGTCGGCTCCGGCAAGACCCTGGTGGCGCTGAGGGCCATGCTTCAGGTGGTCGACGCCGGCTACCAGGCGGTGCTCATGGCCCCCACCGAGGTGCTCGCACAGCAGCACCATCGCACCATCACCACCCTGCTGGGCGATCTGGGACAGGGACATGTGCTGGGCGCCCCGGCGAACGCCACAGGCGTCGCCCTGCTGACCGGCTCGATGGCCGCAGCGCCCACCCGCGACGCCCTGACGCGGATCGCCGACGGCTCGGCAGGCATCGTCATCGGCACCCACGCCCTGCTGGGCGGGCGGGTCGAGTACGCCGGTCTCGGCCTGGTGGTCGTCGACGAGCAGCACCGCTTCGGCGTCGAGCAGCGCGGCGTCCTCACCTCTCGGGCCGACCTGCACCCCCACGAACTGGTGCTCACCGCCACCCCCATCCCCAGGTCGGTGGCGATGACGGTCTTCGGCGATCTCCAGGTCTCGAGCCTCACCGAGCTTCCCTCCGGGCGGGCGGACGTCCAGACCACCGTCGTCGATCTGCCGCGCCATCGCAGCTGGCTGGACCGCGCCTGGCAACGGATTCGCGAGGAGGTGGATCAGGGACACCAGGCCTTCGTCGTATGCCCCAGGATCGACGCCCACGAGGCCGACGAGGCGGAGACCGGCGAGGGGCGGCCGCCCTCGGCCACCGTGGAGGAGCTGGCCCCCATGCTGGCCTCCGGGCCCCTGCAGGGACTGCGCGTCGAGTCCCTGCATTCGAGGATGGACAGCGCGGACAAGGACGCCGTGATGGCCCGGTTCACGGCGGGGGAGAGTCAGGTGCTGGTCTCCACCACGGTGATCGAGGTCGGCGTCGACGTCCCCGACGCGACGGCGATGGTGATCATGGACGCCGACCGCTTCGGCGTCTCCCAGCTCCACCAGCTGCGCGGGCGGATCGGGCGCAGTGACCTGCCGGGGCTCTGCCTGCTGGTCACGTCGGCGCCGATCGACAGTCCGGCCATGGCACGGATCAGTGCGGTGGCCGGCACCCGGGACGGGTTCGCCCTCGCCGAGCTGGACCTGGCCCAGCGCCGCGAGGGCAACGTTCTCGGATCCACCCAGGCCGGGCGGCGAAGCCCGCTGCGGCTGCTCAAGGTGCTCGAGCACGCCGACATCGTCGCCGCGGCCCGTGACCTCGCAGAGCGGTGGATCGAGGAGACTCCCGAGGATCCCCGCCTGGAGGACATGGTGAGATCGACCGAGATGCTTGCCGAGGGCGACCTCATGGAGCAGGGCTGACGGGGATCAGGAGGTGGGCTCAGGACCGAATGCGAAGGTGCGCCCGGTGATCGTGTCGGGCTCGATGCGCACCCAGGTCTTCTTGGCGGTGGGGATCCACGGGCGCAGCGGCAGCTTCTCGCAGCGCGCCAGCTCGTCGGTTCCGGTGATCACCTCGGCGGTGCCCCTCAGCACGACACTCCAGCCGCCCTCCTCTTTCCATCCGTCGGCCTCGAAGGCGACGGCGTGGTTGCGGACGATCTCGTCCAGCTTGCTGCCCTCGGCCGTCCGGAAGACCACCGACGGGCCGTCGACGACGTAGTTGACGGGAAAGATCTCCGGCTGGTCGTCGACGCTGGTCGCCAGACGCCCCACCGGGGCGGTGTCCAGATATCCCCAACAGGTATCTTCCTCGACGGCGTTGATCGGGCTGTCCTCATTGTTCATGGCACATTCCTACCAGCCCGCGTCGCCCGTCGGCGCGGTTGATGCCCGATACCCTGTGACAGTGAGCAGAATCATCGCCGGCCGGGCCGGAGGACGTCGTCTGCGGACCCCCGGCGGCAGTGCCACCCGGCCCACCTCGGACCGGGTCCGGGAAGCCCTCTTCTCAGCCCTGGCGGCCTGGAACGGCACGGCCGAGGGGAAGGTCGACGGACAGCTGGCCGACCAGTCCTTCCTGGACCTGTTCGCCGGGTCGGGGGCGGTGGGCCTGGAGGCGGCCAGTCGCGGTGCGGCCCCGGTCATCTGCGTGGAGAAGGATCGGCGAACGGCGGCACTCATCTCCGCCAATGCCCGCGACACCGGGCTGGCCGGCCGGGTGAGTGCGGTGGCGCAGTCGGTGGGGAGATACCTGTCCGCGCCACAGGGCGACGATGCCGGGGACCGGGAGTCGCGATTCGATGTCATCTGGTTCGACCCGCCCTATGCGCTTGACGGGTCCGAACTGGACCCCCTCATCGCCTCGGCGGTCTCCGGCTTCCTGGCCGATGACGGCATGGTCGCGGTCGAGAGATCCTCGCGCAGCGCAGCCCCCGCCTTCCCCGACGGGATGGTCAGCTGGGCCAACCGGTACGGTGAGACCGTCGTCCACTTCGCCCAGGCCGACAGGGAGCACACATGAAGGCCGTCATCTCAGGATCTTTCGACCCGATCACACGTGGTCACGTCGACATCATCTGCCGGGCAGGCCGGCTCTTCGACGAGCTGGTGGTGGGGGTGGCCGTCAACTCCGCCAAGAACGGGATCTTCTCGATGGAGGAGAGGGTCGAGCTGGTGGTGGCGGCCGTGGCGCACATGCCCCATGTCAGCGTGGCGCCGGTGAGCGGGCTGCTGGTCGATTTCTGCCAGGAGCAGGGGGCCGACGTCATCGTCCGCGGCCTGCGGTTCGGCGGCGATTTCGACTACGAGCTCCAGATGGCCCACCTCAACAAGTCGATGGGCGGCATCGAGACGGTTCTGCTGCCGGCCGGACGCGAGTTCGGCACCATCAGTTCATCCATCATCCGGTCGGCCGCCAGCAACGGCGGAGACGTCGGCGAGTTCGTTCCCGACGCCGTGGCCAGCGCCCTGCGGGGGAGGTTCGGCACCGGCGGTCACTGAGCGCGGCCGCTGTTTTGGCCTGTGGTCGTCGCAGTTGTAGAGTTGGCGGTCGGTCATGACCTCGTCATGCTCCTCGAGTGAAGGGAATGCCGCGATGAACACCCACCATCGCCGCTCCGACGCCTCAGGGGATCTCCTCATCGAGACCCACGACCTGAAGCGCCGCGCGGGCCAGATGATCCAGGTGGCCCGCGACCTCCCCGCCCCTGAGAAGCTCGGCGTGGACATGATCGGCGTTCCCGAGGGCTCCCCGATCGGACTGGACCTGCGTCTTGAGTCCGTCATCGAGGGGATTCTCGTGACCGGGACCGCCACGACCACACTGGCCGGGGAGTGCTCACGCTGCCTGAACCCGATCGAGGAGACCACCTCCTTCGATCTTCAGGAGCTGTACTTCTACCCCGATCGTGAGGCCGGGGAGGACGCCTACCGGGTGAGCGGCGAGGAGACTGTGGATCTCGAGCCGGTCCTGCGTGAGGCGGTGGTGCTGAGCCTTCCGTTCAGGCCGCTGTGCATGCCGGACTGCGCGGGGCTGTGCCCCGAGTGCGGGGTCAATCTCAACGACCATCCGGACCATGACCATGAGGAGCGGATCGATCCTCGCTGGGCCGCGCTGAGGGATCTCGGCACGGAGGAGTCCTGAGAGTGTCCCGGGCGCGCATGCCGATCAGCGCGCACACCTGAACTGAAGAACCTGAACAGTGGCGCCGCCCCGTCGGACGGCACCTGCATCTGAGGAGAAGATCGTGGCCGTCCCGAAGCGGAAGATGTCCCGCAGCAATACCCGGCACCGTCGTTCGCAGTGGAAGACGTCTGCCCCCACCCTGGTGACCTGCGCCAACCCGGCCTGCCGCCAGAAGCATCTGCCGCACACCGCCTGCCCGTCCTGCGGCGAGTACGGCCCCCGCGGTGACCGTCGTCAGGTCACCGAGGCCTGATGAGCGGATCCTCGCCCTCGAAGAAGGGGCGGGGCGGACCGAATCAGGGGCAGGAGGAGGGCTCCCCCGAGGGGAGTTGGCCCTTCCTGGCGCTGCTCGAGGAGCTGGGTATCGATATCGATCCCCAGCTCCTTCGTCTTGCCCTGACCCATCGCTCCTACGCCTTCGAGATGGGCGGCCTGCCCACCAACGAGCGTCTGGAGTTTCTCGGCGACGCCGTCCTGGAGATCGGTGTCACCGACTACCTGTACCGCGCCTTCCCGGACTTTCCCGAGGGCCGGATGGCCAAACTGCGGGCGGCGGTGGTGAGCACCGTGTCCCTGGGCCGGTTGGCGCGTGGGCTGGAGATCGGCCCGCGGGTGATGCTCGGCAAGGGCGAGGCCCTGACCGGTGGCCATGACCGGACCTCCATCCTCGCCGACACCACCGAGGCCCTGCTGGGCGCCACTGAACTGTCCTCCGGGCTGCCAGAGGCACTGCGTCTGGTGCATCACCTCTTCGATCCGCTGGTCGACGAGGCGGTGCGCTCGGGCGCCGGCACGGACTGGAAGACCGCGCTTCAGGAGATGTGCGCCGAGCTGGGCATCGAGGTGCCCGAGTACCAGGTGAACGGCTCCGGCCCCGATCACAACAGGCGCTACGAGGCGCGTGCCGTCGTGGATGGCCGGGCGCGAGAGGCCTGTGTGGGCCACAGCAAGAAGGAGGCCGAGCAGGGGGCCGCGCACCTGGCCGTCGAGGAGCTGAGCGCGCGCCACCGGATCGCTGTGCCCGATGCCTGAGCTGCCCGAGGTCGAGACCGTCCGCCTCGGCCTTGAGCGGTCGGTCACCGGGAAGGTGGTGACCGGCGTCCGGATTCTGGATCCGCGCGCGGTCCGCCGCCATGACGGTGGCCCGCAGGATTTCACCGGCGCGGTGACCGGCCGGCTGTTGGGGAACCCGCGAAGGCGGGGCAAGTACCTGTGGGTCCCCCTCGGCGGCGTCGATCCGATGAGTTCAGCTGGCGACGCGCTGCTCTGCCATCTGGGGATGAGCGGGCAGTTCCGCATCGACGACGCCGGAACTCCGCTGCTGCGCCACACCAGGGTGGTGCTGGATCTCGACGACGGACGGGAGCTGCGGTTCCTCGACCAGCGCCTGTTCGGCGGCATGCAGGTGAGCCGCGGCGGGGCCCTGCTGCCCGCCGAGATCTCCCACATCGGCCCGGATCCCTTCGATGCCGGGTTCGACGCCGTGGTGGCGTCCCGACGCCTACGGGCCAGGCGAAGCACCCTCAAGAGGGCCCTGCTCGACCAGAGCCTGGTGTCGGGGATCGGGAACATCTACGCCGACGAGACCCTCTGGAGGGCCCGGCGCCACCCCGAAACCCCGACGTCGAGGCTGCGGGCCGTCGAGGCGGCGGGAATCTATGAGACCGCCCGCGAGGTGATGGCCGAGGCGATCGACCAGGGCGGGACGTCCTTCGACCGGCTCTACGTGAGGGTCAACGGGGAGACCGGATACTTCGGTCGCAGCCTGGACGTCTACGGACGCGAGGGCGCTGCCTGCCGGCGATGCGGGGCCGGGATCGTCCGGATGGCCTTCATGAATCGCTCGTCCTACCTGTGCCCTCGCTGCCAGAGGTGGCCCCGCGGCGTGCCGCGGCTCTGATGGTGCAGCGGCGTGCCGCGTAGCATGAAGCCGTGAATCGCCCGCCCGTGTTCTCCCGCCTTCGTCGCCGGCACCTGCTGGAGTTCCTCAAGTTCGGGGTGGTCGGAGGCTCCGGTGTCCTGGTCAACATGATCGTCGCGATCATCATGAACAAGGCGAACGGCGGAGCTGAGAACTCCCAGGAGATCCTGTTCAACCTCCTGGGGACGCCGTGGAACTTCCGCTTCACGAGTCTCGTGTGGCTCGTCTCGTTCATCGTCGCCAACATCGCCAACTTCCAGCTCAACCGCAGCTGGACCTTCAAGAGGGATCGGCGCCGGGGCTGGTGGGCGGAGTTCCTGCCGTTCTTCTCCATCGGTGCGATCGCGGCCTTCGTGGGCATGTTCATCAAGATCGCGCTGACCAACCCGACCTCGCCCGTCTTCCTGTCGTCGGGGTTCTTCCACGGGCAGACGGGGCTCCACTCCCGGGAGTACTGGTCGCAGATCATCACCATCATCGTGACGATGCCCATCAACTTCCTGGTGAACAAGCTGTGGACCTTCAGGGCGGTGCGGGCATCGACTCCGGAGCCGTCGAATGTGAACAGCGTCTGAAGATATGCTTAAAGCATGCTGTGATGCGGGTGTTGCGGTTGGATCTGAGGGTTCAGGCAACGCAGGATTGATGATTGTGTGCGGGCGCAGGGCTCGCACCATCAGTTCCCGGAAGGCAGACCTCAGGTGGCTCTGACTCTCATCATCTCGATGGCTCTTATTCTTCTTGTCGCCGTCGGCATCGGCACGGTGGTGTGGACGGGCCTGCGGGATCCGAAGACGCCCGTGCAGGGATCCGGGGCATCGGCCGCCGCAGCGCGCTGGGGCAGAGTCCTCAACGGGGACGACGATGACGTCGCGGGTGCCCTGCGCGCCATCCGGGTGCCCGTCTCCACGGGCCGCCACTGATCCCCTGGCGGGCGACCGCATAGGATCTGACCGTGTCTGCTGACTTGGTGATCCTGCTGATCCTCATCGTCCTGGCCGCGGCAATCGCGGTTTCGACGGTGGTAGCCCTTTACTCCCGCCACAAGAACAAACTCCCTCCGAAGCCGACGACCGGTGAGGTGGAGGCGCCACCCGCCGAGGCTCCACAGGCCGAGGTCGAGCCCGGACCGGTCGAGGTCGGCGAACCCGCACCCGAGCCCCCGGCCGGGACCGCTGAGCCCGAGGCGGCGCCCGAACCCGAGATCCCGGCCGTCGAGGAGCCCGAGGCTCCGGCATCGCGCATGGCGCGGCTGCGCCGCAGGCTGGCCAGCAGCAACAATGCCCTGGCCCGAGGTCTGGCCCAGCTGCTGAGCGCCGACCGGATCGACGAGGACACCTGGGACGATTTCGAGACCACCCTCATCACATCGGACCTGGGGGTGGCCCCCACCGCCGAACTCGTCGAGAAGCTGCGCGGCGAGCTGGCGGTCGACGGCGTCTCGGACCCGGAGAAGGCCCGGACCGTCCTCACCCGCGAGCTCACGAACCTGGTGGGCCCGGATCTGGACCGCTCCCTCAATCTTGACCATCCGGAGGGCAGGCCCGCCGTCGTCCTGATGGTCGGCGTCAACGGGACCGGGAAGACCACCACCTGCGGCAAGCTCGCCCGGGTACTGGTGGCAGAGGGCAGGACGGTACTGCTAGGAGCCGCCGACACCTTCCGGGCGGCGGCGGGCGAGCAGCTGGAGACCTGGGGGGAGCGTGTGGGCGTGCGCACCATCCGCAAGGAGGAGGGTGCCGATCCCGCCTCGGTGGCCTATCAGGCCGTCGAGACCGGCATCAACGAGGGAGTCGACGTGGTGCTCGTCGACACCGCCGGAAGGCTCCACACCAAGACCGGCCTGATGGACGAGCTCGGCAAGGTCAAGCGGGTCATCGAGAAGCTGGCCCCGGTCAGCGAGGTGCTGCTGGTGCTCGACGCCACCACGGGCCAGAACGGCCTCATCCAGGCCCGGATCTTCTCCGAGGTCGTCGACGTGTCCGGGATCGTGCTGAGCAAGCTGGACGGTTCCGCGAAGGGCGGCATCGTCGTCCAGGTGCAGCGCGAGCTCGGAGTCCCGGTCAAGCTCATCGGGCTGGGAGAGGGAGCCGACGATCTGGCCCCCTTCGAGCCCGATCAGTTCGTCTCGGGCCTGATGGGGGAGTAGACCGGCGATGAGCCTGGACGGGAGCATCCTCAGCCCGGGTCTGGCCGATGCCATGACGGTCCTCGCCGTCATGATGCCTCTGGGGGTCGGCACCGTCTGCGCGATCCGCTCAGGAGGCACGTGGTGGCGCCGAGTCCTGCGAGGGGCGATCGGAGGGGTGGCCGTGGTCGCCTGCCAGGGGATCGCTCTGGTCGCGGTGCTGCTGCAGGTCGACCGGTCCTACGGTATGTACACCAGCTGGAGCCAGCTCCTCGGGCGCCAGGCCCCGGCTCCGCATGGGGATCTGGTGAGGATCCGGCACTCGCCGGTGCGCGGAATCCCGATCTCCAAGGACAACCCCCATCCCGAGGGGGAGTGGAGCGGAATCAATGTCGACGGCACCGACCCGATGTACTCCCACCTCCCGGTCTGGCTGCCTCCGCAGTACTTCGAGAAGTCCCAGGCGCACGTGTCCTTCCCGGTCCTCTACTGGGTCGGGGGCCTCAATGACACGGGCGAGCACGCCAACATCACCGTCCCGATCACCGGCCCCGCCCAGACGCTGATCAAGGACAGGCAGGTCAACCCCTTCGCGATCGTCTTCCTGCCCGGGCGCATCCGCGAGGGACAGGACACCGAGTGCACCAACATCGGGGGGATCGATCACCAGTCGTGGATCCTCGACACCGTGATGCCGAAGGTGGAGAAGCACTTGCGCGTCGGGCATCTCCGCGGCCTGCGGTTCATCGCCGGATACAGCACCGGTGGGTACTGCGCCGCCAACCTCACCTCGAAGTATCCCGACCGGTTCAACGCCGGATTCGGCCTGGCGCCCTACTTCCATCCCCTCTTCGATCCTCCGCAGTCCTCCCAGGCCGCGCCTCTGCTGATCTCGGAGAACTCGGTGCTGAACCGGGTCCGGGACGGCCATGTGCGCCGGGACGTGAAATTCCTCTCGGTGATCAGCAGGACCGACATGCAGGCCTGGAGCGATCCGGCCAGCAAGGGGGAGGTCGACGGCGAGGAGTTCTGGCAGAAGGCCCGCAGGACGCCCGAGTACTCGTTCATCCTGCTCAAGCAGGGCGGCCACAACACCGGCACCTACGCCCCCTACGTTCCCCAGTCCCTGGAATGGCTGGGCCAGTACGGCCTGTGAGGTGAGGCGCCGGCGGCGGTACTGTGGACGGTGAATCCCGCCTCGAGTCCACCGAAGGAACCAGCCCGTGTTCGACACACTCCAGGACCGACTCGCCGCGACCTTCAAGGGGTTGCGCGGCAAGGGGCGTCTCACCGACGCCGACATCGACGCCACAGCCCGTCAGATCCGGATCGCGCTGCTGGAGGCTGACGTCAACCTCGGCGTCGTCAAGGATTTCGTCGCCGCCGTCAAGCAGCGCTGCCGCGGCGAGGAGCTGTCGAAGGCCCTCAATCCGACCCAGCAGATCATCAAGATCGTCAACGAGGAACTCGTCGAGATCCTCGGCGGACAGACCCGCACGGTGCGCTTCGCCAAGAACCCGCCCACCGTCATCATGCTCGCCGGCCTCCAGGGCGCCGGCAAGACCACGCTGGCCGGCAAGCTGGCCCGGTGGTTCAAGGACGAGGGCCACTCCCCGCTGCTGGCGGCCTGCGACCTTCAGCGGCCCAATGCGGTGACCCAGCTCCAGGTCGTCGGGGAACGTGCCGGGGTGCATGTCTTCGCCCCCGAGCCCGGCAACGGCGTCGGCGACCCGATCCAGGTGGCCCGCGACTCCGTCGAGGAGGCCCGGCACAAGCTCTACGACGTCCTGATCATCGACACCGCCGGACGGCTGGGCGTCGACGCCGAGCTGATGCAGCAGGCCGCGGACATCAAGGCGGCCACCGACCCGTCGGAGACCCTCTTCGTCGTCGACGCGATGATCGGCCAGGACGCGGTCAACACCGCGGTCGCCTTCCAGGAGGGGGTCGGCTTCGACGGGGTCGTGCTCACCAAACTCGACGGCGATGCGCGGGGCGGCGCCGCCCTGTCGATCGCCCGGGTGGTGGGCAAGCCCATCATGTTCGCCTCCTCCGGCGAAGGGCTCAAGGATTTCGACGTCTTCCACCCCGACCGGATGGCCTCGCGGATCCTCGACATGGGCGACATGCTCACCCTCATCGAGCAGGCCGAGAAGGCCTTCGACCAGGAGCAGTCGCAGGCGGCCGCCGAGAAGCTGATGGCCGGCAAGGGCCAGTTCGGCCTGGATGACTTCCTGGGCCTGATGCGCCAGATGCGCCAGATGGGCCCGATGTCGAAGATCATGGGAATGCTGCCCGGCGTCGGGCAGATGAAATCGGTCAGTGACATCGACGAGCGCGAGGTGGACCGTATCGAGGCGATCATCTGCGCCATGACCCCGGCGGAACGGGCCGACGTCGGGATCCTCAACGGCTCCCGGAGAGCCAGGATCGCCAGGGGCACCGGCGTCGAGGTGCGCGACGTCAACAACCTCGTCAACCGATTCGTCGACGCCCGCAAGATGATGAACCAGATGAGCCAGGGCATGGGCGGCGGCATGATGGGCTCGATGGCCAGGCACGGCGCCAAGCAGCAGAAGAAGAAGCAGCAGAAGCGCCGCAAGGGGTCCTCCGGGAACCCGGCCAAGCGGGCCGCCCAGGAGAAGGGGGCCCGCGAACCGGCGGCGCAGCCGACCGGCAACCCGTTCGGCACGCCGGGCGGGGCTCCCCAGTCCCAGGAGGACCTGCAGAAGGCGATGGCCGACTTCCGGATGCCTCCCGAGATGGAGAAGATGTTCAAGCAGGGCGACAAGGGCCCGCGCTGAGATGAGCGAGGAGCGTTCCGGCACGGCGCCGCTGTTCCACACTCACACTCATGACGGGTCCACCCACACCCACGTCGACCAGGCGGCCCTCGAGCGCCTGGCGCCCGCCGAGGACCTGAGGATCCAGGGCGTCGTGCTGCCCGAAGGCGAGGAACGCGATCTGTGGATCCACGACGGCGTGATCGTCGAGGGACCGCTGGCCGGGGCGCGGACGCTGGCCACCGGCTGCTGGGTGATGGCCGGGCTGGTCGACGCCCACAACCACATCGGGCTGGACGCCGCCGGGGCGGTGAGCCAGGAGGAGGCCGAGCAGCAGGCGATCACCGAGAGCCGCGCCGGGACCCTGCTGATCCGCGACGCCGGATCCCCGGTCGACACGCACTGGATCGATGACCGCGACGATCTGCCACGGATCATCCGGGCAGGACGTCATATCGCCCGCCCCAGGCGCTACATCCGCAACTACGCCGCCGAGGTCGACCCGGACGATCTGGTCGCCGAGGTCGACCGGCAGGCCCGCTCCGGCGACGGCTGGGTGAAACTCGTCGGCGACTGGATCGACCGTGCCGAGGGCGACCTGGCCCCCCTGTGGCCTCAGGACGTCGCCGCCCGGGCCATCGAGCGGGCCCACCAGCTCGGCGCCCGGGTGACCGCCCACTGCTTCTCCGAGGAGGCTCCCGCACAGCTCGTGGCCGCAGGCATCGACGGCATCGAGCACGGCACCGGACTGAACGACGAGACGATCTCCGAGATGGCGGTTCGCGGCGTGGCGCTGGTCCCGACCCTGGTCAACATCGAGAACTTCCCCTCGATCGCCGCCTCCGCCGACGGCAAGTTCCCCGTCTACGCCGCCCATATGCGGCATCTCTACGCCCGAAACCGGGAGACGATCGGCAGAGCCGTCGACGCCGGTGTGCCCGTCTACGCCGGTACCGACGCCGGCGGCACCGTGGCCCACGGCCTGGTCGCCGATGAAGTGGCCATGCTCTCCGGGATCACGGGCCCCGAACACGCCCTGGGCGCGGCCTCCTGGCGGGCCCGGGAATGGCTCGGCGGTGCGGGCCTGGCGGTCGGGGACTCTGCCGACCTGCTGGTGCTCGGTTCCGATCCGCGGGTCGACGTCTCGGTGCTGCATCACCCCGACCACATCGTCCTGCGCGGGAGAGTGTTGGTGGACCGCTGATTACGTCCTGGTGCGGTCTTGTGGCAGAATGACGAGAGCTTCTGCCCGACCGGTACCCTCTCATGCCGTTCGGGCGGTCCACCCGGAGTCGCCGACGGGCCTCACACCGACCGGCGACGCCATCCGTTCTTCCCGGGGCCAACCCCCGGGTGATCCCAATAGGAGAATCCACACACGTGGCTACCAAGATTCGTCTGAAGCGTCTGGGCAAGATCCGCACCCCTCACTACCGTGTCGTCATCATGGACTCGCGGACCAAGCGCAACGGTCGCGCCATCGAGGAGATCGGCCAGTACCACCCGAAGAACGACCCGTCCGTCATCACGATCGACTCCGAGCGCGCGCAGTACTGGCTCGGTGTCGGCGCCCAGCCCACCGAGGCCGTCGTGGCCCTGCTGAGGCGCACCGGAGACTGGCAGAAGTTCACCGGCGAGAAGACCAAGGCCGGGATGGAGCCGCAGCCCGTCAAGGCTGACAAGGACGAGCTCTTCAACGCCGCCCTGGCCGAGCCCGATGACGCCCCCAAGGCTGCACCCAAGAAGGTCGAGGAGGCCCCCGCCGAGAAGGACGAGGCCTGACATGCTGGTCGACGCGCTTGAGCACCTCGTCTCCGGCATCGTGGCCAATCCGGACGACGTGCGCGTCCGCGAGAAGGACCTGCGCCGCGGGCGGATGCTCGAGGTGCGCGTCAACCCGTCGGACATCGGCAAGGTGATCGGCCGCCAGGGACGTACCGCGTCCTCGCTGCGGACGGTCGTCGACGCCCTGGCCGGCGACGAGCAGGTGCGGGTCGATTTCGTCGACGTCGACCGCCGTGGCGGGCGCCGGCGCTGAGCGTCCCGCGAACCGGTCCCGGAGCGGCCGTGGCCCAGGAGGCCACGGCCGCTCGCACGTCGTCACAGAGGAGAACAAGCGTGAGTGAACCTGTCGAGGTGGTCGTCGCCCGGATCGGGCGCCCGCACGGGTTGCGCGGCGAGATGACGGTCCGGCTGAGCACCGACGAGCCGGACAGGCGATTCACCCCCGGCTCCCGGCTGGTCCTCGGCGGCTCCGGGAGAGTCCTCACCGTCGACTCCTGGCGCAGGGCCTCCGGAAGCGTCCTGCTGCGATTCACCGAGGTCGGGGACCGCACCGCGGCCGAGGCCATCCAGGGGGAGGAGCTCAGCGCCCGCGTCGACGCCGACGAGCGGCCCGAGGCCCCCGAGGAGTACTACGACCGGCAGCTGCGCGGCCTGCAGGCCCGCGACTCGCGCGGACAGCCCCTCGGTCGGGTGACGGCCGTCATCCACATGCCCGCCCAGGACCTGCTGGCGATCGATGTCGACGGCACCGAACGCCTGGTGCCCTTCGTCGCGGAGCTCGTGCCCCAGGTCGATCTGGCCGCCGGGACCCTCACTGTCGCCGACGTCGGCGGGCTGGTCGACGACGATGCCGAGGAGGCCCGTTGAGCATGCCGGGCACGATCCGACTCGATTACGTCTCCATCTTCCCCGAGTACTTCGACGTCCTGAACATCTCTCTGCTCGGAAAGGCCGCCGAGCACGGCATCGTCGAGGTCCACTCCCACGACCTGCGCACCTGGACCCACGACCGCCACCGCACCGTCGATGACACGCCGTGCGGCGGAGGGGCCGGCATGGTGATGAAACCCGATCCGTGGGGGGAGGCCTTCGACGAGCTGCTTGGCACCGAACCGGACCCCGACGTCCACGTCGTCATCCCCACCCCGTCCGGCCGCCCCTTCCGCCAGCAGATCGCCGCCGGCCTGTCACAGGCCCACCGCATCGTCTTCTGCTGCGGGCGCTACGAGGGCATCGATCACCGCGTCATCGAGTACGCCTCCCGGCGGTGGAGTGTCCATGAGCTGAGCCTGGGGGACTACGTCCTCAACGGAGGCGAGGTGGCCGCCCTGGCCATCACCGAGGCGGTCGTGCGTCTCATCCCCGGGGTGATCGGCAATCCCGACTCACTCACCGAGGAGTCCTATTCCACCGGTCAGGAGGGGCTGCTCGAGTACCCCGTCTACACCCGGCCGGTGAGCTGGCGGGGGCATC
The DNA here is from genome assembly GCF_003325455.1 of Acidipropionibacterium virtanenii. Lineage (NCBI taxonomy): Bacteria > Bacillati > Actinomycetota > Actinomycetes > Propionibacteriales > Propionibacteriaceae > Acidipropionibacterium > Acidipropionibacterium virtanenii. The sequence continues at coordinate 1,470,246 of NZ_CP025198.1, forward strand.
AGGTGCCCGAGGTGCTGATGAGCGGCCACCACGGACGGATCGCGCAGTGGCGTCATGACAGGTCGGTCGAGATCACCGCCGAGCGCCGCCCCGACCTGCTCGAGCCCTGACCATTCGACCAGGCCGGCATCCGGCAGGCGAACTTCTGTGCCTTAATCCGGGGGGTCGTTACCCGTTCGCGTTCGCTGTTGGCTATGGTGTCGCCGTGGCGACTACAACACTTAGTACTCATCAGAGAGCGGTGCGGTCGAGCGTCGCGGCGAAGGCCCTCATGGCCGTCACCGGGCTCTTCCTGATCATCTTCCTGCTCTTCCATATGTTCGGGAACCTCAAGATTCTCACCGGAGCCGAGCACTTCAATCACTACGCGGCCTTCCTGCGCGAGATCCTGAACCCGATCCTTCCCGGAGACACCTTCCTGTGGCTCTTCCGCCTGGTGCTGCTGGCGGCCCTCGTGCTGCACATCTGGTCCGCGATCCGGGTGACCAAGCAGAACCACAAGGGCAGTGGTGGCGTGGGTCGGTACTCGATCAAGAAGTCCCTCTCACCGAACAACTCCTACGCGGCACGGACCATGATCTGGAGCGGCATCATCGTCGTGCTCTTCGTCGTGATGCACCTGCTGCAGTTCACCATCGCGCCTGATTTCTTCAACAATCCGCACAGTGGCCCTGACGGGCGCGCCGGGATGGTCTACACCGCCTTCGGCAACTGGATCTTCCTGGTCGTCTACCTGATCGCCATCGCCGCTGTCTGTGCCCATGTCAGCCACGGCTTCTGGAGCGCCTTCGCCACTCTCGGCGTCAACGTCTCCGGAGTCGCCCGCAAGATCATCCGGGTCTGCTCCTGGCTGGTCGGGTTCGTCATCTTCGTCGGCTTCATGGTGCCGCCGTTCCTCGTCTTCTTCGGAGTGATCAACTGATGTCCGTTACATCCAAAGAGACCAGTCCTGAGCTGGCTGCCCAGTACTGGCAGGTCGGGGACGAGATCCACGACACGAAGGCCGACCACGGCGTTCCGATCGAGAAGATCTGGCCCGATCGCCAGTTCACCTCCCGCCTGGTGAATCCGGCCAACCGCCGCAAGATGACCGTCATCATCGTCGGCACCGGCCTGGCCGGCGGTGCCGCAGCCGCCACGCTGGGCGAGGCCGGATACCGCGTCGAGAACTTCTGCTACCAGGACTCGCCGCGCCGCGCCCACTCGATCGCCGCACAGGGCGGCATCAACGCCGCGAAGAACTACAAGTACGACGGCGACTCCGTCTACCGGCTGTTCTACGACACCGTCAAGGGCGGCGACTACCGCGCCCGCGAGACGAACGTCTACCGCCTGGCCGCGGTGAGCGCCAACATCATCGATCAGTGCGTCGCCCAGGGCGTCCCCTTCGCCCGCGAGTACGGCGGCCTGCTCGACAACCGATCCTTCGGCGGCGTCCAGGTGCAGCGCACCTTCTACGCCCGCGGGCAGACCGGCCAGCAGCTGCTGATCGGGGCCTACCAGGCTCTCGAGCGTCAGGTCAACGCCGGCACCGTGCACATGCACACCCGCCACGAGATGGTCGAGGTCGTCGTCGCCGACGGCCGGGCCCGCGGCATCATCACCCGCGACATGGTCACCGGGAAGATCGAGGAGTGGTTCGGCGACGCAGTCGTCCTGGCCACCGGCGGGTACGGCAACGTCTTCTTCCTGTCGACCAATGCCATGGGCTGCAATGTCACGGCCAACTGGCGCGCCCACCGCAAGGGTGCCTTCTTCGGCAACCCCTGTTTCACCCAGATCCACCCGACCTGCATCCCGGTCGCCGGTGAGAACCAGTCGAAGCTCACCCTGATGTCGGAGTCGCTGCGCAACGACGGCCGCATCTGGGTGCCCAAGAAGGCCGAGGACTGCGAGAAGGATCCTCGCCAGATCCCCGAGGAGGACCGCGACTACTACCTGGAGCGGATCTACCCCTCCTTCGGCAACCTGGTGCCCCGCGACATCGCCTCCCGTCAGGCCAAGTACCGCTGCGACGAGGGACTCGGCGTGGGCCCGAAGGTCAAGGAGGTCGACTCCGACGGCACCGAGCACATGCGCTCCCGGGGGGTCTACCTCGACTTCTCCGAGGCGATCCAGCGACTGGGCAAGGATGCCGTCGAGAAGAAGTACGGCAACCTGTTCGACATGTACCAGCGCATCACCGACGAGAACCCCTACGAGGTTCCGATGCGCATCTACCCGGCCGTGCACTACACGATGGGCGGCCTGTGGGTGGATTACGACCTGCAGTCGACCATCCCCGGCCTGTTCGTCACCGGAGAGGCCAACTTCTCCGACCACGGGGCCAACCGTCTGGGCGCCTCCGCCCTCATGCAGGGTCTGGCCGACGGGTACTTCGTACTGCCGAACACCATCACCGACTATCTTGCGGACTCCCCGAAGTTCTCCAAGATCGATCAGAAGCACCCGGCCGCCATCGAGGCCCGCCAGGCCGTCGAGAGCCGCGTCAACAAGCTGCTGTCGATCAATGGCAGTCGGACGGTCGACTCCATCCACAAGGAACTCGGCCACATCATGTGGGAGTACTGCGGCATGGAGCGCAACGAGGCCGGTCTCACCAAGGCCATCGGACTCATCCGCAACCTGCGCAACGAGTTCTGGACCAACGTCAAGGTGACCGGCGTCAACGAGGAGCTGAACCAGACCCTCGAGCGCGCCGGCCGACTCGCCGACTTCCTGGAGCTCGGCGAACTCATGTGCGTCGACGCCCTGCACCGTCGCGAGTCCTGCGGCGGTCACTTCCGCGCCGAATCGCAGACCGAGGAGGGCGAGGCGCTGCGTCACGACGACACCTACCAGTACGTCGCAGCCTGGGAGTGGACCGGCGAGGGCCACAAGCCGGTGCTCCATAAGGAGCCGCTGATCTACAAGTCGATCCAGGTCAAGCAGAGGAGCTACAAGTGAGAATCGATCTGCGCATCTGGCGCCAGCGCAACACCCAGGATCAGGGCCGCCTGGTCGAGTACAACCTCGACGGCGTCTCGGGCGACATGTCCTTCCTGGAGATGCTCGACCTGCTCAACGAGCAGCTCACCGAGCGCGGCGAGGACCCGGTCGCCTTCGACTCCGACTGCCGCGAGGGCATCTGCGGCCAGTGCGGCGTCGTCATCAACGGCGTGCCGCACGGCGGTCAGGGGGTGGCCCAGCCGGTCCGCACCACGACCTGCCAGCTCCACATGCGGTCCTTCGCGGACGGCTCGACGATCACCATCGAGCCATGGAAGGCGGCCGCCTTCCCGGTGCTGCGCGATCTGGTCGTCGACCGCACCGCCCTGGACAACGTGATCGCCGCCGGCGGCTACATCTCGGTGAACACCGGAGCGGCCCCCGACGCCCACGCCGTCCAGGTCAACAAGAAGCGCTCCGACCGCTCCTTCGACGCCGCCACCTGCATCGGCTGCGGCGCCTGCGTGGCGGCCTGCCCCAACGGCTCCTCGATGCTCTTCACCTCGGCGAAGATCACCCACCTGGCCATGCTCCCGCAGGGCCAGCCCGAGCGGGTGCGCCGGGTGAAGTCCATGGTCGCCCAGCAGGACGCCGAAGGATTCGGCGGCTGCACGAACATCGGCGAGTGCGCCTCGGTGTGCCCCAAGGGCATTCCGCTGGAGTCGATCAGCCAGCTCAACCGCGACCTGATCGCCTCGCTGTTCAAGCACGACGGCAAGGATGATTGAGTTCATCTGAATCGCCAGGGCTCGCCGCCTTCCCCTTCGGGAGGCGGCGGGCCCTTGGTGCGTCCGGGGTCGATTGGGATCGCAGGAGGAGCATGTGACAGAATGGGGGACTGTGCCTGTCACCGTCGGCTCCTGCCACAGGGGGATCGTCCAGCGGGGCGGGCTTTCAGACTTCAAGCGAACCAGGTGACCTGTGGCACCGGCGAAGGACATCTCATGAACAACGTCATCCAGGAGATCGACAAGGCCTCCCTGCGCGACGACATCCCCGACTTCCGTCCCGGAGACACCATCCGGGTGTACGTCAAGGTCGTCGAGGGCAACCGGTCCCGCGTCCAGCTGTTCACCGGCGTCGTCATCTCCCGCACCGGCGGCGGCATCCAGGAGGCGTTCACCGTCCGCAAGCAGAGCTTCGGAACCGGTGTCGAGCGCACCTTCCCGTTGCACTCCCCGATCATCGATCACATCGAGCTCGAGCGTGAGGGCCGGGTCCGCCGTGCCAAGCTCTACTACCTGCGTGGGCTGCGCGGCAAGGCCGCCAAGATCAAGGAGAAGCACGCGAACCGCTGATTCACGTGAACCCGTGTTGAGGGCCCCCGCTACGGCGGGGGCCCTCAACACGTCTGCGGGTGACTAAACTGCGGTTGGCGTCGAGAGCGCGGGAGGGTCCCACGGCTGCGCGCCCGACAAGGAAGACCTGTGGCACACCAGCGACGACAATCTGGCAGTTCGGCCCCCGAGACGCAGCAGGACAACCCCGCCGGGTGGCAGAAGTTCCGCAGTGGACTCACCGAGATCGTTCTCATCGTGGTCGGTGCCCTGATCATCTCCTCGGTCATCCGGGCATTCGTCGGACAGCTCTTCGTGATTCCGTCGGGTTCCATGGAGCAGACCCTGGAGATCGGTGACCGGGTCGTGGCGATGAAGGCGATCCATTTCAAACGCGGAGACATCGTCGTCTTCAAGGACTCCCAGCACTGGCTGGGGGCCGGGCCCGCTGAGCGCTCCGCCGGCGGCAAGTTCTTCGAGTTCGTCGGCCTGCTGCCCAACACCAGCTCGAACTACCTCATCAAGCGGGTCATCGGAATGCCCGGCGACACGGTGGCCTGCTGCGACCCGAAGGGGCGCGTCACCGTCAACGGCAAGGCTCTCGACGAGTCGTCCTACCTCTATCAGGTCGACGGCCAGACCGTCGCGCCCTCCACCATGTCCTTCAAGGTGGTGGTGCCCGCGGGACGGATCTTCGTGATGGGAGACCACCGAAATGAGTCCGGCGACTCCCGATACCACCTCGAGGACATCTCCACCGGCCAGTACCAGGGGTCGACGGCGTTCATTCCCCAGGACGACGTGGTCGGCCCGGCGAGGGCCATCTTCGTGCCATTGTCGAGATTCAAAGTGCTTCACATACCCGCCACCTTCGAGTCGGTCCCCGCACCGAGCGCCGCCGGTCCGAAGAAGGCTCAGATCTGCGTCGGGACCAGTTGCTCCCCGTGAACGGAGCAGGGTACTGATATGAGGTCGTCGCTATGAGGATAGGGCCGGGTCCGAGGGGTCCCGAGAGGCTGCTGCGCCGTGCCGGTCTGGGGCCTGTGGCCGGTTGCGACGAGGCCGGCAGAGGAGCCTGCGCCGGTCCGCTGGTGGCGGCCGCCGCGATCCTCCAGGACGGCCCCGCCGGTCGCATTGAGGAGCTCGACGACTCGAAGAGACTGACTGCCAGGGCCCGGGACCGCTGCTTCGACCGGATCCTTGAGCGCGCCCGGGCCGTGGCCTGGGTGCAGATTCCCGCCTGCGAGTGCGACCGCCTCGGCATCCAGGAGGCCGATATCCAGGCACTTCGGCGGGCGGTCGCCAGACTCGCGATACGTCCCGGATACGTCATCAGCGACGGATTCGCGGTGGACGGGCTCGACTGTCCCGGTCTGGGCATGTGGAAGGGGGACGCCACCTGCGCCTGCGTGGCGGCCGCCTCCGTGGTCGCCAAGGTGGTCCGTGACCGGATCATGGTCGCCATGGACGCGGAGCTTCCCGGCTACGGATTCGCGATCCACAAGGGCTACGGGACCGCGATGCACCAGGAGTGCCTGAACCTCCTGGGCCCGAGCCCCCAGCATCGTCTCTCGTATGCCAATGTGGCCGCCTCGGCTAGAGTTCACACATCATGAGTACCGAGGATCTTGACGAGTACGAGAGCCGCATGGAGCTGGAGCTCTACCGCGAGTACAAGGACGTCGTGGGGATCTTCACCTACGCGGTGGAGACCGAACGGCGGTTCTACCTCTGCAACGCCGTGGACCTCAAGGTCCGCACCGAGGGCGGTGACGTCTACTACGAGGTGTCCATGGGCGACGCCTGGGTGTGGGACATGTACCGGCCGGCCCGCTTCGTCAAGACCGCCAAGGTCCTCACCTTCCGCGACGTGTCGATCGAGGAGATCGTCCATTCCGAGCTCGAGGTTCCCGACAAGTAGGGACCGCTCCGGGCCCGAAAGCCCCTGTGGACAACACGATCCGCGAGACTCCCCTGTGGACAACTGAAGATTGGCGCCTCCCCGCCGCGATAACTGGGGTGGAGGTGATCTTCAATGTCCACCACATCAGAGTCAGATCCCGTTCCGACCACCGCCAGGGGTGCCGCACTGCGATCCCGGCGCGGGCTCAGGTCGCAGCTGGGCAGTTGGGGCGAGGACGTCGCGATCCAGCACCTGCGCGGGCTGGGCTGGCAGATCGTCGCCCGGAACTGGGCCTGCGACCGGGGTGAGATCGATGTCGTCGCGCTGGAGCCCGGCAGGCCCCGCACCCTGGTCTTCGTCGAGGTGAAGTGCCGGTCCGGGCTGGGATACGGAAGTCCGCTGGAGTCGATCACCGCGGCCAAGCAGCGCAAACTCCACGAGTTGGCACTGGCCTGGCTCGCCAGCCACCAGGTTCCGGTCCCGAGGGTGCGGATCGACGCCGTGGGAGTGGTGAGGCGTCCCGGAACCGAGCCCCTGATAGACCATGTGCGGGGGATCGGCAGATGATCGGAGCCAGCGCATGGTCGGTGGCCCTGGTGGGCATCGAGGGCACCATGGTCGAGGTGGAGGCCGCCACCGGGGGAGGACTTCCCCGGACCATACTGGTCGGGCTCCCGGACACCGCCCTGTACGAGGCACGCGACCGGTGCCGGGCGGCGGTGGCCGCGGCCGGGCTGGCCTGGCCCTCCCAACTGCTCACCATCAACCTCACCCCCGCCTCGCTGCCCAAGGCCGGCACCCACTTCGATCTCGCGATCGCCGCAGCGGCCCTGGCCTGCGTCCAGGTCGTGCCGCCCACTCTGCTCGACAGCACCGTTCTGCTGGGAGAGCTCGGGCTCGACAGCAGGGTCCGGCCGGTGCGCGGCGTGCTTCCCGCACTGCTCGCGGCGCGTGCTGCCGGCTTCGAGCAGGCCGTGGTGCCCGCCGGGCAGTTGCGGGAGGCCCGGCTCGTCGACGGGCTCACCGTCTGGCCGGTCGGCGACCTGAACGATCTGGTGGAGGTGCTGTCGGGGCGCCCCGTCCTCACCGGACCGGTCGAGCGCGGCGAGCAGGAGCCCGGGCCCTCGTCGGCCGGTGATCTCAACGAGGTCATCGGGCAGCAGGAGGCCCGCTTCGCCCTCGAGGTCGCGGCGGCGGGCCGTCACCACATCCTGTTCCGCGGGGCCCCGGGCTGCGGCAAGTCGATGCTGGCGGCCCGGCTGCCCACCATTCTCCCGCCCCTGGACCGCGGCGAGGCCCTCGAGGTCACCGCCGTCCACTCCCTGGCCGGGACCAACCCCGGCGGGAGCCTGATCACCCTCCCGCCGCTGTCGGAACCCCATCACAGCGTCTCGATGGCCGCAATGGTCGGCGGTGGCGCCCGGGTCGCGCGCCCCGGCGCGATCACCCTCGCCCACCGCGGGGTTCTCTTCCTCGACGAGGCTCCCGAGTTCCCGCCGCGGATCCTCGACGCCCTGCGCGGCCCGCTGGAGACGGGCTGGGTGACGATCGGCCGATCCCTGGCCCAGACCAGGTACCCTGCCCGGTTCCAGCTCGTGATGGCACTCAACCCCTGCCCCTGCGGCGGTGCCGACGACCCGTCGGGGCGCTGCCGATGCAGTCCCCAGCAGGTGCTGAGATATGCCGCGCGTCTCTCGGGACCGGTGCTCGACAGGGTCGATCTCCACCAGAGGATGCGCCCCCTGACCAGCGCGCACCTGCTCGGAGCCGACGTCATGCCGATTCCCGAGTCCAGTGCCGTGGTGGCGGCCCGGGTCGTCGAGGCCCGGGACCGGGCGGCGCGCCGTCTGGAGGGCACTCCGTGGCGGGTGAACGCCGAGGTGAGCGGGGCCTACCTGCGGCGCGGCCTGCCGATGTGCGCGGACGCGGGGCTCATCGAGGACGCGCTGTCCCACGGCAGGCTGAGCGCCCGCGGCGTCGACAAGGTGCTGCGAATCGCATGGACCCTGGCCGATCTGGCCGGGACCGATCGGATCGCCTCGGCGCAGCTGCGGCTCGCGATGGCACTGAGAAGAGGAGAGGTCTCATGAACCCCACACCCTGGGACGAGGAGCGGATCAACCGGGCGGCGCTGGCTGCCGTCCACGACCCGGGAAGCCTCGATCTCGACCGGCCCCCGGAGCCCGGCGCGGCGGCGCGGCGATGGGAGGAGGTGAGAAGTGCGGACACCGCCCTGGGCCGACGAGCCCGGGCACTGGACCCGGAGCGCCTGGTGGAGGGGTGGGTGCGGCTGGGCGTCCGGTTCATCATGCCGGGAGACGTCGAGTGGCCCTCGAGTCTGTCCGAGCTCACACGATGCGACCGCCTCGACCACCAGGGACTGGGCGGGGTGCCGCTCGGACTGTGGGCCAGGGGACCGCTCGATCTCGCCGAGTCCTGCGACACCGCCGTGGCAGTGGTCGGCGCACGCGCTGCGACCGCCTACGGACAGGACGTCGCCGTCGAGCTGGCCCACGACCTGGCCCGTCCGGGCGGGCGCAGGGGCTCCCAGCAGACCTGGACCATCCTCTCCGGAGGGGCCTACGGCATCGACATCGCCGCCCACCGTGGTGCGCTGACGGCCGGCGGCCGGACGATCTGCGTACAGGCGGGCGGGCTGGACGAACTCTATCCCCGTGGCAACGGGGCGGTGCTGGAACGGATCGTTGATGAGGGGCTGGTGATCTCGGAGGCCGCTCCCGGGAGCCACCCGACGCGGCCCGGTTTCCTGGCCCGCAACCGGATCATCGCCGCTCTGGCAGGGGGAACGGTGATCGTCGAGGCCGCCGCCAGGTCGGGGGCGCTCAGCACCGCGAACTGGGCCTCGGACATGTACCGGCAGGTCCTGGCCGTACCCGGCCCCGTGACGTCCAGCCGTTCGGTCGGTCCCCACAGCCTCATCCGGGACCACCGGGCCGATCTGGTCCGTGACGCCGACGACGTACGGGAGGCGCTCGGGCCGATGCAGCCGGAGCTCCCTCGCGAACCCGTGCCCGAGCACCGGACCGATGCTCTGAATCCCGAGGTCTTGAGGGTCCACGAGGCACTGCCGTCCCGCGGGGCCATGGGGGTCGAGGAGCTGTCCCGGGCGGCACTGGTGAGTCTGACCGACTGCCTCCTGGCCCTCCAGGAGCTGGAGGATCGGGGGATGGCCAGGTACGGGGCCGACGGCCGGTGGTCGGTGAGGCTGCACGGTTGACCCGGGATCGCCTTCGTCACGGGCTGTGCGGGCATTGGACGGGAATCGGATGATATCCTCTTATGTGAACGTTAACGAGCCGCAAGGAGGCAGCCCATGACCGCAGCTGACACAGAGCCGGGACGCTCAGGCGCCCGGGATATCATTGAGACTGGACGCGCCAGTCTGGGAATCGAATTCGGATCCACAAATATCAAGGCATGCCTCGTCGGACCGGATTTCAGGCCGCTGGCCAGTGGAGGTCACGCCTGGGAGAATGAACTGGCCGACGGCCGGTGGACGTATTCGCTCGACGCCGTCTGGTCCGGTCTGCAGGCCTGCTACGCGGATCTGGTGGCCGACGTCCAGCGCAACTACGACGTCACCCCCACCTCGTTCCGGGCGGTCGGGGTCTCGGCGATGATGCACGGCTACCTGGCCTTCGACGCCGCCGGAGAACTGCTCGTGCCGTTCCGGACATGGCGCAACACCTCGACCGGACCAGCCGCGGCCGGGCTCACCGAGGCGCTGGGCTTCAACATCCCGCAGCGATGGTCGATCGCTCACCTCTATCAGGCCGTGCTGGATGAGGAACCGCACATCGGACGGATCGCTGCACTCAACACGCTTGCCGGTTATGTCCACGAGAAGCTGACCGGCAGGGCGGTGCTCGGTGTCGGCGATGCCTCCGGCATGTTCCCGATCGATCCTGAGAACGGGGGCTACGACCAGCGGATGCTGAACGTCGTCGCCTCCCTGATCGACGCCCGGGTGCCTGGTCTGGAACTGGCGAAGCTGCTGCCCGAGGTGCTGCCGGCCGGTGCCGAAGCGGGCGAGCTGAGCGAGGAGGGAGCTAGGCTTCTCGATCCGACCGGGGCGCTGCGTCCCGGGATCCCGTTCTGTCCCCCGAGGGCGACGCCGGCACCGGAATGGTGGCCACGAACTCGGTCGCCCGCCGCACCGGCAATGTCTCTGTCGGGACGAGCGCCTTCGCGATGGTGGTCCTCGAGCGGCCCCTGGGTCGGGTTCACGAGGAGATCGACGTCGTCACCACACCGTCCGGTGACGCCGTGGCCATGGTCCACTGCAACAACGGCGCCAGCGAACTGTCGCAGTGGGCAGGGCTGTTCGGTCGCTTCGCCCAAGTCATCGGCGCCGACGTCGGCCAGGACGGCGTCTTCGCCGCCCTGCTCAACGAGGCTCTGGAAGGAGACGCGGACGGAGGCGGCCTGCTCTCCTTCAACAACCTCTCCGGTGAGCCGGTGGCCGACCTGCCCGACGGGCGCCCCCTCGTCGTGCGGGCGCCCGACAGCTCCTTCACCCTGGCCAACTTCATGCGTACCCAGGTCTATGCGGTGTTCTCCACCCTGAGTCTCGGCATGCGCATCCTGGATGCTGAGGACGTGCAGGTCGACCGGTTGCTGGCCCACGGCGGGCTGTTCCGCACCGCGGGCCCGGCTCAGCGGATCCTGGCCGCGGCGCTGGGCGCACCGGTGGCCGTCGGCGAGACCGCCGGGGAGGGCGGGCCCTGGGGCATGGCGCTTCTGGCGTCCTACCTCGGCGAGGCCGGGACCATGAGCCTGGCCCACTTCCTCGATGAGAAGGTCTTCGCCACGGCGAGCACCAGCGTGATGGAGCCGGCCCGGGCCGACGTCATCGGCTTCTCGGTCTACCTCGACCGGTACCGCAAGGCCCTGGAGCTTCAGCGGGTGGCACCGGAGGCGGTGCCCGCGGTCAACCGCTGACCCACAGTCGCAGATGCCCGGGCCCGATCGGGCCCGGGCATCTGCGTCCTCCGGTGCTGGGAGATCTGTGTGCTGGGAGATCCCTGAGCGAGTTTCAGGAGCGGGTCACATCGAGTTCCACGACGGCCCATGACAAGGGCGGCAGGGTCAACCGGGTGGTGGCCCCGTCGAGGACGACGCCGTCAAGGGCCGCCGGGCGGACCCGATCGGGCCGGCCGGCATCATTGGTGGCGAATCGGTCCGCGCCCGCCGGCACGGTCAGCACCTCTGCACGTGCGATGCGCGCCGTGTCCAGGCCGCGGAGGGCCACGGAGACCTCGGCGCTCTCCTCGAGGCCGCGATTGGCAAGGAACATGGAGACGCATCCGTTCTCATCGTCCCAGGTGGCACTGGCATCGACGAGATCCGCGTCGCCGAACTTCTCGGTGCGGTAGCGGTCGCCGTCCACGGCCAGTCGGAGGACCTGTCCCTTCGCACGATTCGCCATCTGTGAGAACGGCCAGAAGATCGACTGGCGCCAGGCGGGCCCGCCCTCCTCGGTGAGGATCGGCGCGATGACGTTGACCAGCTGGGCCAGGTTGGCGATCCGGACCCGGTCCCCGTGGCGCAGCAGGGAGTTGAGAAGTGTCCCGACCACCACGGCATCGGTGACGGAGTAGGCGTCCTCGATGATCCGGGGGTGCTCATGCCACCCGCCGCGCTCGGAGATGGCGTCCGGCTGGTCCTCGCCCGGCCTTCTCGTGTACCAGACGTTCCACTCGTCGAAGGACAGATTGATCCGCTTGTCGTGCTTGCCGGCCGCGCGCACCGCATCCGCCGTCGCGACGACCGACTCGATGAAGTGATCCATGTCGAGGGCAGTCGCGAGGAAGCTGGCGACATCGCCGTCCTGCTCCTCGTAGTAGGCGTGCAGAGAGATGTTGTCGACGACGTCGTAGGCATGGCGGAGCACGGTCTGCTCCCACGTCCCGAAGGTGGGCATGCCGGAGTTGGAGGATCCGCATGCGACGAGTTCGATGGACGGGTCGACGAGCTTCATGGCCTTGCCGGCCTCGGTGGCGAGTCGGCCGTACTCGTCAGCGCTCTTGTGGCCGATCTGCCAGGGGCCGTCCATCTCGTTGCCCAGGCACCACAGCTTGATGCCGAAGGGGTCCGGGGAGCCGTTGCGGCGCCGGAGGTCCGAGAGACAGGTACCTCCCGGGTGGTTCGCATACTCGACGAGGGACCGGGCGGCGTCGACCCCGCGGGTACCGAGGTTCACAGCCTCCATGATCTCGACGTCGGCCTGCCGGGCCCAGTCGGCGAACTCGTGCAGGCCGAAGGCGTTGGTCTCGATACTGTGCCAGGCTCCGTCGATACGACGGGGGCGCTGCGAGACGGGCCCGACGCCGTCCTCCCAGCGGTACCCCGACACGAAGTTGCCGCCGGGGTAGCGGACAACCGAGACGCCGAGCTCCCTGACCAGGGACAGCACGTCGCGGCGGAAGCCGTGCTCTTCGGCCTGCGGGTGGCCTGGCTCGTAGATGCCGGAGTAGACGCACCGGCCCATGTGCTCGACGAAGGATCCGAACAGGCGGTGGGGCACCGGCCCCACCGTGAAGTCGCGGTCGGCGGTGATCGTGGCCCTGGACATGAAACTCCTCTGGTGGAACTGGTGGCGCCCCAGCCGTCAACTGGACTCGGGTGCGGAGCCCGTGGCCGGGCCCCGCACCAGTATGGCACCGATTACATCGTTAGAGCAGTTGCTGGCGGCATCGGACCGATCCGGACCTGATCTGGCGCCACGGCATCTCAATAATGTGATTCTGCATCACATTATTGGCTCTTGACCGATGCTGAATCAGTGTGTCAGGATCAGCCTCACAGGGAACACGCCAGAGTTCTGACCCTATGATTACCACGATGTAATCACTCGGGCTCCTGGACTCTCACTGGCGTGTCAGCGACGAGGAGGTCGTACCAGATGCACTACACAGGCCGAGCCATGACTCGGCGTGGGTTCCTCGGGGGAGGGATGGCGGTCGCGGCAACGGCTCTCGCGGGCTGCTCCAGCCCGGTGGCCGCCGGCCTCTTCGGCTCCGAACTCGATCCGTCAACACTGGTCTACTGGAACCTGTTCGGGGGCGGTGACGGTACGCGGATGCAGGCCATGGAGGCCGGCTACCGGAAGGCGCACGGTCCGGGCTCCCTCCAGGCGACGACCTTCACATGGGGAAATCCCTACTACACCAAGGTGACGCTGGCCACGGTCGGGAACAAACCGCCAGATGTCGCGGTGTCCCATCTCACGCGGGCGAAGCCGCTGAGGGCCGGTGGCATCATCGAGGACATCACCGACGCCGATCTCGCCTCCGTGGGGCTCTCGGCCTCCGACTTCGCGACGAAGCCGTGGAAGGCCCAGATCACCGGTGGGCACACCATCGCGATCCCGCTGGACACGCACCCGTTCGTGATGTTCTTCAACTCCGAGGTCTGCGGAAAGGCCGGGCTCCTGGACGCCGACGGGAACCTCAAGGAGATCAGGGGACTCACGGACTTCGAGGCCGCGCTCCGAGCCATCAGCAAGGTCACCGGGGGAACGGCGATCACCGTGGCCAACGCCGGAGGGGAGGTGGCGACCCCGTGGCGGCTGTTCTGGACGCTCTACAACCAGCGTAAGGGAGCCACTCCGTTCATATCCGGCGGGGGCACCGAACTGACAGTCAATGAGGACCTCTTCATCGACACGGTCGCCCGAATGCAGAACTGGGTGAGGCAAGGCTGGCTGAACAAGGGCCTGGACTACTCCACGGCGCAGAACTACATGTTCACCGGAAAAGCCGGCATGTACCTTCAGGGGGAGTGGGAGATCACCACCGCCCAGTCCATCAACGGCCTGAAGTTCGGCATGGCGAGAATCCCGACCGTCTATGACAGGCCGGCCGCTCAGGCCGACTCGCACTGCTTCATCATCCCGCGCAAGAAGCGGACCGACGAGCAGCGCCATCGGGTGATGCTCTTCATCAAGAAGATGCTGGAGCAGAGCATGACCTGGGCCGAAGGCGGACACATCCCCGCGTACCAGCCGATTGCAACCAGCAAGGCGTACAGGAGCCTGCGTCCGCAGGCGAACTACTCTTCGGCGGCCGATGCCGCGGTCTACGACGATCCCACCTGGTACGGCGGGTCGGGTTCGACCTTCGAGAACATCGTCGGCGCGCAGCTCGGCCTGGCCCAGCAGCTGTCGGCGACCCCCCAGGCGGCCATGAACGTCATCAAGCAGCAGCTCCGGGTCTACCTCGACACCGAGAGCCCTCTCTGAGCAGGAATTTGAAGGGACAATATTGTGTCTACTGCTTCCATCAGGTCAGCGCGGACGGGTTCGGCGACGATGGTGAGAAATTCCGTCGCTCCCGTTGAAAGGAATGACGGAAAGACCGCATGGCTGTTCGTGCTTCCGTTCGGGATCTTCTACCTGGCATTCCTCCTCGGTCCGACGATCTACATGTTCATCATGAGTTTTTTCAACACATCCGCGGTCAGATCCGGGCTAGGCACGTTCGTCGGTCTCAAGAACTACGCCGAGATGTTCACCAGAACCGATTTCCGGGAAGCCCTGTGGCATACCGTGCTCTTCACGATATACACGACGCCTCCGCTGGTGATCCTGGCCTTCCTCTTCGCCGTCCTGTCCAATCGGACCAGGCACGGTCAGTGGTTCTACCGCCTGGCGTTCTTCATGCCGTACATCCTGCCGTCGGCGACCATCTCTCTCATCTGGGTGTTCATCTTCACCCCTGCCACCGGGCTGTGGGCCTCGGTGCAGCAGCTGTTCGGGCTCACCCCCGGTACCGGGATCCTGTCGGGGGAGCGCACGGCGATGATCGGCGTGGCGATCGCCACCGTCTGGTGGACCCTCGGCTTCAACTTCGTGCTGTATCTGGCCGGGCTGCAGGAGATACCGCGTGAACTCTACGAGGCCGCGGCGGTCGACGGGGCCGGGGAGTGGGCTCAGATCCGCCGGATCACCATTCCGATGCTCGGGCGGACCACCGGGCTCGTGCTGCTCCTCCAGATCATCGCCAGCCTGAAGATCTTCGATCAGGTCTACCTCATGACGAACGGGGGACCGGGTACATCGACCCAGGTGGCACTCCAGGTCGTCACGGGTGTGGCGTTCACCGACAATCGGACGGGCGCCGCGTCGGCGGCCAGCGTCCTGGTCTTCATCCTGATCATGATCGTCGCACTGGTGCGGCAGTTGGCAGGCCGGTTCTCGGCCAGGAAAGAGGCATGAGATGAGCACTGGTGTCATGTCAAGGAAGTCTCCGGTGACGGCTGTGGCCCCGGCCCGGGCCACCACAGCGCGTGCATCGATCAGCGCGAAGGCCTTCAACGTCGTCGCTCTGGTGGTCCTCATCGCCTTCGCCGTCATCTGGCTGATACCCAGTCTCTTCGCGCTCAAGACCTCGCTGACTGACAATGGTGTGGCCGCACTCGGAGCCAAGGACATCCTGAAGACCTGGAATCCGACGCTGCACTCGTTCTCGACGCTGTTGGGCAGCTCGGACATCTGGAACTGGTACCTGGCGAGCGGGATCACGTCGGTGATCTCGACGGTTCTCACCGTGGTGTTCGCCTCGATGGCGGCGTTCGCGCTGTCGAGACTGAACTTCCGTGGAGCGAAGGTCGTCCTGGCGATGATCCTGCTGGGAATCATGATTCCCGCGCAGGTGCTCATCGTGCCGATCTTCCAGGAACTCAACGCCATCGGGCTGCTGAACACATACTGGTCCGTCATCTTCCCGCAGGTGCCCGCGGTGATCGCGGTGTTCATCTTCAAGCAGTTCTTCGACGCGATTCCGAAAGACTTCGAGCACGCGGCCAGGCTGGACGGGGCGAGCGTCTGGATGGTCTACGTCAAGGTCATCATGCCGCTCTCGCGCCCGGTCATCGCGGCCGTCACGGTCCTGACTTTCGTGGGAGTCTGGAACAATCTCATGCTGCCGCTCTACATGCTCTCCAACCCCGGGCTCATGACGATCCCGGTCGGGCTGGCGACCATCCAGGGCAGCTACGGGTTGAGGTACGCCGACATCCAGGCCGGGGCGCTGCTGGCCGCCCTGCCGCTGATCGTCATCTACCTCATCTTCCAGCGCCAGATCGTCGAAGGTGTGGCCGGAAGCGGCCTGAAGGGCTGAGGACGGGGGCGGGGCCGACAGGCCCTCAGCGGGTCGTGGCGCGCGAGACAGTGCTCTGTCGCGCCACGATCTTGTGAGGTATGCGGGTGGAGCGTACGGACAGGGAGGGCTTGAGGATCCTCTCGGCGAGACGGTCGAGCGCTCGGGATGCGAGCTTCTCCTTGTTGAAGCTGACGGTGGTCAGCGGCGGGGCGGCGAACTCGCCGTCGGCGATGTCGTCGAAACCTGCCACTGAGATCCCTCGGGGAACCTGGATGCCTCGGCTCCACAGGGCGCTGATGACGCCCAGAGCCAGGGAATCTGTGAGGCAGAAGACGGCGTCGGGCAGTGGGAAGCTGTCGATGAACGCACTGATGGCCCGTGCCCCGCCGCGAGGACTCCACTCGTCGCAGGCGATCTCGAGCCTCGGGTCGGTCTGGAGGCCGGCGTCCAGCATGGCCCTGCGGTATCCCTGCGTCCTCAGGGCGGCGGTGAACGCCGTCGAGGCTCCCTGGGATCCGAGGAGCGCGATGCGCCGATGGCCGAGACCGATGAGGTAGCTGGTCATGTCGTAGGACGCCGCCTCCGGATCGACCCGCACCTGGTCGAAGGGGAGGTCGAGAACCTCACCGATGAGCACGGTCGGGGGAAGGAGGGAGTCCTCGCCGAGCGTGAGCTCGTCGGGGAAGACCGGGTTGAGGATGAGCCCGTCGACCAGTCGGGACAATGCGCGGGAGAGCAGCTGCTGCTCGCGGTCAGGGCGCCCGCGCGTCTCCTCGATCTGGACCCCCCAGCTGCGGGCGCGGGCCGCCTCGACGAAGTAGTGCGCCATCTCCGCCGAGTACGGGGTCTCCAGATCCGGTAGCGCCAGGGCGATGATGCCCGACCTGCCGTTGCGCAGACCCCTGGCGCTGAGGTTGGGCACGTAGTCCAGCTCGGCGAGCGCGGCGTCGACCTTCCGACGTGTCTCTGGCCGTACGAAGGTCTTCCCGGTGATGACATTCGAGACGGTCTTGGGGGACACCCCGGCCCGGGCGGCGACATCCCTCACCGTGGCTCTGGTGGAGCCTGTCGTGCCGACCGTGGCGTGGGGGCGTTCATTCATCGCGGCAGGGCCCGTCCTTGTCTGGAGGTCTGTGGGCATCCTACGGCCTGGCCCGGCGGAACCCCCGGCCTCCGTGGACCCGGACCTCTCGGGATCTGGGCACTCGGGGGCGCCGGTTCAGGGGCCGGGAGTCAGACGTCGATCTTGTCGGTGCGCCCGGTGCCCGCGGCCTCGATCTCCTCGAGGGTGCGGCCTCGGGTCTCGGGCACCCGGGTGCGCACGAAGAGCACGCCGAGGATGCAGATCACGCCGAAGATGGCGAAGACCGCCTGCTGGGGCATCTGGGCCGTCATGACCGGGAAGAGCAGGCCGACCAGGAAGGAGCCGATCCAGTTGAAGGAGGAGGCCAGACCGGATGCCCGGCCGCGGATCGCCAGCGGGAAGATCTCGCCGACCAGCACCCACGTCAGCGGCGCCCAGGTGAAGGAGTAGAAGGCGACGTAGATGCACAGGAAG
Source organism: Acidipropionibacterium virtanenii (assembly GCF_003325455.1). Lineage (NCBI taxonomy): Bacteria > Bacillati > Actinomycetota > Actinomycetes > Propionibacteriales > Propionibacteriaceae > Acidipropionibacterium > Acidipropionibacterium virtanenii. Next base: position 1,488,096 of record NZ_CP025198.1, read on the forward strand.
ACCACGATGAGCATCGGGTTGGCGTGGGGCGCCAGCATGTTGATGACCGAGGGGAGCAGGAAGGACAGGCCCATCACGGTGCCGCCGACGGTCAGCAGGGCGCGGCGGTTGAACTTCTCGGCGATGGCGATGTAGACCAAGGAGCCGATCACCAGAATGACGCCCTGGATGATGGGCCACATGAGAGCCGAACTGGCTGCCGTGCCGCTGGCCTTCTCCACGATCAGCGGGATGTAGTAGAAGATGGCGTTGGCACCCTGGAACTGCTGGAAGGCGGCCACGCCGACCCCGGCGATGAGCAGGTAGCGGTACTTCGAGGAGAACATCGTCGACCAGGCGATCTTGCTGGCCCTGCTCTCCAGTTCCGCGGTCTGCTGGATGTCCGCGAGCTCGGCGTCGACGTCCTCGGGCCTACGGATGTAGCTGAGCACCTTGCGGGCCTGGGGGATGAGTCCTCGGTGGGCCAGGTAGCGGGGCGACTCGGGGAGGTTCAGCACACCGAGGAAGAGGATGAGGGCTGGTACTGCGGCAAGACCCAGCATCAGCCGCCAGGCCCACTGCTCGGGAAGATCCTTGAGCAGGAAGTCGACGATGTAGGAGATGAGCATCCCTGAGACGATCATGGTCTGGTTGATGCCCGAGAGGCTGCCGCGCAGGCGTGCCGGCGCCATCTCCGACATGTAGGCCGGTACCAGGGCCGAGGCGGCGCCCACGGCCAGGCCGAGGATGGTGCGCGAGCAGATCAGGAAGGCGACGCCGTTGTGGGGGGAGACGCCGGACAGCACCGATCCGAGTACGAAGACCAGCGCGCAGATGAGGATCATTCGGCGTCTGCCCAGACGGTCCGACAGCTGGCCGGCCAGCGCCCCGCCGAAGATGGCGCCGAACATGACGGCCGAGGTCACCGCTCCGGTCTCGAAGCCGCCGTCCAGTGTCCAGTCGCTCTGGAGGAAGGGGAGGGCTCCGGTCATGACGCCGATGTCGTAGCCGAAGAGGATCCCGCCGAAGGACCCGAAGAAGTAGATGAATTTGCTGGAGATCCTCTTGTCGGATGGGGAAGTCATGAACACTCCTGGGGCTGTCGGTTATGCACGTCGTTGTGACCGAGTGGGCTGATGTGGTCCACCGTCTCGGGTGTGCCGGTCGAGCGCGTCCGCTTCCACATCGTCGTGGCCCTCGACCGGGTCAACCTCGTCCGGGGGTTGACAACCTGAATGTTAGCGTTCACACTTGATTTAGGCAACCGCCCCAAAGACGTGAGCGAGGAGTTGAACGAGGATGAGCGATCTGGCAATGCAGGCCATGGACTCGACACATCCGATGCATGTGAACGTGCCCAGGGTGTCCGTCACCGTAACCTCGGTGGGGAAGCTTGCCGTAACGATTCCCCAGGAAGAGGAAGTATGACCATTCATCTGTCCGAACTCGATGCCGGAACCCGGGCGCTCGTCGCCCTGACCCGCCAGACCGTCAGCGACCTGCACGCCGAACTGCCCCGCAACAACCTCGTCGTGTGGACGGCCGGCAATGTCTCGCAGCGGGTCCCCGGCACCGAACTCTTCGTCATCAAGCCGTCGGGAGTCTCGTATGACGAGCTCACCGCCGACGCCATGGTCGTGTGCACCCTCGACGGTCGCAAGATCGACGACGGCACCCCGGAGCATCTGCAGCCCTCCTCGGACACCGCGGCGCACGCCTATGTGTACCGGCACATGTCCGAGGTCGGTGGGGTCGTGCACACCCACTCGCCCTATGCGACGGCCTGGGCCGCGCGCCGCGAACCCGTGCCGTGCGTGCTCACCATGATGGGTGACGAGTTCGGAGGAGAGATCCCGGTGGGGCCCTTCGCCCTGATCGGGGACGACTCGATCGGGCGGGGGATCGTCGAGACCCTCTCCCGCTCGAACTCGCGGGCCGTCCTGATGGCCAATCACGGCCCCTTCACCATCGGCAAGGACGGCCGCGACGCCGTCAAGGCCGCGGTGATGTGCGAGGAGGTCGCCAAGACCGTGCACTTCGCACGCCAGCTCGGTGAGCCGGTTCCGATCCCGGCCGATGACGTCGCGCGACTGTTCGACAGGTACCAGAACGTCTACGGCCAGCACGACGACAACGCCTGACTTCACAAGACATGACAACAAAGGAGTGACATGATCAACAATCCGTTCGAGGGCAAGGAGATCTGGTTCTTCACCGGATCGCAGGATCTCTACGGCCCCGAGGTGCTGGACCAGGTGGCCGCCCAGTCCCAGGAGATCGCCGCCCAGCTCGACGGCTCGGCATCGGTGCCGGTCAAGATCGTCTGGAAGCCGGTGCTCAAGGACCGCGAGGCGATCCGCGCCGCGGCCCTGGAGGCCAACGTCGACGACGCGTGTGTCGGCGTCATCGCCTGGATGCACACATTTTCCCCGGCGAAGATGTGGATCCTCGGCATGGACGCCCTCACCAAGCCGCTGCTGCAGCTGCACACCCAGTATGCCGAGAAGCTGCCCTACGCGACTCTCGACATGGACTACATGAACCTCAACCAGTCGGCTCATGGCGACCGCGAGTTCGGCTACCTGCTCACCCGCCTCGGCAAGCGTCGCAGGATCGTGGTGGGGCACGCGTCCCATCCCGAGACTGGTGCGCGGATCGGCACCTGGGCGCGTGCGGCGACCGCCTGGAGCGCGCTGCATCACATGAAGCTGGCCCGTTTCGGCGACAACATGCGCAACGTGGCCGTCACCGAGGGCGACAAGACCGAGGCTGAGCTGCGGCTCGGGGTCTCGGTCAACACCTGGTCTGTCAATGACCTGGTGGAGGTGGTGGACGCCGTCGAGGAGTCCGCGATCGACGAACTCGTCGCGACCTATGACGCCGAGTACGAGGTCGCCGAGGAGCTGCGTCCCGGCGGTGCGAAGCGCGAGTCCCTGCGTTACGGGGCCCGGATCGAGCTCGGCCTGCGCAAGTTCCTGGATGACGGCGGCTTCGAGGCCTTCTCCACGAACTTCGAGGATCTCGGTGGGCTGCGCCAGCTGCCCGGCCTGGCTGTGCAGCGGCTCATGGCCGACGGCTACGGTTTCGGTGCCGAGGGCGACTGGAAGACCGCCGTCCTGGTGCGGATCGCCAAGATCATGGGCCACGGGCTGGACGGCGGCGCCTCCCTGATGGAGGACTACTGCTACGAGTTCACCCCCGGTCGTGAGAAGATCCTGGGCGCCCACATGCTGGAGATCTGCCCGTCCCTGACTGCGAAGAAGCCCTCCCTGGAGATCCATCCCCTCGACATCGGGGGTCGTGAGGACCCGGTGCGTCTGGTCTTCGACGCCGATCCGGCCGACGGTCTGGTGGTGGCCCTGTCCGACATGCGCGAGAGGTTCCGCCTGACCGCCAACATCGTGACGATCGTCGGTCCCGATGAGCCGCTGCCGAACCTGCCGGTGGCCCGGGCCGTGTGGGAGCCTCAGCCCTCCTTCCAGACCTCCACGGAGTGCTGGCTGACCTCGGGTGGAGCCCATCACACCGTGATGACCACCAACACCGACCGTCAGATGTGGGAGGACCTGGCCGACATCGCCGATATCGAGCTGGCCCTCATCGACGAGTCCACCACGGTGCGCGACTTCGTCCGCGAGCGCCGGCTGGAGTCGGCGGTGCACCGTCTGGAGGGCGGACGCTGAGCCATGCACTACGTCGCGTAGTGCGCCGCTAGGATATGCGTGCCGACGGGCTGGGGCCCGCCGGCACGCATCGTCTTTCCCCACTCCCAGGAGCCTGATGTCAGAGTCGAGTCGTCCCCCCGGCATGATGGACGTCGCCCGGCTCGCGGGCGTCTCGCACCAGACCGTCTCGCGGGTCCTCAACGATGCCGAGTCGGTGCGCCCGGCCACCCGGGAGAAGGTGCGCCGGGCGATCACCGAACTGGGCTATCGGCGCAATCTGTCCGCACGGGCACTGGTGACCAACCGGACCAGGGTGATCGGCGTGGTGGTGGCCCAGGGCGGCTACTACGGGCCGGGCAGCACGTCCTCGGCGATCCAGACCGCCGCAAGGGGCAGGGGCTATGCCACCATCGTGGCGTCCCTGCGCGACGGCAGCCCCGGTGAACTGGCCGCCGTGGTGGACATGCTGATAGATCACGGCGTCGAGGGGATCACGGCCATCGCTCCCCAGCTGGGGTTCGTGGAGGGGTTGCGTTCGCTGGCGCGCACGGTGCCCATCGTGGTGATCGCCGACGGCTTCGAGGTGAGTCGCGGAATGTATGCCGTCTCGGTGGACCAGCGCCACGGCGCCAGACTCGCCACTCAGCATCTCATCGGGCTGGGGCATCGCAGGATAGTCCATATCAGCGGTTCCTCCGACTGGTTCGACGCCCGGGAGAGGGTCGCCGGTTGGCGGGCGGCCCTTGAAGACACCGGTCTGGAGGTTCCCGAGGTCCTGCTGGGGGACTGGAGCGCCGAGTCGGGTTATGCGATGGGGGGACGGCTGGTGGACCAGGGCCTTCCCGACGCCGTGTTCTGCTCCAACGACCTGATGGCCCTGGGGCTGCTCTCGAGTCTCGCTGACCTCGGTATACGGGTGCCCGAGGACATCTCCCTGGTGGGATTCGACGATATCGACGGGTCCGCCTACTTCCAGCCACCGCTGACCACGGTGCGCCAGCCCTTCGAGGAACTTGGCAAGAGCTGCGTCGGAGTGCTCCTGCGGGCGATCGAGGGGCAGGAAGCCGCCTCGCAGCGGATCCGCCCGTCTCTGCTGGTGCGTCGCTCCAGCAGGCGCCGGCAGGACTGATACGGCCCGTCGGGTGGGCCGTTGACATTCCCGAACGGACGTGTGTATCTTTGTCTCATCCAGTTACTTGTACGTAAAAGTAAAGACATTGATAGTCGACTGGACAGAAGGTCCCAGGGGTACGGCATCGCCGCCCACCTCCTGGGGCACGACACGAAGGGGTGAACGATGACGAGAGTTGCTGTGGTGGGTGCGGGACGGATCGGGCGGCATCATGCCCGTCTGCTGGCGGCCGGGGAGGTGGCCGGGGCCGAGCTGGTGGCTCTGGCGGATCCGTTCGCCCCGGATCTCGACGAGTTGGCCGCCGGGTTGGGGGTGTCCCGGACGGTCCGTGATCCTCTGGAGCTGGCCGGCGATGATGGGGTGGATGCGGTGGTGATCACGGCGCCGGCGAAGCTCCACCCCGAGTTGATCGAGGCCTTCGCCGGGGCGGGTCAGCATATTTTCACTGAGAAGCCGTTGGGGGTTGATGTGGCCTCGGCCGCCCGGGCGGCCGCTGATGCCGAGAAGGCCGGCATCATGTTCCAGGTGGGGTTCAACCGTCGGTTCGCCGAGTCGTGGGTGAATGCGAAGAAGGCGGTGGAGGCCGGTGTGGTGGGGTCGGTGCAGCGGGTGCATTCGCTGACCCGGGATCCGGGTCCGTTCGGCGCCGATCCGGCGAGGATCGCTGCGGGGACGGTGTTCAACGAGACGCTGATCCATGATTTCGACACGATCTGCTGGCTCAACGCCGGCTCGGAGCCGGTCGAGGTGTATGCGGTGGCTGATGCGCTGGTGCGTCCGGACTTCAGGGATCGGGGGTTCCAGGATTCGGCGGTGGTGGTGATCCGCTTCGACAATGGGGCGATCGCCACTGCGGAGGCGTCGTTCTGTGCGATGTACGGCTATGACCTGCGTGGTGAGGTGTTCGGGTCGGCCGGGATGGTGCAGATGGGCGATCCGACGAACACGGCGGCGCGGGTCTTCGACGCCACCGGCATGCATGCCGAGACGGCCGGTACTGATGAGTCGCGGTACCACGGCGCGTATCGGGGGGAGTTCCAGGCCTTCGCCGATCGGATCGGCGGGGCGGATGTGGCGGTGCCCGGTGCGGTCGACGGGTTGCGGGCGCAGTGGATCGCGGCGGCGTCGATCCGCTCGGCGGCAGAACACAGGCCGGTGGGTATCGACGAGGTCAAGTGAGACACGAGCAGGAACAGACAGAGGAGAGAGTGCGATGGAGCATGTGACCAACAGTCCGTTCACGCTGGCGGCGTGCGCGGAGATGATCTTCACTGATCGGCCGTTCATCGAGCGGGTGGAGCGGATCGCTGAGCGGGGTCTGCAGGTGGAGATGTGGGACTGGACGACCAAGGATCTGGAGGCGCTGGCGGCGGTCGGCGCCGATATCGGGTCGATGACCGGCTACATCTCGGGGACGCTGACCGATGACCAGGGCATCGAGGCGTTCCTGTCCTCGGCGCGCAGGTCGGTGGAGGCCGCGAAGGTCATCGGGTGCCCGCGGCTGAACTTCCACGGCACGGGTCTGGGGGAGGGCGGTATCCCGGTGGCGAAGGTGGAGACCGTGACCGGGGCCATGTGGGCCAGGGCCGCGTTGACCATCGAGAAGCTCGCGGCGATCGGCCAGGAGGCCGATGTGGTCTTCTCCCTGGAGAATCTGAATCTGCCGACCGATCATCCCGGGGATCCGTTCTCCCATCCGGGTGATACCCGGGCTCTGGTGGCGGCGGTGGACTCGCCCCATGTGCGGATGAATCTGGATCTGTACCACGCCCAGCTGGGCGACGGGCGGTTGATCGACACCTGTCGTGAGTCCCTGCCGTGGATCGGGGAGATCCAGATCGCCGATGCTCCGGGACGTTGCCAGCCCGGTACCGGGGAGATCTGCTACCGCAATGTGGCCAGGGCGCTGGACCAGATGGGCTACGACGGGGTGGTGGCCATGGAGGCCTTCGCCTCCGCCGATTCCGATGACGCCCTCGACGACTTCATCACCACCTTCTCAGACCTCGACTGAGAACGGTTACCACCGGTGGCGCGCCCTGCCAGGCGTGCCACCGGCCGAGATCCGGAGGAGTCCGGATCCTCATGCTCCCGCTAGGAGTCACAATGACGAACCTAACAAACACGAACCAACGCATCGGCCTGGACGAGATCGACGGCGTCGTCGAGAAGACCAAGGCCTCCGGAACTAAGCGCAAAATCGGATTCGTCGCCTTCGTGGCGACCCTCGGATCCTTCCTCTTCGGCTACGACACCGGCGTTATCTCCGGCGCACTGCCCTACATGTACATGCCTCACGCCGCCGGCGGCCTCAACCTCACGGCCGCCGAGGAGGGATGGGTCGGCGGTACCCTGCTGCTCGGAGCCGCACTCGGGGCTCTCATCGGCGGCCGGCTCTCGGATCGCTACGGCCGGCGTCACAACATCCTGATGCTGGCCGCGATCTTCTTCATCGGTGCTGTGGGCACCGCGGCATCCCCCAGCGTCTGGGTCATGTACCCGTTCCGGGCCATCCTCGGATTCGCGGTGGGCGGCGCATCGGCCACCGTCCCGGTCTACCTCTCCGAGACCGCGCCCAAGCGCATCCGCGGCACCATCGTCGCGGTTGACCAGGTGATGATCCTCACCGGCCAGCTGCTCGCCTACACCTTCAATGCCGTGATCAACACCTCGCTCAAGGGCCCGCGCCTGACCATCGAGTCCGATCCGGGTGGCCTGCTGCGTCCCGGGAACCAGAGCTTCGACAACGTCAACGCCCTGGCTGCGAACCACGGCGGCACCCTGGCCGTCCACGACTGGTACCAGTACATCGCGAACCTGGTGGTCTCCGGCGGTAACGGCTCCGGCTGGCGCCTGATGCTCATCATCGCCTCAATCCCGGCCATCGCCCTGTGGATGGGCATGCGGCTGATGCCGGAGTCCCCCCGCTGGTACGCCAACAACAAGCGCTACTACGAGGCCGTCGGCGCCCTCAAGCGGGTCCGGGATCCGCAGAAGGACGGCGACATCGGCGACGAGCTGCGCGACATGGTGATCGCCCATCAAACCGAGGTCAACGTCAGAAAAGGCACCTTCAAGGACATCTTCACCACACCGTGGCTGCGCAAGTTGTTCCTCGTCGGCTGCTTCCTGGCGATCACCAACCAGACCACCGGCGTCAACACGGTGATGTACTACGCCCCGAAGGTCCTCCAGTACGCGGGGCTGGGCACCTCGGCCTCCATCACCGCTCAGGTGGCGATCGGTGTCACCGGGGTCCTCGGAGGGCTCATCGGTCTCTCGCTGATGTCGCGCCTGTCACGGCGTCCCATCCTCATCACCTGCCTGTTCGCCGCCTTCGTCTCGCTGGGAGTGATCGCCACTCTGTTCCACTTCACCATCCAGCCGGCCCTCGACAGCCACGGCACCCCACCGGGCTGGGCGCCGTTCGTCATCCTCGCGATGATGGGCGTGTTCATGCTCATCGTCAACGGCGGCAATGGGCCGGTGGTCTGGACGATGCTCGGTGAGATGTTCCCGGCCAGTGTCCGCGGCATCGCCAACGGGACGGCGGTCTTCGTGCTGTGGGTGACGAACGCCATCATCACCTTCACCTTCCCCTCGATGATGGAGAGCCTCGGCGGTGCGCGGACATACGGCATCTACGCCCTCATCAATCTGGTCTTCGCGTGCATCCTCATCAAGATCATGCCGGAGACCTCCGGGCGTTCCCTGGAACAGATCGAGGTCGACATGAAGGCGCGCTTCTCCTGACATACCGGCGGTCCGCGAGCCTCCCCTGTGGCTCACGGAGCGAGTGCCACCGCACCTGATGGTGCGGTGGCACTCATGCCGTACTGGGACAATGGGGCCGCAACCGCGACATCGGAAGGTCCAGATGAGGAATCCGCACTACTCGAGACGTCCCACGATGCGTGACATCGCAGACGAGCTGGGGGTCACCCAGGCGACGGTCTCCCTGGTCTTCCGCAACAAGCCCGGCACCAGTGACGAGATGCGCCGCAAGGTGCTGGAGACGGCCGACCGCCTCGGCTACGTGCGCGACGAGAGCGCCAGGGCGCTCCGGTCCCAGCGTCCCACCGCCATTGGAGTGACCTTCCGCACCCACCAGCCCTTCCATGACGAGTTGCTGGACGGCCTCTACCGGGCCGTGTCGCCGGGCCCTCACAAGCTTGTGCTGTCGGCCGTCTCCGACTCGCGCCAGGAGAAGGACGCGATCGAGGAACTCATCTCCCATCGCTGCGGAGCGGCCGTCATCCTCGGCCCCCGGATCACCGATGAGCAGCTCTCCGTCTACTCGGGCCGGATTCCGCTGATCATCGTGGCCCGTCGATCGGATCGTCCGGAGATCGACTGGGTCACCTCTGATGATCAGCAGGGGATGGACGCGGTGGTTGACCATCTCGTGTCGCTGGGGCACCGCGACATCGCATATCTCTCCTCGTCGATCGATGCCAGCGGATCCGCCCGCATCGACGCATTCATCCAGGCCTGCGAGGGTCGTGGGGTGGGTGAGCATGTGCAGGTCCACACGGCCGGGATCACTGAGAACGACGGTGCCCGCGGGGTGGAGCAGATGCTTGCCGGGAACCGGCGGGCCACCGCCGTGGTGGCCTTCAACGACCGATGCGCCCTCGGTGCGATGGAGGCCCTGCACAGGCGGGGGGTGCGGATCCCGCAGGACATCTCGCTGGTCGGATTCGATGACTCGACGATCGCCTCCAGACCGACCATCGACATCACCTCCGTCCATCAGGACACCGGGGAACTGGCCCGTATCGCGATCGAGCGCGCCGCAGCACGGATGATGGGGGAGGAGCCCGCGGCCGGCGATCACGGACAGATCGTCGCGACCCGTCTGGTGGTGCGCTCGAGTAGTGGCTCGGCTCTGTCGAGTTGATGCGAGATGTCGGACATCAACTCGACAACCGTTGTATCCGAGACTGCGGAGCGCACCGGCAGGACACGAAAAAGCCGCTCCCACAAGGATATTTCGCCTTGTGGGAGCGGCTTTCGCTGGTGTGTCCGAGAGAGGACTTGAACCTCCACAGCCTATAACGGCCACTAGCACCTCAAGCTAGCGCGTCTACCTATTCCGCCACCCGGACCGGGTTCCTTCAGGGGCTCGACGCTCCCTTCCGGACGGTCCGGAACTCTAGCCCGAATCCTCGTCGTCGCGCAAGTTGAGCCGTCCGAGGTGGTCGGATGCCGGCCGGCGGGTGAGCCGGTGGAAGAATCCGACCATGGACCAGCCGATACATCCCGAAGCCAGAGCAGCCGACGCAGCCGACGCCGAGGTGGTCGCCATCTGTCAGGAACTGGTCCGCATCGACTCCTCGAACTACGGACCACGCGAGGCCCGTGGCGAGACCGAGGTGGCCCGCCTGGTCGGCGGTCTGCTGTCGGAGATCGGGGTGCGGAGCAGGATCTACGAATCCGAGCCGGGCCGTCCGACCCTGGTCGCCGAGTGGGCTCCGGAGGGCACCGACATGACCCGGCCGGCCCTGCTGCTGCACGGCCACTCCGACGTCGTGCCCGCGGTGGCCGCAGACTGGACCGTCGATCCGTTCTCCGGCGAGCTGCGCGACGGCTGCCTGTGCGGGCGGGGCACCCTCGACATGAAGGGCTACCTGGCGATGGTGCTGTCGGCGATCCGTGCCCGCCACCGCCGGGGGCAGACGCCGTCACGGCCTGTCCGGTTCATCCTCTTCGCCGACGAGGAGGGGTCCGGCACCCTGGGATCGACCTGGCTGGCGGAGCACCACCCCGAGGTCTTCGACGGCGTCACCGAGGCGATCAGCGAGGTCGGCGGATTCTCGGTCACCGCGCCCGGTGGGCAACGGGTCTACGTCGTCCAGACCGCCGAGAAGGGCCTGTGGTGGTTCAGGATGACGACCACCGGCTCGGCCGGCCACGGATCCATGCGCAATCCCGACAACGCGGTCTCGCGGTTGGCGCAGGCCCTCGGTCGGATCTCCGACCACTCATGGCCGGATCTCCACCATCCGGCGCAGGAAGAGTTTCTGTCGCAGTTCGAGCAGTTGTGGAGCACCGAGGTGGACCACCACCGCCTGGAGGAGAGCCTGGCACCGCTCGGCCCGCTGTCGCGAATGGTGGCCGCCTGCTCGGCCAACACCGTCACACCCACTGTGCTGACGGCCGGTTACAAGGTCAACGTGATCCCCACCCGGGCCAGCGCCGAGCTGGACGCGCGGTTCATCCCCGGCCATGAGCAGGAGATGATCGACACCATCAAGGGCCTTGCGGGCCCGGGCGTCGAGTTCGAGACCATCTCGCGCAAGCCGTCGGCCGAGGCTCCCTTCGAGGGCCCGGCGGTCGGAGCCATCCGCTCGGCCCTGGCGGGCGAGGACCCCGGCGCGATCGTGCTGCCCTATCTCAACAGCGCGGGCACCGATGCCAAGGGATTCGCGCGGCTGCCCGACGGGCGGGTCATCCACTGCTACGGCTGCACGCCGCTGCGCCTTCCGTCCGATTTCGACTTCATCTCCCTGTTCCACGGGGTGGATGAGAGGGTTCCACTCGAGACTCTGGCGTTCGGAGCCAGGGTTGTCGATCGCATTCTTCAGGAGGCATGAGGCTATGGACCATCACATCGACGAGACCTGCACCCTGACACTCGACGGGCACGAGTACACCCTTCCGGTGCGGACGGGCAGCATGGGCGATCGGGTGATCGACATCTCCGGCCTGAGAGCGGCAACCGGTGGTGTCACGACCTTCGATCCGTCCTTCGCCAACACGTCGGCCTGCGAATCATCGATCTCGTGGATCGACGGCGAGAACGGTCGGCTCACCTACCGGGGAATCCCGATCGAGACCCTCGCCGCCGAGAAGGTGTCATTCGTCGAGACGGCCTGGCTGCTCATCTTCGGATCGCTGCCCACCAGGGCCGAGCGGGAGCACTTCACCGAGCTGCTCACCGAGCACTCCCCGCTGCACCGTTCGATGGACCTGCACTTCAACGCCTTCCCGCCCAACGGCCATCCGATGGCGATCATGTCCTCGATGATCAACGCGATGAGCACTCACGACCGACCCAAGATCACCGACGATCTGTCCTTCACGGAGTCGGCGGCGAAGCTGCTCTCCAAGGTCCGCACCATCGCAGCCGCCTCCTACAAGGCCTCCATCGGCGAACCGGCCATCTACCCGCGTTATGACCTCAAGTATGTGGAGAACTTCATGCACATGATGTTCTCGCTGCCCTACAGGCCCTTCGAGGCCGATCCGATCGTGGCCCGTGCGCTGAATCTCTTCTTCGTCCTGCATGCCGATCACGGCCAGAACTGCTCGACGTCGACGGTGCGGATGGTCGCGTCCTCGGGGGCCAACCTGTTCACCTCCTGTTCAGCCGGGGTGTGCGCCTTGTGGGGACCGCGCCACGGCGGCGCCAATGTGGACGCGGTGCTGGCCCTGCAGAAGATCAAGGACTCCGGTCTGACGCCCCGTCAGTACGTGGCCCGTGCCAAGGACGACGGCGAGCGGATATCGGGATTCGGGCACCGCATCTATCGCAACTGGGATCCCCGGGCGCGCATCCTGCGAGGGGCGTGCACCGAACTCCTGGACAGCCTGAACCGGACCGATCCGCTGCTGGACATCGCCCGTGAGCTGGAGGAGGCGGTGCTGGGCGACGACTACTTCGTGGAGCGCAGGCTCTTCCCGAATGTCGACTTCTACTCGGGCATCGTGCTGCGGGCCCTCAACATCCCGCTCAACATGTTCACCGTGATGTTCGCCATCGGCCGGATGCCGGGCTGGATCGCCCACTGGCGCGAGGCCAAGGCCGATCCGAAGGGCAAGATCGCACGACCCCGCGATCTCTATGTCGGTGCCGAGGACACGGCCTGGGTGCCCCGCTCCCAGCGAGGCTGAATGGCGCTGAGTCCAGGGGTGCGGGATCAGCCGCCTGCGAGGGGATCGTCCCCGCCCCTCATCATGTTCCGCCCGCCGGTGATGTCGTCCAGTGCGGCGGCGATCTCGGCGGGCAGCCGCTGGTCATCGGTGGCCAGCAGGTCCTCCAGCTGCTCGGGGGTCCGTGCGCCCACCAGGGCGGACGCGACCTGTGGGGCGTCGCGCACCCAGGAGAGCGCCACCTGGGCGGTGGTGACGCCCAGCCCGTGGGCGGCCTTGGCGACGGCCTCGACGATGGCGCGGGACTTCGCGCCCAGATAGGGCTCGACGAACCAGGAGAGCTGGTCGTTCGCGCCGCGCGAGTCCTTCGGAGTGCCGGTCCGGTACCTCCCCGTCAGCACGCCGCGCCCGAGCGCGGACCACGCCAGCACCCCCATGCCGTGGTGATGGGCGGCCGGCATCACCTCGATCTCGGCCCGGCGGGCCAACAACGAGTACTCCACCTGGTTGCTGATGATGGGAATCCTCGAACGCAACGCCCGCTGCCAGGTCGCGGCGGTCGCCGACTGCCATCCCACGAAGTTGCTGACCCCCACATACCGGGCCATGCCCGTGCGCACGGCGTGGTCGAGGGCCTCGCAGGTCTCCTCGAGCGGAGCGTCTCCCCAGGCATGGACCTGCCACAGGTCCACATGGTCGGTGTGAAGGCGACGCAGGGAGCCCTCGAGATCGCGCAGCATCGCGGAGCGCGAGGTGTCGACCAGCCGGTTGTCGCCGTCGACCGTGAAGCCGGCCTTGGTGGCGATGACCAGGTCGTCGCGGTCGAGATCGGAGTGGATGACCCGGCCGATGAGGCGCTCGGCCGTCCCCGATCCGTAGGCAGGGGCGGTGTCGACAAGGTTGCCACCGGCCTCGACGAACCGGCGCAGCATGGTGCGGGCGTCGCGGGTGTCCGTCTGCCCGCCCCAGGTGAGGGTTCCCAGCCCCATCCGTGAGACTCTGAGGCCGCTGGCCCCGACTGTCCTTGCCAGCATCTGGCTCCTCCCGACATCGACACATTAGAGGATGCGGCGCACCCGGGCCTTCATCTCGACCGACGCTCCGGTCGGGTCCAGGCTCTAGGGTGAGCGTCATGGCACGCCTGACTCATCGATACCTGCGCCCGGACCGGTTCGTCTGTGGAACCGTGGGGCGCCCCGGTGAGCGGACCTTCTTCATCCAGACCCGCCAGGACGGTCAGATCACGTCGGTGCGCTGCGACAAGGAGCAGATCCAGGTGCTCACCACGCACCTCGAGCGGATTCTCGACGAACTGTCGAGGTTGGCGGCCGGCGGAATCGTGGTGCCGGGGCCGCTCGAGGATCCGGTGGACGACGAGCCCCTGGATCTGCCGTTGGAGGAGGAGTTCACCGCAGGGGCGATCGCGATCGCCTGGGACAGCGGGGCCGGGCGGCTCGTGGTCGAGATCTTCGCCGTCAGTGACGACGAGATGATGGAGGCCGATCCTCAGCTGCTGCTCGCCTCCAGCCCCGAGGACGCCCCGGACTCTCTGGAGGTGCATCTCACCCCGACCCAGGCTCGCGATTTCGTGGCCCGTGGACGGCTCGTGATCACCTCGGGCCGACCGGTGTGCCCGTTCTGCGGTCAGTCCATCTCCGGGCGCGGGCACATCTGCCCACGGGCCAACGGGTACCGCCGGCCGTTGTTCCTGTGACGTCGGCGGGTCGCGACCGGGGGAGGGCCGGGCGTGCCCGGTGGAGTGGATGTGGGGACGCCGGCGAGGATCTGCGACCATATGAGCGGCCCCGCTCGTCCCGGGCCCGGCCGTGAGCGCTGAGAGGGGATCGCGATGGGCGAGGTCATCATGAGGCTTCTCAACGCCCAGCTGGATATCGGACTGGGGCGGCCCATTCTGTGGCGGGAGATCGTCGGCAATCTGTTCGGCCTGGCCTCGGCGCTGGGAGGGGCGCGACGTCGAATCTGGGCATGGCCGGTGGGCATCGTGGGCAATGTGCTGCTCTTCACCGTCTTCCTCGGAGGCGTCTTCCACACCCCCCAGGATCTGGACCTGTGGGGCCAGGCGGGACGGCAGGTGTTCTTCCTCATCACCTCGGTCTATGGATGGGTGCAGTGGGCCGCCTACCGTCGTAGCCACCGGTCCTCGGGAAATGTCGCCGTCGCGCCTCGCTGGGCCACCCCGAGGGAACGTGCGCTGACGGGGCTGGCGGCCGTCATGATGTTGATCGTCTTCTACATCATCCTCAAGGCGCTGGGATCCTGGGGCCCGGCGTCCGACTCGTGGATCCTCACCGGATCGATCCTGGCCACCTACGGGATGGCCCGAGGATGGAACGAGTTCTGGTTCGTGTGGATCGCCGTGGACGCGGTCGGGGTGCCTCTGCTCCTGAGCGCGCACTACTACCCGAGTGGCCTCATGTACATGTTCTACGCCCTGTTCTGCCTCTACGGCTTCCTCACCTGGTGGAGGCTGCGGGATCGGGACCGCAGCGTCGAGATACCGTCATCGGAGTCGTGAGGACCGTCAACTGGTCGGGTCGCGGTGAGGGGCGGGTCCTCCGCTAGGCTGGTCGACGTGAGCAAGACATTCGAGGAACTCTTCGCCGAGCTGTCTGAGAAGGCCAAGGAACGCCCGGAAGGCTCGGGCACCGTCGCCGAACTGGACCGTGGCGTCCATTCCATCGGCAAGAAGATCGTCGAGGAGGCCTCCGAGGTCTGGATCGCCGCCGAGTACGAGGGCAATGAGCGGACCGCCGAGGAGATCAGCCAGGAGCTCTATCACCTGCAGGTGATGATGGTCCGCCTGGGCATCAGCCTCGAAGACGTCTACAAGCACCTCTGAGGGACCGACGATGAGTGATCAGAACCTGCTGAGGATCGCTGTGCCCAACAAGGGCGCCCTGTCGGAGGCCGCGTCCTCACTGCTGTCGGAGGCCGGCTACCGGCAACGCACCGACCGCAAGGACCTGCGCCTGCTCGATGAGGACAACGGGGTCGAGTTCTTCTACCTGAGACCCCGCGACATCGCCATCTACGTCGGCGAGGGGACACTGGACCTGGGCATCACGGGCCGGGATCTGCTGCTCGACTCGGGAGCCGATGCGGTCGAGGTGAGGGGCCTGGGATTCGGGCGGTCACGATTCCGTTTCGCGGCGCCGGCCGATGGGCGGAACACGGTGGAGGGGTTGTCCGGCCGCCGGATCGCCACCTCCTACCCGGGTCTGCTGACGACCTATCTGGACGAACGAGGGATCGACGCCCACCTCATCCATCTGGACGGTGCCGTCGAGTCCTCGATCGGGCTCGGTGTCGCCGACGCCATCGCGGACGTGGTGGAGACGGGGACGACGCTGCGCAAGGCCGGGTTGGAGATGTTCGGCGAGGTGATCCTCGAGTCCGAGGGGGTGCTGATCCGTCGTCACGGGTTCGACGGGGGAGCGGCCTATGAGCACTTCATGAAGCGCATCGAGGGCGTCCAGGTCGCCCGGGCCTACGTGATGCTCGACTACGACGTCCCCGAGACCAGCCTGGCCGCGGCCTCGGATCTCACTCCGGGGCTCGAGGCTCCGACAGTGTCGCCGCTGTCGCGGCAGGGCTGGTACGCGGTTCGCGCAATGGTCCCCAGGGGACAGGTGCAGGCCCTGATGGATCAATTGTGGGACGCCGGGGCCCGCGCCATTCTCAGCACCGACATCGCGGCCTGCAGGATCTGACCTGACCGTGCCTGGCGCGGCTGGTCAGTCGATGCCGCGCTCCTTGAGCAGTTCCATGAGTTCGCGGTCCTCATCGGTGAAACCGGCCTTGTCGGGATTGCCGGTCGGCTTCTTCGCGGCCTGTTTCCCTCCGGCCTGCGGCTTCCCGGCCGGGGCTGGGGCGGGGGCCCCGGACGCCTTCTGGCCGACCTCCCGCCGCCGGGTGGCAGCCGCCTCGGGCGCGGATCCCTTACGGCGCTCGCGGGCCTGCTGACGGGTGACCGGTGCGATGAAGGACCCGGCGATGATGGCGATGATGCCGACTCCTGCTGCCGCGACGCCGATCCACCTCGTCTGGTCCATGCGGGTGATCCGCACCCAGTGGGCGGCCTGATGCAGCCACTGGGTCACCATTCCCATGACGCCGATGAGCCACAACCCGGCGGGAACGAGCGCCAGGCCGATGCTGCGCACCAGCGACCTGGCGGAACGACGACGCATCCAGCGCAGTGCGCCCCAGATGAGGGGCAGGACGATCAGTACGGTGGAGACGACGATGGTGAGAGTGGTATCAGCCATACCACCAACTCTTCCACATCCGGGTAGCGTGACGACGTGGTCAGTCTTCTTGCGCCCGGTGGCGATCTCGGCGACGCCGATCCCCTGATCCGCGCGGCTCTGGCCGCAGCCACCACGCGTGCCGGATATCTGGACGCCGTGGTCGCCCTGTGCTCGTCCAGGCTCCTGATGCCCGTGATGTCGCCGGGGACGTCAGCCCCTCGGGGAGCCACCCAGGTCACTGAGCTCGGAGCCGCGGTTCTCACCAATGACTCGGGCGACTCGGCACTGCTGTGCTTCACCGGACTCGACGCGCTGCAGGCATGGGATGCCCGGGCACGGCCGGTTCCCGGGACTCTCGATGACCTTGCGGCCACCGTCGGTGAGGCCGGAGCCCGGTCCCTGTTGATCGACGTCGCCGGTCCGGTCCCGATGGTCATCGGTCCGGACCTCATCGCACACCTGAGTCAAGGACGCCGGCTGGTGCGTCTGACGGATGGATACGGATGGCTCGCAGTGGGCGGCGACGGCGCCGGTCCGGGGCCCGGGGCGGGGAGGCGAGCCCGAGTTGACGCTGCCTCACGGCGCAGGTAACGTTCTCCGAGCTGCCGCAAGGCGGTGGGTCCCGATGGCGGGTCGATCGGCTGAGCCGATCGGGTCCGGCAGAGCCTGATCAGGTGTCACTTCGGAATTGACTTCCGGAATGCCGGTCGGTAAAGTGGGACGGGCCGCTTGAGGGTGGTTGGGGATGCTGGGATTGTTTTCTGGTGTTTCTGTGTCTGGTGGGTGGTCCGGGTTTGTGTTCGGGTTGTTTATCGGGTAGGTTGGTGTGGTCGCTTTCGGGCGGAACTGCTGGGATTCTTCGGGGTTCTGGTGGGTTGTGGATGGCGGGTTTCCGGGTTTGTGTTTCCGGGGGTTCGGGGTCTATGGTGGTGGGGTTGCCTCATGATGTTGGCTGGGTTTCTGGTCGGGGTTGTGGTGTGTGTGTGATGCTTGAGAACTCAACAGTGTGTCTTTTTTGTAGTCAATAGGATTTTGTTTGATGCACGCTTGATTGTGTGTGTCGGATTTGTTTATTGATTCCTTTGATTTGATTCTGATGGATCGGATGATTTTTTTGTCAGGTTTGTTGGGGTCAGTGTTTTGGATTCTTTGATGTGTGTCACTGGTGCTGTGTCTTCTGCTTTCGGGTGGGGGGTGTGGTGGTGATATTTTTTCATTGGAGAGTTTGATCCTGGCTCAGGACGAACGCTGGCGGCGTGCTTAACACATGCAAGTCGAACGGTAAGGCCTCTTCGGGGGTACACGAGTGGCGAACGGGTGAGTAACACGTGAGTAACCTGCCCTTCACTTCGGGATAACGCTAGGAAACTGGTGCTAATACCGGATATGAGCTCTCATCGCATGGTGGGGGTTGGAAAATTGTGGTGGTGGTGGATGGACTCGCGGCCTATCAGCTTGTTGGTGAGGTAGTGGCTCACCAAGGCGGTGACGGGTAGCCGGCCTGAGAGGGTGACCGGCCACATTGGGACTGAGATACGGCCCAGACTCCTACGGGAGGCAGCAGTGGGGAATATTGCACAATGGGCGGAAGCCTGATGCAGCAACGCCGCGTGCGGGATGACGGCCTTCGGGTTGTAAACCGCTTTCACCAGGGACGAAGGTGCCTTTCGGGGTGTTGACGGTACCTGGAGAAGAAGCACCGGCTAACTACGTGCCAGCAGCCGCGGTGATACGTAGGGTGCGAGCGTTGTCCGGATTTATTGGGCGTAAAGGGCTCGTAGGCGGTTGATCACGTCGGAAGTGAAAACTTGGGGCTTAACCCTGAGCGTGCTTTCGATACGGGTTGACTTGAGGAAGGTAGGGGAGAATGGAATTCCTGGTGGAGCGGTGGAATGCGCAGATATCAGGAGGAACACCAGTGGCGAAGGCGGTTCTCTGGACCTTTCCTGACGCTGAGGAGCGAAAGCGTGGGGAGCAAACAGGCTTAGATACCCTGGTAGTCCACGCTGTAAACGGTGGGTACTAGGTGTGGGGTCCATTCCACGGATTCCGTGCCGTAGCTAACGCATTAAGTACCCCGCCTGGGGAGTACGGCCGCAAGGCTAAAACTCAAAGGAATTGACGGGGCCCCGCACAAGCGGCGGAGCATGCGGATTAATTCGATGCAACGCGAAGAACCTTACCTGGGTTTGACATGGATTGGTAACGGTCAGAGATGGCCGCCCCCCTTGTGGGCCGGTTCACAGGTGGTGCATGGCTGTCGTCAGCTCGTGTCGTGAGATGTTGGGTTAAGTCCCGCAACGAGCGCAACCCTCGTCCACTGTTGCCAGCATTTGGTTGGGGACTCAGTGGAGACCGCCGGGGTCAACTCGGAGGAAGGTGGGGATGACGTCAAGTCATCATGCCCCTTATGTCCAGGGCTTCACGCATGCTACAATGGCCGGTACAAAGAGTGGCGACATCGTGAGGTGGAGCGAATCTCAAAAAGCCGGTCTCAGTTCGGATTGGGGTCTGCAACTCGACCCCATGAAGTCGGAGTCGCTAGTAATCGCAGATCAGCAACGCTGCGGTGAATACGTTCCCGGGGCTTGTACACACCGCCCGTCAAGTCATGAAAGTCGGTAACACCCGAAGCCGGTGGCCCAACACGTGAGTGGGGGAGTCGTCGAAGGTGGGACTGGTAATTAGGACTAAGTCGTAACAAGGTAGCCGTACCGGAAGGTGCGGCTGGATCACCTCCTTTCTAAGGAGCTTTCTGGAGGCCTCCAGGTCGGCCCGTGCGGGTCGGGTGGGGGTTCAGGCTGTCGGCCCTTCGGGGTTGGTGGTGCTTCTGAGTGGAATGTTGACTGCCTGCCCGGTGTCGCCGGGTGGTCCTGCACGGTGGTGCGGGTGGGGAGGGCACGCTGTTGGGGTTCTGGGGTATCACCTGTAGGTGGTGGCCTGGTGTGGCGGACATCGCTGTTGCATTGATCCTGTCGGGGTTGGTGTGGTGGGTGTCTCGTGTGGTGGTTGAGAACTGTACAGTGGATATGAGCATCTTTGTAGATTTTTTGTAATGTGTTGTGTTGCAAGCTACTAAGTGCGGTCGGTGGATGCCTTGGCACCAAGAGCCGATGAAGGACGTTGTAACCTGCGATAAGCCCCGGGGAGTTGGTAGACGAACTGTGATCCGGGGGTCTCCGAATAGGGAAACCTTGAATTGCCGGAGTCATGTCCGGTGACCCTGCCCTGAATGTATAGGGGTGTGGGAGGGAACGTGGGGAAGTGAAACATCTCAGTACCCACAGGAAGAGAAAACAAATAGTGATTCCGTGAGTAGTGGCGAGCGAAAGCGGATGAGGCCAAACCGTGTGTGTGTTCAAGCCGGCAGGCGTTGCATGCGCGGGGTTGTGGGGTCGGTCCGGGTCAACTGCCGTTGGCTGGTCCAGTGATAAATGGTGTGTGAAGTCGAAGCGTCTGGGAAGGCGTACCGGAGTGGGTGAGAGTCCCGTAGACGTGAGCATGCCACTGGTGATCGATACCCCAAGTAGCGCGGAACTCGTGAAATTCCGCGTGAATCCGGCGGGACCACCCGTCAAGCCTGAATACTCCTTGGTGACCGATAGTGAATAGTACCGTGAGGGAATGGTGAAAAGTACCCCGGGAGGGGAGTGAAAGAGTTCCTGAAACCGGCCGCATACAATCCGTCGGAGCCTGCCCGTGTGGTGGGTGACGGCGTGCCTATTGAAGAATGAGCCTGCGAGTTAGTGGCATGTGGCGAGGTTAACCCGTGTGGGGGAGTCGTAGCGAAAGCGAGTCCGATAAGGGCGTGAGTCGCGTGTTCTAGACCCGAAGCGGTGTGATCTATCCATGGCCAGGATGAAGCGACGGTAAGACGTCGTGGAGGTCCGCACCCACTTCAGTTGAAAATGGAGGGGATGAGCTGTGGATAGGGGTGAAAGGCCAATCAAACACTGTGATAGCTGGTTCTCCCCGAAATGCATTTAGGTGCAGCGTCGCGTGGTCCTTGTTGGAGGTAGAGCACTGGATGATCTAGGGGGCCTATCAGCTTACCGAAATCAGCCAAACTCCGAATGCCGGCAAGTGTAGCGTGGCAGTGAGACGGCGGGGGATAAGCTTCGTCGTCGAGAGGGAAACAGCCCAGATCATCAGCTAAGGCCCCTAAGCGGTGGCTAAGTGGAAAAGGATGTGGAGTTGCGGTGACAACCAGGAGGTTGGCTTGGAAGCAGCCATCCTTGAAAGAGTGCGTAATAGCTCACTGGTCAAGTGATTCCGCGCCGACAATGTAGCGGGGCTCAAGCCGTCCGCCGAAGCTGTGGCAACCAGGTTTCCTGGTTGGGTAGGGGAGCGTCGTGTTCTCGGTGAAGCGGTCTGGTGACGGATCGTGGAGGGGATGCGAGTGAGAATGCAGGCATGAGTAGCGAATGACGGGTGAGAAACCCGTCCGCCGAATATCCAAGGGTTCCAGGGTCAAGCTAATCTGCCCTGGGTGAGTCGGGACCTAAGGCGAGGCCGACAGGCGTAGTCGATGGACGACCAGTTGATATTCTGGTACCGGTGTAGCACCGTCCGTGTCGAGGCGTGTGATGCTAAGCATGCGAGTCCCTGTTCTGCAGGCCTTTGGTCTGTGGGGTGGGTGGTGAGTGTGTGAACCGATCATGTAGTAGGCAAGCTGCGGAGGGACGCAGGGAGGTAGCTCAACCCCAGCGATGGTTGTCTGGGGCTAAACGTGTGGACCGTCCGGTAGGTAAATCCGCCGGGCATGATGGTTGAGGCGTGATGGCGAGCCCACTGTGTGGGTGAGTGAGTGATCCTGTACTGCCGAGAAAAGCTTCGTGAGCGAGGTGTGAGCCGCCCGTACCCTAAACCGACACTGGTGGATTGGTAGAGTATACCGAGGCGATCGAGAGAATCATGGTGAAGGAACTCGGCAAAATGACCCCGTAACTTCGGGATAAGGGGTGCCCGAGCCGTCCGGCCTGTACTGGCTGGTGGCGGTGAGGGTCGCAGAGTCCAGGGGGAAACGACTGTTTACTAAAAACACAGGTCCGTGCGAAGTCGTAAGACGATGTATACGGACTGACTCCTGCCCGGTGCTGGAAGGTTAAGGGGAACTGTCAGGGCCTTCGGGTTCGAAGCGGTGAACTTAAGCCCCAGTAAACGGCGGTGGTAACTATAACCATCCTAAGGTAGCGAAATTCCTTGTCGGGTAAGTTCCGACCTGCACGAATGGAGTAACGATTTCCCTACTGTCTCCACCATGAACTCGGTGAAATTGCATTACGAGTAAAGATGCTCGTTACGCGCAGCAGGACGGAAAGACCCCGGGACCTTTACTATAGTTTGGTATTGGTGATCGGTGCGACTTGTGTAGGATAGGTGGGAGACGGTGAAGCGGCCACGCCAGTGGTTGTGGAGTCATTGTTGAAATACCACTCTGGTCGTTCTGGTTACCTCACCTCGGACCGTGATCCGGTTCAGGGACAGTGCCTGATGGGTAGTTTGACTGGGGCGGTCGCCTCCTAAAAGGTAACGGAGGCGCCCAAAGGTTCCCTCAGCCTGGTTGGTAATCAGGTGTCGAGTGCAAGTGCACAAGGGAGCTTGACTGTGAGACAGGCATGTCGAGCAGGGACGAGAGTCGGGACTAGTGATCTGACGGTGGCTTGTGGAAGTGCCGTCACTCAACGGATAAAAGGTACCCCGGGGATAACAGGCTGATCTTGCCCGAGCGCTCACAGCGACGGCATGGTTTGGCACCTCGATGTCGGCTCGTCGCATCCTGGGGCTGGAGTCGGTCCCAAGGGTTGGGCTGTTCGCCCATTAAAGCGGCACGCGAGCTGGGTTTAGAACGTCGTGAGACAGTTCGGTCCCTATCCGCTGCGCGCACAGGAATCTTGAGAAGAGCTGTCTCTAGTACGAGAGGACCGAGACGGACTGACCTCTGGTGTGCCAGTTGTTCCGCCAGGAGCATGGCTGGTTGGCTACGTCGGGTCGTGATAACCGCTGAAAGCATCTAAGCGGGAAGCACGCTTCAAGATGAGGGTTCCCACAGATGAATCTGGTAAGGCCCCCGGTAGACCACCGGGTTGATAGGCCGGACGTGGACACACTGCAAGGTGTGGAGCTGACCGGTACTAATAGGCCGAGGGCTTGCCCTCAACACGTTCATCACTGATCTGCAACGCTTGTATCCACTGTACGGCTCCCGGCCACCACACCCCCTTGGGGGTGTGCGGCACCGAGAGTGAGAGTGTGTGTGTCACAATTCGATACTGTGTCACAATTCGATATTGTTCCATGAACCGAACACCATGATTCTGGTGTTCCGGTGGCCATGGCTGGAGGGAAACACCCGGACCCCATTCCGAACCCGGAAGTTAAGCCTCCACACGCCGATGGTACTGCCCACGCCAGTGGGTGGGAGAGTAGGACGCCGCCGGAACACCACCCACACTCCCACAAGACAAGAAGAGGGGGGTCCCGCACCGAACCGGTGCAGGACCCCCCTCTTTTGCGTCGCCGCACACGACACAGATGGTAGGACGGGCCGTGCTTGGTCCGGGGGCCGCATCTGGGGGAGGATGTCTGCATGGCTGATTCTGGAAACCGCGGGGACCGCTCCGGACGCGGACGCTCGGGCGGAGGTCCCTCCGGGGACCGTCACTACGGGGGTCGCGGGGGTTCTGGCCAGCGTGGACGCTCGGACGGCCCACGGCGTGGCCCGCGCAGGGACGATCGACCCCGGGACGGCGACAGGAACCCGCGCGGGCGCGACGGCGGCCGGTTCGGCGGCAGGGACCGTCGAGACGGGCAGCGTCGCGATGACGGGACGAGGAGCCGCGGTTCCTACAACAGGCCCGAGGGCGACCGTCCCCGTGGCCCGCGTGTCGACGAGCCCGAGGCGCCGATGGATTTCGACGAGAAGGCGTTGCCGCCTTCGGTGAAGGCTGAGCTGCGGGGCGTACCCTCCGACGTCGCCCACATCATCGAGGGTCATCTGGTTGCTGCCGCCGAGCTGATCGACAGCGATCCGGAGCTGGCGAACAAGCATGCCCAGGCGGCCCGACGTCGGGCGGCCCGCCTGCCGGTGCTGCGGGAGGCCGCGGCTGACACGGCCTATGCCGCGGGGGAGTACGCCTCCGCGCTCAACGATTACCGGACCCTCCGCCGGATGACGGGCAATGACAACTATCTGCCGGTGATGGCCGACTGCGAGAGGGCCATGGGGCGTCCTCAGGCCGCACTGCGGCTGGTGAAGGAGGCCGAGGAGGCCGACGACCTCAGCTCCTCCCAGCAGGTCGAGCTCGTGCTCGTCAAGGCCGGGGCGAGGCAGGACATGGGCCAGGACGCCGAGGCGCTGAGGCTGTTGCACAGCGCGGTGTCGCGTGTGGAGAGTTCCGAAGAGGCTCGGGCGAGGCTGTACTACGCCTACGCCGAGGCGCTGTTGACGAAGGGTGACACCGGTGCCGCCAGAGAATGGTTCTCCAGAAGCGATGAACTCGACGCATCCGGGCTCCTCGATGCGGCGGACCGGGTTGCACTGATCGACGGGGTCCAGGTCGAGGGAGTGGAAGAGATCGATGGCACCGGTTCGGAGGAGTCGGATGACTGAGGCCGTGATCGACCGCTATGACGCCGCGCTGTTCGATCTGGACGGGGTGATCTACCTTGGTCCCGAGCCGATACCGGCCGCACCGGCCACCATCGACGCCCTGCGTCAGCGGGGCGTCCAGGTCGGCTTCGTCACCAACAACGCCGCCCGCAGCACCGACGTCGTGGCCCAGCAGCTGAACGGCATGGGCATCCCCGTCACCCGGGCCGATGTGGTCTCCTCCGCCGAGGCCATTGCCGAACTGGTCGCCTCCCAGCTGCCGGCCGGATCGCCGGTGCTGGTGGCTGGGGCTCAGGCTCTCATCGACGAGATCGCCGGCCACGGCCTGCGCCCGGTCTCCAGCGCGGACGACGATCCGGTGGCCGTCGTCCAGGGCTACGACCCCCAGATGACCTGGCCCCGACTCGACGAGTGCTGCATTGCAATTCAGCGTGGGGCCAGATGGTACGTGTCCAACCCGGACAGTACGCGTCCCACCGACCGTGGACTGGTTCCCGGCGCCGGCGCCCAGATGAAGGTGGTGGCCACCAGCGTCACGGGCGAGCCGGTGATGGCCGGCAAGCCCCATCGCCCGCTGCTGGACGCGACCGTGGCGCGACTCGGCTGCCACCGGCCGGTCTTCGTGGGTGATCGTCTCGACACCGACATCCTCGGCGCCAACCGGGCCGGGATGGATTCGATGCTCGTGCTGACCGGGGCGCACGGCGCCCATGACCTGCTGGATGCCGGACCGGAGGCCAGACCCACCCGGATCGCACGCGATCTGTCCGGGCTGCTCGAACCCGAGCGGCGGGCGGTCCTCGATGAGGGCCGCGCCCGCTGCGGCCGTGCGGTCGCCGAATCGATCGAGGGCGTCGCGCGGATCGCCTCCGCCGTCGGCGAGACCCTGGACGAGCAACTGGACGCCCTGGCGGCCGTCCTCGCTCTGGTCTGGACGGGCGCGGTGCGCGGCGACCATGACGAGTTGGATCGCCTCGACCTCGTGAGCTGAGAGGAGCCGTCCGCCGCGGGCCGGCGGTCCGCGGGACCCGGCCTGAACGGTGTTCAAGTCCTGGGTTATGATGCTTCCGCCGACCCCGACCGGGGCGGCGGACCCGGCACCGCTGGTGCCTTGCGCTCAGGAGAACAGAAATGGCTGACACGACCGGTCGTCAGGCGTCCGTCAAGGCCGGGGGCGGCGGTTTTCAGGGCACCGATCTGGCCCTCATCGCGGTCTTCGCCGCCCTGGTGGCGGTGCTGTCGGTGATCCCGCCGCTGTTCGTGGTCGCCGCAGTGCCCTTCGCCCTCCAGATGGTCGCGGTGATGCTCGCCCCGCTGGTCCTCGGGGCGGTGCGCGGCGGTTCCGCCCTGGCCCTCTACCTGGTCGTCGGTCTGCTGGGCCTGCCCGTCTTCGCGGGCCAGTCGAGCGGACCGGGCGTGCTGCTGGGGGCCACCGGAGGGTTCCTCATCGGCTATGTCGTCGCGGCCCTGGTCGCAGGTGCGCTGGCCACCGCCGTGCTGAGGCGCCGCCCGCGCAGGCCGGTCCTGGCCGTCCAGCTCTATGCGGTGGCCCTCATCGACCTGGTGGTGGTCTACACCGTCGGGATCGTCGGGATGATGGTCAACGCCTCCCTGTCGTTTCCGGCCGCGGTGGCGGCCAACGGTCTGTTCATGATCGGGGACCTCGTCAAGGCCCTGCTGGCGGTGGCGATCGCTGTCGCGGTGCTCACCGCCTTCCCCCGTCTGATGCCTGCTGCGAGGGAGCGCCGATGATCGAGTTCCGGTCGGTCGGACTGGTCGTCGACGAGTACGACGTCGAGGGGAACCATCGTCAGGTGACGATCCTCGACGGAATCGATCTGGTCCTGCCCGAACGTCGGGTGGCGATCATCGGTCCCAACGGGGCCGGTAAGTCGACCCTGCTCAAGATGGTCAACGGACTGATCTCGCCGACCTCGGGAACCGTTCTGGCCGACGGCGTCGATCCGGCGCTGGATCCCCGCCGGGCGCGACGTCAGGCGGGATACATCTTCACCGATCCGATGTCCCAGCTCGTGATGTCGACCCCGGTCGCCGACGTCGAGCTGAGCCTGCGTTCAACCGTCCGGCGCCGTGCCGATCGCAGAGTCAGGGCGATGGACCTGCTCGCCGAGCGCGGCCTGGCCGAGGTGGCCGGGCGAAGCGTCCACGACCTGTCGGGCGGCGAGCGGCAGCTGGTCTCGCTCGCCTCGGTGCTGGCGGTCGAGCCCTCGATCATCCTCGCCGACGAACCGACCACGCTGCTCGATCTGCGGAACCGGGAGCAGTTGCGGCGCGCCTTCGACGCGCTGGACCAGCAGATCCTGTGCTCCACCCACGACCTGGAACTGGCCGGGTCGATGGACCGGGTGATCGCCGTGGAGGGCGGACGCATCGTCGACGACGGCGCCCCCGGTCGGGTCATCGCGTCCTACCGGGAGCGGATGACCGGGATGGTGCACAGATGACCCGCCGCTCGGGGACGCAGGCCGGCCGCACGCAGGCCTATCTGGGTTTCTACCGGCCCGGCGCCACGATGGTGCATCGGATGCCGGTCTGGGCCAAGTATCTTCTCATCCTGGCCCTCGGGGTGCTCCCGTTCGTGCTGAGGCTGTGGTGGTTCTCGCTGGGCTGCCTGGCGGTCGCGGTGCTGGTGTGCCTGCTGATGGCCCGCATGCCGGCGCGCACCGCGTTGAGGCTCGGGCCCGCGCTGTGGGTGATGAACGGACTGGTGTTCGCGTACCACGCGGCCTTCACGGACTGGCGTCGCGGAATCGTCTACGCGGCCTCGCTGATGGCCTGCCTCTACGTGGCCCGGATGCTGACCTCGACCACATCCCCGGACACATTGATGGACGCCATCGCCGCCTGTGCGAGACCGTTCGCGAGGATCGGTGCCAGGCCGGAGAAGTTCGCCCTGGCGATCACCCTGATGTGGACGACCATCCCGTACATGCTGTCGGCCTTCCTGTCGATCCGCGACGCCGCCCGGGCCAGGGGCCTGGAACGCTCCTCGTGGCGATTCGTCCTGCCCACCGTGGTCGGGATGGTGGGCCACGCCCTCGAGCTCGGAGACGCGCTGGTGGCCAGGGGACTCGGCGACGACCCCGCTGTCGGTACGAGGAAACCGGTGGCGCTGTGACAGCCCGGCGTCTGGACGTCGCTCTGGTCGAACTCGGGCTGGCCAGATCGCGCACCGTGGCCGCGCGGCTGGTGCGCGAGGGCCGGGTTCTGGTGGACGGCCGTCCGGCGAGGCGACCGTCATCCCCGGTGCGTCCGGGCCAGCGCATCGATGCCCAGGCCGAGCCCTGGGTCTCGCGGGGGGCGTACAAGCTCCTCGGTGCGCTGGAGGATCTGCCGGTGCCGGTCACGGGCCGGGTGCTGGACGCCGGTGCCTCCACCGGAGGATTCACTCAGGTGCTGCTGGAGTCGGGCGCCGATCGGGTGTACGCCGTCGACGTGGGGCACGGCCAGCTGGATTCGTCGGTGGCCGCCGACGGGCGGGTGGTGGTGCGCGAGGGGCTGAACCTGCGGGATCTCACCCTCGGCGATCTGGACGGGGCCCCGGTGGATCTGGTGGTCGGCGACGTGTCCTTCATCTCGCTGCGGATGCTGCTGGCGCCGTTGGAGGCGGTCTGCGCCGCGGGCGCCCGGATGCTTCTGCTGGTCAAACCCCAGTTCGAGGTGGGGCGCGCCGATCTGGGAGCGCACGGGGTGGTGACCGATCAGGGGTTGCGCGATCGTGCCGTGGACCGAGTGGTCGACGATGCCGCATCACTCGGCTGGACCGTGACCGGACGGGCCCCCTCCAGGATCACCGGCCAGGACGGCAACCAGGAGTACTTCATCCGCCTGGAGCGGGCAGGATCCTGACCCGCGACGGGGGTGGCGGGGTCGCAGGGGGTCGTCCCCCCGAACAGGAAAGCTAGTGTGGGTGCGTGACTTCACTGATGCCCACCGGATCCGCACGTTCGGGGCGCCGGGCGGTGGTCGTGCTGTCCCATGCCTACCGGCAGGATGCCTTCGACGCGGCGGCGGAGTTCATCGCGGCCATGGATGAGCGCGGCATCAGCTGTCTCATCTTCGATGAGCAGCGGCCCGAACTGGGCGCCCGGGTGCCTGGGATCCGGTTGGAGGGCATCGCCCCCGGCCGTGACGACATTGAGGCCATGGTGGTCTTCGGTGGCGACGGCACGATCCTCAGGGCGGCTGAGTGGGCTCTTCCCCATCGGGTGCCGATGCTGGGCGTCAACCTCGGTCATGTGGGGTTCCTGGCAGAACTCGAGCGTTCGGACATGGCCTCGCTGGTGCGTCAGGTGTGTGCGCGCGACTACTCGGTCGAGGAACGGCTGGTGCTGGACGTCCAGGTGCAGGACCACCGTGGCCACGAGTTGTGGCGATCCTTCTCGGTCAATGAACTGAGTCTCGAGAAGGCCGCCCGGCGCCGGATGCTCGACGTCCTGGCGTCTGTCGACGGACTGCCCGTCCAGCGGTGGAGCTGCGACGGGATCCTGGTGTCCACCCCGACGGGGTCGACGGCCTATGCCTTCTCCGCCGGCGGACCGGTGATGTGGCCCGATCTCGACGCCATGCTCATGGTGCCGCTGTGCGCCCACGCCCTGTTCGCCCGGCCGATGGTGCTCAGCCCCGAGGCGAGGGTGGATCTGGACATCCAGCCCGACGGCTCGGACGCGGGGGTGATGTGGTGCGACGGCCGCCGCAGCTTCGACGTGTCCCCCGGTCAGCGGATCACGGTCACCCGGCATCCGCAGCGGCTGCGCATCGCCAGGCTGGCCGAGCAGCCCTTCACCTCCCGGCTGGTCAAGAAGTTCGCGCTGCCCGTCTCAGGGTGGCGCCAGGGCCAGGGGAACCCGGCCACATGATCGGTCGTGTCGTCATCCGCGATCTCGGCGTCATCGAGTCGGCGACCCTGGAACCGGCAGCCGGACTGACGGCTGTGACCGGGGAGACGGGGGCCGGCAAGACGATGGTCGTCAGCGGTCTGGGGCTGCTCCTGGGACAGCGGGCCGATCCCTCCCTGGTGCGCCGGGGCGCGGACCGGGCGGTCGTCGAGGCCTGCCTCGACGTCGATCCGGGACTTGCCGACATGATCGGTGAGCTCGGTGGCGAGGTGGAGGAGGGCGAGGTGATCTGCTCCCGACAGGTACTGGCCTCCCGCCGGTCCCGCTCCATGGTCGGGGGCGCCCAGGTGACAGCCGGCCAGCTCGGCCGGATCATGTCCTCGCGGGTCACTGTCCACGGCCAGTCGGAGCAGCTCCGGCTGGCCTCCCCGGAGCGTCAGCTCGAGGTACTGGACAGGGCCGCGGGGGAGCAGATGAGCACCCTTCTCGAGTCTCACGAGCAGCTGTGGTCCCGCTATCGCAGGGATCGCGACGAGCTGGAGAGCAGGCGGTCCGGGGTGGCGGAGCGGCAGCTGGAGACCGAGGTGCTGATGCGCCGGCTGGCCGAGGTCGACGCCGTGGATCCGCGTGCCGGGGAGGACGATGAGCTGGCCGCGGAGGCACGGCGTCTTCAGGGGGCCGCCGACATCCGGGCCACCCTGGCCCGCGCCGACCAGCTCGTCAACGGGGTCGAGACCGAGTCCGGTCCGGCCTCGGGCGCGATCGGGCTGCTGGACGAGGCGCGACGGCAGCTCGAGACGCTGGCCGACGACGAGCACTCGGCCGCGCTGGCCGAGACCACCCGGGCCATCGGCTACGACCTGGCCGAGCTGGCTGCCGACCTCTCGGGCTATGCGGAGCAGGCCGCCGCCGATCCCGCGCGGCTGGAGGAGGTCAACTCCCGGCTGGCGCAGATCCAGCGGCTGCTGCGCTCCCGGGCCACCACCCTCGACCGGCTGCTCGACGATGCCGCGGACGACCGCCGGCGCCTGGCGGAGCTGGAGGGGTCCGGGGAGGGGATCGATGCGCTGAGCCGCAGGGTGGATGATCTCGCCGAGGAACTGGCCTCCAGCGCGGCGCGGATCAGCGAGGTGCGACATGCCACCGCCGACCGTCTTGGTGCCGCGGTGCTCCCGGAGCTGTCGGCCCTGGCGATGCCCAGAGCCAGGCTGGAGTTCCGGCTGAGCGAGGCCTCGATGGGCCCGTCCGGAGCCGACCAGGTGGCCGTCATGCTGGCCGCCAATCCGGGCTCGGATCCGGCGCCGCTGGCCCGGGCGGCCTCGGGCGGTGAGCTGTCACGGGTGCGTCTGGCTCTCGAGGTGGTGCTGGCGAGTACCGAGACTCCCCAGACCCTTGTCTTCGACGAGATCGACGCCGGGGTCGGAGGTGCGGTCGGCATTGAGATCGGACGCCGGCTGGCCAGGCTCGCGCGGCGCCATCAGGTGATCGTCGTCACCCATCTGGCCCAGGTCGCCGCATTCGCCGACCGGCAGCTGGTGGTCAGCAAGGCCTCCGACGGCAGGATCACCCGGTCCGGCGTCCGCGAGGCCGCCGGAGGGGACCGGCTCGTCGAGATCGCCCGGATGATGAGCGGCCTGGCCGATTCGGAGGTCGGCATCGAACATGCCCAGGAGCTGCTCGATCTGGGCGCAGCGCGATGATGTGCTCCAATTGCAGTGGATGACCGAACAACAGATAGGCTGAAGGCCCGTGAGCACCGAGAAGCACTGCAGCAAACACGTATTCGTCACCGGTGGAGTCGTCTCCTCGCTCGGCAAGGGGCTCACCGCTTCTTCGCTCGGCTCCCTGCTGAAGGCACGCGGCCTCAAGGTCACGATGCAGAAGCTCGATCCCTACCTCAATGTGGATCCGGGCACCATGAACCCGTTCCAGCACGGAGAGGTCTTCGTGACCGACGACGGGGCCGAGACCGATCTGGATATCGGCCACTACGAGCGCTTCCTCAACGAGAGCCTGTCCGGCGAGGCCAATGTCACCACCGGCAAGGTGTACTCCACGGTGATCGCCAAGGAGCGCCGCGGCGACTTCCTGGGCGACACCGTCCAGGTGATCCCGCACATCACCAATGAGATCAAGTCCCAGATGCTCGCCATGGAGGTCGGTGATCCCGATGTCGTCATCCATGAGATCGGCGGCACGGTCGGCGACATCGAGTCCCTGCCCTTCCTCGAGGCCGCCCGCCAGGTGCGCCACGAGATCGGTCGCGACAACGTCTTCTTCCTGCACGTCTCGCTGGTGCCCTACATCAAGCCGTCCGGGGAGATGAAGACCAAGCCCACCCAGCACTCGGTGGCTGCGCTGCGCGAGGTCGGTATCCAGCCAGATGCCATCGTCTGCCGCTCCGAGCGGCCCCTGGTCAAGGGGATCAAGTCCAAGATCGCCCTGATGTGCGACGTCGAGGAGCAGGCCGTGGTGTCCTGCCCCGACGCCCCCTCCATCTATCTCATCCCGAAGGTGCTGCACCGCGAGGGCCTGGACGCCTACGTCGTCCAGCGGATGAGCATGTTCTTCCGCGACGTCGACTGGAGCGTCTGGGACGATCTTCTCGATCGGGTGCAGAATCCGCGCGAGGAGATGACCGTCGCGCTGGTCGGGAAGTACATCGATCTGCCCGACGCCTACCTGTCGGTGACCGAGGCCCTGCACGCCGGCGGCTATGCCAACCGGGTGACGGTCAACGTGAAGTGGGTGGCCTCCGACACCTGCGCGACACCGGAGGGGGCCGAGCGGAATCTCGGCGACGTCGACGCCGTCTGCGTTCCCGGGGGATTCGGGATCCGCGGGGTGGAGGGAAAGATCGGCGCCATCCGCTACGCCCGCGAGAACGGCGTCCCCTTCCTCGGGCTGTGCCTGGGCCTGCAGTGCGCGGTGATCGAGGTGGCCAGGGATCTGGCCGCCATCGGGGGCGCGGCCTCCAGCGAGTTCGACCCCGAGACCTCCGATCCGGTGATCGCCACCATGGCCGAGCAGGTCGATGTGGTCGCCGGTCACGGCGATCTGGGCGGCACGATGAGGCTGGGCGCCTACCCGGCCAGGCTGGACAAGGACTCGATCGTGGGCGGGCTCTACGGCACCACGACGGTCTCCGAGCGGCACCGTCACCGCTACGAGGTGAACAACGCCTACCGCGACCGCCTGGAGAAGGCCGGCCTGCACATCAGCGGCACCTCCCCCGACGGCAGCCTGGTCGAGTTCGTCGAACTCGATTCCCGGTTGCACCCCTATTTCGTGGCCACCCAGGCCCACCCCGAACTGAAGTCGCGGCCCACCCACGCCCACCCGCTGTTCCGCGGTCTCATCGCGGCGGCGGTGGCCCATCACCACGGCGAGGACCGGGCCCTCCCGCTGCCCGACGACCATGAGAACGCCGGCGAGGGATCGGCCGAATGAGCACTCCTCGATGGGATCACGACGAGACCTGGCAGATCGACTCCCACGATGTGCTGGCGACCGGCCGGGTCTGCGACTTCGTCAGTGACCGCGTCACCACACCGGCGGGTGAACAGGTCGACCGGCAGTACATCACCCATCCCGGGGCCGTGGGCATCATCGCCCTGGACGACCGGGACCGGATCGCGGTGGTCCGGCAGTACCGCCAGCCGGTCCGGATGGTGCTGGTGGAGCCGCCGGCCGGGCTGCTCGACGTCGACGGCGAGGACTATCTCCACGCCGCTCAGCGGGAACTCGCAGAGGAGGCCCGGCTGGCGGCCGCCGACTGGCGGATCCTCGTCGACGTCTTCACCTCCCCGGGCGGCGCCCAGGAGTCCCTGAGGATCTTTCTGGCCCGTGATCTGAGCCCCGCCCCGCTGCCGGACGGGTTCGTCCTCGAGGGCGAGGAGGTCACCATGAGTCACGACTGGGAGCCCCTCGAGGATCTCATCGACGCCGTCTACGCCGGGCGGTGCCAGTCGCCGACCATGGTCGCCGGCGTGCTGGCCCTCGCCCTGGCCCGGTCCCGTGGAAGCCTGGACGCGCTACGGCCCGCGCACTCCCCGTGGCCGGTCCGCGAGCGTCCCGGAGGACTCACCGGGCTGCCCGCCTCGCTGGTCGGAACCGGTCCCTCGGACGGGCACCAGGAGGCCGGCCGCCGGACGGAGGCCTGAGCCGGATGGCCGGCGGCCACGGATCCCGGGTGGACGCGGCGATTGACGGCTATCTCGACCACCTGGTCGCCGAACGGGGGCTGGCGGCCAATACGGTGGCGGCTTACCGGCGCGATCTGGATCACTACGCGAGATTTCTCGAGGGCCGGGGGATCGACGACCTCACCGGGGTGACGCCGATCGACATCTCCGAGTTCTCCCGCGACCTGGGAGATCGGGGACTGGCCGCCTCCAGCGTCAGCCGGGCGGTGGTGGCGGTGCGCAACCTGCACCGCTTCGCCCTGGCCGAGGGACTGGTGGCCGACGACGCGTCGGCGGGCATCTCGCCGGGCACCAAGGGCCGCCGCCTGCCCAAGGCGCTGAGCATCGAATCGGTGGAGGCACTGCTGGAGTCCTGCGACACCACCACCGTCGAGGGACTGCGCGACCGTGCCCTGCTCGAACTGCTCTACGGCACCGGGGCCCGGATCAGCGAGATCTGCGCCCTCGACGTCGATGACCTGACGGCGGTCATCGCCGATCCGCGGTCGGGCCTGCGCCTGGTCGGCAAGGGCGACAAGGAGCGCATCGTGCCGCTCGGCGCCTACGCCGTCGAGGCGGTGCAGGCCTGGCTGGTGCGGGGCCGCCCCGGCTGGGCGGGGCGCGGGACCGCGGGGGCGGCCCTGCTGCTGAACTCGCGGGGAGGCCGGCTGTCGCGTCAGAGCGCCTGGGCGGTGCTGCAGCGGGCAGGTCGGCGGGCCGGTACCGGCGAACACCTGTCCCCGCACAGCCTGCGCCATTCCTATGCCACCCATCTGCTGGACGGCGGCGCGGATGTGCGTGTCGTCCAGGAGCTGCTGGGCCACGCCTCGGTGACGACCACCCAGATCTACACCCTGGTCACCGCCGAGCACCTCAGGGAGGTCTACCGATCGGCCCATCCGAGGGCCCTGTGAGCACGATTGGGCCGCAGCTACTAGGGTTGGCGCAGTCCACAGGCCCGCAACAGCCGGGATGACGAGTCGAGAGGATGGTCCCAGGTGTCCGACACGATGGATGAGGAATCCCCGATGTTCCGCGTGCCCGCCGCCGGTAAGGAGACCGTCGAGGCGGCTGAGCACGATATCGGTCCCACCGGACGCCCACTGCCCGATCTGCCCGAGCCCGGTCCGGTGCCGGCCGGTGATCACCGTGCCGTGGTGATCTCGATGTGCAACCAGAAGGGCGGGGTCGGCAAGACCACCACCACGATCAATCTCGGTGCCAGCCTCGCCGAGCTCGGCCGTAAGGTCCTGCTGGTCGACTTCGACCCGCAGGGATCGCTGTCGGTCGGTCTGGGAATCAATCCCCACACCCTCGAGACGAGCATCTACAACCTGCTGCTCGCCGCCGACGAGCCGATCGATGACGTCATCTGCGAGACGGTCATCAACGGCCTGGATCTGCTGCCGGCCAATATCGACCTGTCGGCCGCCGAGGTGCAGCTGGTCTCGGAGGTCGCCCGGGAGCAGAGCCTCAAACGGGTGATCGATCCGGTCCGCGACGAGTACGACGTGATCCTCATCGACTGCGCACCCTCTCTGGGGCTGCTCACCATCAACGCGCTCACGGCCTCGGACTATGTCATCATGCCGCTGGAGTGCGAGTTCTTCGCGCTGCGCGGCATCGCCCTGCTCACCGACACCATCAAGAAGGTCCAGGACCGCCTCAACCCCGGTCTGGAGGTGATGGGGATCCTCGGCACGATGTTCGACCCCCGCACCGTGCATGCCCGCGAGGTGATGGAGAGAGTCGTCCAGGCATTCGGCGACACCGTCTTCCACACCGTCATCAAGCGCACCATCAAGTTCCCCGAGACGACTGTGGCGGGGGAGCCCATCACGACATATGCGCCCACCTCTCCGGGCGCCCAGGCCTACCGCGACCTCGCCAAGGAGGTGCTGTACCGATGCCACGCCGGGTGAGCCTGCCGGGGGCGGCCGAGCTGTTCCGGTCCACCACCGCCGCCACCGAGCACTACGAGGCCCGCCCCGAGCACGGCGTCGCGACGGGGACGAGGACGGCCGGGCCGGCCTCTGCCGAGGCTCGCCGACGCAGTACCGGCCGGGTGCGCCATGACGAGAAGATCACCGTCTACGTCAGCACCGACGAGCTTCTGGCCCTGGAGACGGCCCGGCTCGCACTGCGCTCGCACGGCATCTCGGCGGACCGGGGGCGCCTTGTCCGCGAGGCCGTCGCCATCGCCCTGGCGGATCTGGAGGCCCGTCAGCAGGATTCCGCACTGTTCGCCCGGCTCACGGACTGACCCCGACCATTCAGCACAGGAGAAGATCATGAGTGACCAGGACCACGAGGGAATCAGGCTCCAGAAGGTACTGGCCCAGGCCGGTGTGGCATCCCGTCGGGCCGCCGAGGAGATGATCGCCGGCGGCCGGGTCGAGGTGAACGGCGAGCTGGTGATCCACCAGGGCCGAAGGGTCGACCCCGAGCACGACGAGATCCGGGTCGACGGATCCCGGATTCCCACCGCCCGCCGACACGTGTACTACGTCCTCAACAAGCCCCGCGGCGTCGTCTCGACGATGGAGGATCCCGAGGGCCGTCCCTGCCTGGCGGATCTGGAGGGCGTCCCCCGTCACGAGAGACTGTTCCACGTCGGACGCCTGGACACCGAGACGGAGGGACTCATCCTGCTCACCAATGACGGGGAGTTCGGCCACCGTCTCTCCCATCCCTCCTACAAGGTGCTGAAGACCTACCTGGCCGACGTCGAGGGCCGGGTCGACGCCAAGGTGATGCGCCGCCTGGAGAAGGGCCTGACCCTCGACGACGGGCCGGTGCGCCCCGACAAGGTGCGCCTGGTCCAGGCCACCGACGAGCACTCCCTGGTCGAAGTGAGCCTTCACGAGGGCCGCAACCGGATCGTCCGCCGGATGATGGACTCTGTCGCGCATCCGGTCCGGCGCCTGTCGCGCACCGCCATCGGGCCGGTGCGGGTCGGGCGCCTGGGGGTCGGCGACATGCGCCGGCTCACCGGCGAGGAGCTCGGCAAGCTCTACGACCTGGTCGGCCTGTGAGCGCGATGCCGGGCCGCCACGGCACAGGTCGACGACCCGCCGTGGTCCGGGCCTCAGGACTCTCGGGTAACCTGCCCACGTGATCTCTCGACATTCCAGAACCCGCCGGGCAGCGGGATTCGCCGCCGCCCTGTGCGTGGCTGCGCTGACTCTGACCGCCTGCGGATCCGACGACACATCGTCCGGGAAGTCCAGCGCATCGGCGTCATCGCCGGCCAGTCCGTCGATCGGCGGATCGGCCTCGACATCGCCCGCCGCCTCGGCGAGTGCCTCGGCCACGCCGACGAAGGCCGCGAAGATGATCACCAGTCTCGATCCGATCACCGTGACCGGCAATCCCGGCAAGGCTCCGACCGTGAAGGCCGACTGGCCCATCAAGATCGCGAAGACGACGTCGAAGGTCCTCAACGCCGGCTCCGGGCGCACCGTCGACGCCAGCGCCACCATCAACGTCAACTATGTCGGCATCAATGCGCGCACCGGCAAGTCCTTCGACTCCAGCTTCTCCCGCGGATCCGCCACCAGCTTCTCCCTCGACCAGGTGGTCACGGGCTTCAAGAAGGGCCTGCAGGGCAAGAAGGTCGGCGACCGGGTGCTCGTCATGATGCCCGGTACCGATGCCTACGACTCCCAGGGCGGGGCCTCCCAGGTCGGCATCAACAAGGGCGACTCGCTGATCTTCGTGGTCGAGATCAAGGGCACCTCCTACAAGACCGCCGAGGGCACCGCCGTCACCCCGGCTGCCGGGCTGCCGGGCGTCACCGTCAAGAAGAACATCCCCGAGGTGAAGATCGGCAGCGCCAAGAAGCCGGCCTCCCTGGTCGTCCAGCCCCTCATCAAGGGTGAGGGGCGCAAGGTCACCGCCAAGGACGTCATCCAGGTGAAGTACCGCACCTGGAGCTGGGCCGATGACGATCTCATCGAGGACGGCTATGACGGCAATGGCGTCAGCGGCCAGATGTCGGGGGTCATCGAGGGCTGGAAGAAGGGCCTGGTGGGCCAGCCCGTGGGCTCCCGGGTGATGCTCATCGTGCCTCCGGATCTCGCCTACCCGAAGGGCAACTCGACGCCGTCGATCGCCAAGGGGGACACCCTCGTCTACGTCATCGACATCCTGTTCGCCGACGAGGCCTCCAGCTGATTGCAGATCCCTCGACGAGAATCTCGACGTCGGACCACCATCCGAGGCGGTCACCGAGGATCGGCCCCGCATCCAGGCGATGCGGGGCCGTTCCCGTGTCCGGGGCCTCATCGTCAGGAGCCGGTGGCGGGGTGAGGGCGGCGTCGATCCGCTGGTCGGGAGTCAGCAGCTCCGACAGGTCATCGACCGGTGGCAGGCCCAGCGACGCCGCCAGCATCCCGCGCACCCGCCCCAACTCCACCCCGCGGTCGATCAGCTCGCCCAGCCCGGCGGCACCGGCGGTCTTCGAAAGGCGCTGCCCGTCGGGCCCGCTCACCAGACCGGTGTGTGCGTAGACCGGCTGCCGCAGGCCCAGGAGGGAGGCGATCATCGCCTGCCGTGGGGCCGAGGACCACAGGTCGCGGGCGCGCACCACCTGATCGACGCCCTGAAGGCCGTCGTCGACCACCACCGCCAGGTTGTAGGCGGGGGTGCCGTCATTGCGGAGCAGCACCGTGTCGTCGACCATCCTCGTCTCCCGACCGCGCGCCAGATCTGTGACGGTCCAGGCGCAGACCCTCGAGCGCAGCCTGGTGGCCGGCCGGCGGCCCGAGGCCCGCACCCGGCGCTCGGCCGCCGACAGGTCGCGGCAGGTGCCCGGATAGGGCCGCCAGTCCGTACTGTTGGGGGCCGTCGAGGCCTCGGCGATCTCCCGGCGGCTGCAGAAACAGGGATAGCTGTCGAGCCGGTCGATCATCTGCGCGTAGACGTCGGGCCGTTGCGACTGCCTCAGCACCGGCCCGTCCCAGTCCAGGCCCAGCGCCTCCAGATCGCGCAACTGCCGGCCGGCGATGTCGCCGGCGGCCCGCACCCTGGCCCGGTCGAGATCCTCGACCCGCACCACGAATCCACGCCCGGTGCGCCGGGCGAGCAGCCAGGCGGCCAGCGCGGTGCGCAGATTGCCCAGGTGCAGGGCCGAGGTGGGGGAGGGGGCGAAGCGGCCGAGGCGAGCCAGGCCGGGTGCCCGCGACGGTGCGTCCATGGGGATCACTCTAGAAGGCGGCGCCGGAGTACGGTGCGCAGGAGCCTCCTGCCTGACGTCACCCGCCCTGTCCCACACGCCGTGTCCGCCGGGCAGTAGGCTGCTGATCGCGGGGACTCACAGGAGGTGCTCATGTCGTCACGTCGCTCAGAGCGTCTGGTCAATCTCGTCATCGCCCTGCTGGTGACCGATCGTCCGCTCACCCGGGCCGAGCTGCGCGCCACCATCGAGGACTACCGCGGGAGATCCGACCAGGCCTTCGAGCGCACCTTCGAACGTGACAAGGACGAGCTGCGCGCACAGGGTATCGACGTGCGGACCGTGACGATCGACAGCTACTTCGGCGACGAGACCGGTTACCGGATCCCGCGCTCCGCCTTCGAACTGCCGCCCGTCCAGTTCAATCAGGCCGAGGCCGACGCGCTGGCGATGGCGGCCCGGGTCTGGCGCGACCAGGTGCTCGACGAGTCCTCCTCGGCGGCCCTGGTCAAGCTGCGCGCGGCCGGGGTGGAGCCCGACACCGAGGCCGGGATATCCACCACGGTGTCCTCGGGGGCCGGAGAACCGAGTTTCCCCGAACTGTGGCGCGCCACCCTGTCGGCGACCCCGGTGAGCTTCTCCTACCGCGACCAGGCATGGCGTCATGTCGAGCCCTGGCGGCTGGTGCTGCGCAGGGGGCACTGGTACCTGCTGGGTCATGACCGGGACCGCCAGGACGCACGGATCTTCCGGCTCTCCAGGATCACCTCCCCGGTGGCCGATGACGGTCCTGCCGGATCGGTGCACCGGCCCGGTCCGGGCGCCGTCCAGGATCATCTCAGCCGTCTGGAGCCCCCCGCCGCCGAACCGGTCACCGCGACCATCGCCCACGACCCGCGACTGCGCCTTCAGACGGCGACCCCCCGTCTGGGCGCCGTCCCCGTCGAGCAGGACGGTTCACCCGGTGTTCCGGACGTCCCCGACGGCTACGTCACCGGGCTCTACACGTTCCCCGGCACCGATGCCCTTGTCACAGCCGTGCTGCGGGCCGGCGGACGGGCCGTCCTGCTGGGCCCGGCACCGGCCCGCGAGGAGCTGGCGGGCCGGCTCTCCGCCATGACCGCACGCACCTGGACCCGGGAGGCCGCCCGATGAGCAGTTCCCATGACGAGGTGGCCCGGCTGCTCTCCCTGGTGCCCTACCTGCGCGCCCACCCCGGGGTCGCGATCTCGAAGGCCGCCGAGGACTTCCAGGTGCCCGAGGCGCGCATCGTCCGCGATCTCAAGACCCTGTGGATGTGCGGGCTTCCGGGAGGGCTGCCCGACGACCTCATCGACGTCGACATGGACGCCGTCGACAACGAGGGCACGATCACCATCGGCAACGCCGACGCCCTGCCCCGCCCGATGCGCCTGACCCCCGACGAGGCGTGGTCCCTGCTGGCCGCCCTGCAGCTGGTGGCCGATCTCGCCGGCCCCTCGGTGCGCCCGGCCGTGCAGTCGGCAGCCCGCAAGCTGCGCGAGGTGGGTCCGCAGATCGGCCCCGACCCCGTCGAGGCCACGGCCGACGCGGGCGCCGACCCGAGACGCGACTGGTTCGCCCGGGCCGCCGCCAAGGGGTGGCGGGTCCGGCTGCGCCACCGGCGCCAGGATGCCGAGGAGACCACCAGCCCGGTGGTCGACCCGGTGAGGGTGGAGGTCCGCGAGGGGCGCAGCTACCTGCTCGGATGGTCGCTGGAGCGTTCCGACTGGCGAACCTGGCGACTCGACCGGATCGAGCGCGCCGATCGCATCGGGGAGGCCGCCGATCACGGCGAGCCCCCCCAGTCGGTCGAATGGTTCGGCACCGTCCCGGCCTCCGACGAGGTCACCCTCACCCTGGCTCCGGGTGCGGAATGGGTGGCCGAGTACCACCCGACCAGAAGGGTCGAGCGCACTGAGAAGGGGCTGCGGGTCACCTTCGCCGTGGCATCGCGGGCCTGGCTCGCCGACCTGCTCATCGGCCTGGGACCCGACGTCCTCGACGTCGACCCGCCCCGGGCCGCCGGCGAGGCCGTGAGGATGCTGCGGGCCGCGGCACGGGCCAACGGCCTGGACGCCGGGGAACACTGATGGGGCTGTTGTGGCTGTGGGTCCTCATCGCGGCGCTGGTGGGTGGCCTTGCGCTGACCGCCTGGGGGCTGTGGTGGCTGTGGCACAAGGTGGAGGGGCTCGGGGAGCAGTTCGAGGGCCTGGCGGGCCGTCTCGATGACCTCGCCGGTATCCTCGACGGACTCGAGCCGCAGGGGCTCGGCGACCCCTCGCGCGGGCCCTCTGACAAGGCCTGACCGGGGCCGGTGCACCACGGGGGACGGTGGAGCACCGTGGTAGCCTGATCGGCGTCACCGGACTGCGGAGAAGGTCCCGCAGGCGACCGGTCGAGTCGGATCTGAAAGGTTGTCGGCCATGGCCCTGCAGCTCATGCTTATCCCCACCGAGGTGGGGCTCCTTATTCTGGTCATCGTGGCCCTCGTGCTCTTCGGTGGGTCCCGGATCGCCGGAGTCGGCAAGGGCGCCGGTCGCGCCATCCGCGAGTTCAAGGAGGAGACCTCCGGCCTCAAGGCGGCCGACAAGAAGAACGCCGAGGAGTCCGCCGCGGCTGAGGACAGGACCGAGTCCGAGGCCAAGCCCTCGGAGTGATCCGCGCAGGCGGAGACCCACAACGGCGTCAGGAATCGAAGATGACTGTCGGGACCGGTAAGGACATCGAGGCCAGCGAGCCGGAGGCCACCCAGGACCACCGGCGGCTGGCCGGCTTCCGTCCGCCCAAGGGTGGCGAGGGCGGCACCATGTCGCTGATCGATCATCTCAAGGAGCTCCGCTACCGGGTCGTGGTCTCCCTGGTGGCCGTCGTCATCACCAGTTCGGTGGCGTTCGCCTTCTACCGGCCCCTCGTCGAGGTGGTGATGTGGCCCTACCACCAGGCCAGTGCGGCGATCCTCGCCAAGAATCCGCAGGCCCACCTGCAGGTGGTCAACACCGGCGTCGTCGCACCCTTCATGCTCAACCTGCGGGTCGCGATGGTGGTCGGTCTCATCGCGGCCTGCCCCATCTGGCTGTACGAGTTGTGGGCCTTCATCGTCCCCGGTCTGGTCGGCAAGGAGAAGCGCTGGGCGGTGAGGTTCCTGGGAGCCGCCATCCCGCTCTTCCTGGCCGGAGCCTCCCTCGGATACTGGGTGATGCCCAAGGGCATCTCGATGATGCTGAGCTTCACCCCGAACGGGATGGGCATCACCAACCTGCTGGACATGAACGCCTTCCTCGATCTGGAGCTGCGCCTAATCCTGCTGTTCGGCGCCAGCTTCCTGCTGCCCGTGGTGCTCGTCATCCTCAACATGGTCGGAGTTCTCAAGGCCCAGCAGCTCGCGGCGGCCCGCAAATGGTCCATCTTCGGGTTCTTCTGCCTCGGCGCCTTCGCCAACCCGTCGGGGGACCCCATCTCGATGTGCGCCCTGGCCGTCCCGCTGACCGTGATGTACATCGTCGCCGAGTTCATCTGCCGGTCCCACGACAGGAAGCACCCGACCGACTCGATGGGGATCGATTCGGACGAGTTCAAGATCGACGTCGAGTGACCTCGACCGGCGACCGGCCGGATTGCCTGGCGCTGGTCGCCAATCCCGCAGCCGGTGGCGGCCTCGGGCGTCGGCTCGCAGAGCGGGTCGCACGGCGATTGTCGGTCCTGATGCCCGGCACCCGGATCCGCACTCTGCTCAGCCGATCCTGGGCCGACGCCGAAAGGCTGCTGAGCGAGGAGGTCGGCCGGTCCCGCGAGAGCCCGGCCCCCGGCTCCCGCGCGCTGGTGGTGATGGGCGGTGACGGGATGGCCCACCTGGGCCTCAACGCGGTCGCCGGCACGCCTGTGCCACTCGGGGTGATTCCGGCGGGCACCGGCAATGACTTCTGCCGTGGCGCCGGGCTGCCCGGTCGCATTCCCGCCGCTCTCGAGGCGATCGCCTCGGGGCGCTCCGGGTCCGTGGACCTGGCACGGGTCAGCGGAACGGTCCGCACCCGGGACGGCCTTCGGGAGGGCTCCCGCTGGGTCGGGTCGGTCGTGTCGTCGGGCTACGACGCCCGGGTCAACCGCGGCGTCAATGAGCTGAAGCTGCGGCTCGGCCCGCCCTCCTACGCCTATGTCGCGCTGCGCGAGCTGTCGCGCTTCGCACCCCTGGACTACCGCATCGAGGTCGACGGCCGGGTCCGTGAGCTGGAGGCCATGCTCATCGCGGTGGGCAACGGCGGATGGATCGGTGGCGGAATGCAGATCTGCCCCGGCGCCGACATCACCGACGGCCGGCTGGACGTGACGATCATCCATCCGTGCAGCAGGGCCACCCTGGTCAGGGCACTGTCCTCGGTCTACACCGGCGGATTCGTCCGGCTGCCGTTCGTGGAACGGTTGCGGGCCCGTACCGTCACCGTGGACGGCGAGGGCCTGGCGGCGATGGCCGACGGGGAGGATCTGGGCCGGGTGCCGCTGCGCATCGAGTGCCGTCCCGGCGCCCTGCGGCTGATGGGAGCCGGCGCTCGCCGCGGGCCCCGCGCGGCGAAGCACTAGTCTGGCCGATATGGACTCCGCCCTCGAACGCTTCGCCTCCGGGTACTCCTTCGGGCTCGACGACTACCAGACGGAGGCCTGCCGTCATCTCGACGACGGCGCCGGGGTGCTCGTCGCGGCACCCACCGGTGCCGGCAAGACCGTGGTCGGGGAGTACGCCACCTTCCTCGCCCTCGAGTCGGGCCGCAAGTGCTTCTACACCACACCGATCAAGGCCCTGTCGAACCAGAAGTACCACGATCTGGTGGATCGCTACGGCCCCGACGAGGTGGGGCTGCTCACCGGCGACGTGTCGGTGAACTCCGAGGCCCCGCTCGTCGTGATGACCACCGAGGTGCTCCGCAACATGATCTACGCCGGCTCGCGCACCCTGGAAGGACTCGGCTGGGTCGTGATGGATGAGGTGCACTACCTCGCGGACCGGTTCCGCGGACCGGTCTGGGAGGAGGTCATCCTGGGCCTGGCCGACTCGGTGCGGCTGGTCTGCCTGTCGGCCACCGTGTCCAACGCCGAGGAGTTCGGCGAGTGGCTCGACGAGGTCCGCGGCGATATCCGGGTCGTCGTGTCCGAGCGCCGGCCCGTCCCGCTGACCCAGCATGTGGCGCTGTCGAAGCGCATCGTCGACCTCTTCGCCCCCGACCGGCCCGGCAC
Organism: Acidipropionibacterium virtanenii; assembly: GCF_003325455.1. Lineage (NCBI taxonomy): Bacteria > Bacillati > Actinomycetota > Actinomycetes > Propionibacteriales > Propionibacteriaceae > Acidipropionibacterium > Acidipropionibacterium virtanenii. The sequence goes on from NZ_CP025198.1 coordinate 1,532,096, forward strand.
GGTGAATCCCGACCTGCTTCAGGTCGCCCGCCAGGAGGCCCGGGCCCACCGCGATGACAGACGTCGGCCCAGGGGCCGCAACGGCAAGGGTCGGCGCAGCGTCTCCTACGGATCCGGTCGGTTCGGCGGAGCCTCCTCCCAGCGCCTCGAGAGTTCCGACCGGGGGGCCCCGCGCAACAGCCCCAGCCGCGCCCAGGTGGTGCGGGCACTGCGCCGGTCGAAGCTGCTCCCGGCCATCATCTTCGTGTTCTCCCGGCAGGGTTGCGACGCCGCCGTGAGTCAGCTGATGAGCTCGGACCTGGTGCTCACCAGCGAGTCGGAAGCCCGTCGGCTGCGGGAGATCGCGGAGCGCCACGGAGCCGCACTCACCGGGGCCGAGCGTCGGGCCCTGGGCTGGGACCGCTTCGTCTCGGCATTCGAACGCGGGGTCGCCGCCCACCACGCCGGCCTGCTCCCCGTCATCAAGGCCGTCGTCGAGGAGGGATTCGTCACCGGCCTGCTCAAGGTCGTGGTGGCCACCGAGACCCTGGCCCTGGGCATCAACATGCCCGCGCGCACAGTCGTCATCGAGAGGCTGGTCAAGTACAACGGGCAGTCCCATGCCGATATCACCCCGGGCGAGTACACCCAGCTCACCGGTCGCGCCGGGCGCCGCGGAATCGACGTCGAGGGCCACGCGGTGGTCTGCTGGCAGCCGGGGATGGATCCACGCGCCGTCGCCGGCCTCGCCTCGCGACGCACCTATCCGCTGAACTCGGCCTTCACCCCCACCTACAACATGGCCGTCAACCTGGTGGCCACAGTCGGCCGGGAACGGGCCACGAGGGTGCTGGAGCACAGCTTCGCGCAGTTCCAGATCGACCGGCGCAACGGCCCGGCCGGAGCGCGGCGCAACGAGAACGAGAAGGCGATCGCCGACTACCTGAAGGCCGCGAGCTGCGATCTGGGCGATTTCACCGAGTACGCCTCGATGCGGGAGAAGGTCTCCAGGCTCGAGGCCGAGCAGGCGAGGCTGCGCCGCGGCTCGCGCGACGACGAGGTGCTCGACTCCTTGTCGGTGCTGGATCCCGGGGATGTCATCGCGGTGCCCTCGGGCCCCCACGCCGGATGGGCGGTGATCGTGGATCCCGGCACCCGCGGACGTCACGGAGACCGTCCCAGCCCCCTCGCGATGGTCGCCGACCGCCGCGTCGTCCGGCTCGGCGAGCACGACCTCGACGCCCCGGTGCACAAGGCCGCCGGGGTACGTATTCCGCCCCACTTCCACCCCCGCGACGCCGCCGCCCGCAAGACCCTCGGCAAGGCCTTCGACCAGGCGACCGCCAGGCTGGACGCACCGCCCTCCCGCCCGCCGAAACCCCGGGTCGACGCCGAACTGACCGAGCAGATCACCCGGCTGCGTGCCGAGCTGCGGTCTCACCCGTGCCACTCCTGCCCCGACCGTGAGACACACGCCCGGTTCGCCGAGCGGGCCATGGCGCTGCGCCGCGAGACCGACGCTGCGGCCGCGAAGGCCCGGCGCAGGTCCGACTCCATCTCCGACCGGTTCGACCGGATCTGCCTCGTGCTGGAGTCCCTGGGCTACCTCGAGCCGGGCGGGCACCGGGTGAGCGGGGCCGGGCGGGTCCTGTCGCGGATCTACTCCGAGCTCGATCTGGTCACCGCCGAGGCCGTCGCCGAGGGGGTCCTCGACCGCCTCGATCCCGCCCAGCTGGCTGCCGTGCTGTCCACCCTGGTCTTCGAGTCCCGGCCGGCCGACCGGCGCCGGCCCGCCTGGATGCCCGACCCGATCTGCGAGGAGACGGTCAGCCGGTTGCGCGCGGTACGGGCCCGGGTCGGCCGCCTCGAACGCGACCACCGGCTGGAACGGCCCCGCGACCTGGACATCGGCTTCGCCGAGACCGCTTACCAGTGGGCCTCGGGGGCGGCCCTGGACACCGTCCTGGCCGAGGGCTCCAGCGCCGGGGACTTCGTCCGCCAGATGCGCCAGGTGGCCGATCTGGCCGGCCAGATCGCCGGAGCCGGGGTCGACGAGGAGCTGGCGCGGACCTGTCGCCGGATGCTGGGCGCGATCCAGCGCGGTGTGGTGTCCATGAGTGAGGAGGAGTGAGTTCTCAGTAGGGTGTGGTCCATGGGTGTTGCGCTGCGGGTCATTCCATGTCTCGACGTCAAGGACGGCCGGGTGGTCAAAGGGGTCAACTTCACCGGGCTGCGGGACGCCGGGGATCCGGTCGAACTCGCCCAGGAGTACGGACGGCTGGGGGCCGACGAGCTCACCTTCCTCGACATCTCCGCCTCCACCGAGGGCCGGGCCACCACCCGCGAGATGGTGACCCGCTGCGCCGAGACCGTCTTCATCCCGCTGACCGTGGGCGGCGGGGTCCGCGAGGTGGCCGACGTCGACTCCCTGCTGCGGAGCGGAGCGGACAAGGTGGGCATCAACACCGGCGCGATAGCCCGCCCCGGCGTCATCGATGAGATCGCCGACCGGTTCGGCAACCAGGTCCTGGTGCTCTCCCTGGACGCCCGCCGAGAGCCCGGCCGACCGTCGGGATACGGCGTCACCACCCACGGCGGGACCCGCCCGGCAGGCCTGGACGCCATCGCCTGGTGCCGCGAGGCCGTCGAGAGGGGGGCCGGGGAGGTGCTTCTCAACTCGATGGACGCCGATGGCACGACCGGCGGCTTCGACATCGAGATGATCGAGGCGGTCCGCGCCGAGATCGATGTGCCGCTCATCGCGTCCGGGGGAGCCGGCACCGTCGCGCACTTCGTCGACGCCGCACGGGCCGGCGCCGACGCCGTGCTGGCCGCATCGGTGTTCCACTACCGCCGGCTCACCATCGAGGCCGTCAAGGACGGCCTGCGCCGGGCCGGAATCGAGGTGCGCTGAGACTGGTTGCGGTCCCGATGGTGTAGGTATGGGCCATGGACTGCCTTTTCTGCTCGATCATCGCCGGCGATATCCCGTCGCGAACCGTGGCCAGTGATGATGCCGCGGTCGCCTTCCTCGACGTCGCCCCGTTCCAGGACGGCCACACCCTCGTAGTCCCGCGCCGTCACGTCCCCGACCTGCTCCACCACGACGGTGAGCTCGAGCGCATCGCGCCCCTGGTGACCAGCGTCTCCAATCTGCTGGTCGATCGCCTGGGAGCCCAGGGGATCAATGTCGTCTCCAACGTGGGCGAGGTGGCCGGCCAGTCGGTCTTCCACCTCCACGTCCATCTGATCCCTCGCTTCGACGTCGAGCCCGGCTTCGACGCGATCCGCTCCCAGCGCCCCCGGCGGGACCCCGACGAGGTCCTGGCCCTGCTCGGGTGACCCGCCTGCCGGATGTCCGTATCCTGAGATTTTCATCCCAGAGTTTTGACGCGGGGCCGCCCATGGTGGATTCTTATCCACGTGAACGGCCTCGTTGTCCTTAGCTAGCGTCCCGGCCCTCGGTCAGGACGCTCCCTCGTATGCCTCTGGCAGCGAGGGTTTTTTCTTGTCGGGGACCTCGGCCCACGGATTCATCCGTCGAATCCGGACCTGAGATCAGCGGTATCGCCGTCACATTCGACATCGATGGATATGGAGGAGCAGCACATGGCTGACAATCCCCGGCAACCGAAGCTCATGACCGGCGCCCAGATGGTGGTCGCCAGCCTGGAGAAGCTCGGCGTCGATGTCGTCTTCGGGCTCCCCGGCGGAGCCATCATGCCGACCTATGACCCTCTGATGGACTCGGAAGGGGTGCGCCACATCCTGGTCCGGCACGAGCAGGGGGCCGGCCACGCCGCCGAGGGGTATGCGGTCGCCACCGGCCGGGTGGGAGTCTGCATGGCCACCTCCGGGCCCGGGGCGACGAATCTCGTCACCGCCCTCTACGACGCCTACCTGGACTCCGTGCCGATGGTGGCCATCACCGGACAGGTGGGGGCATCGCTCATCGGGACCGACGGGTTCCAGGAGGCCGACATCCGCGGCATCACGATGCCGATCACCAAGCACAACTTCCTCATCACCAGGGCGGCCGACATCCCGCTGGCCCTGGCCGAGGCCTTCCACATCGCCTCTACGGGGCGCCCCGGCCCCGTTCTGGTCGACATTGCCAAGAACGCCCAGCAGGAGACCACCGAGTTCCGCTGGCCCAAGCAGTACGACCTGCCCGGTTACAAGCCGACGCTGCGGCCGCACTCCCGCCAGATCAAGGAGGCCACCACCCTCATCCTCGAGGCGGAGCGCCCCGTTCTCTACGTCGGCGGCGGGGTCGCCAAGGCCGGGGCCGCCGGCGAGCTGGCCAGGCTGGTCGACATCACCGGAATCCCGGTGGTGACGACACTGATGGCCCGGGACGTCTTCCCCGACGACAACCCCTTGGCGATGGGGATGCCGGGCATGCACGGTTCGGTCGCCGCCGTGGGCGCCCTGCAACGCGCCGATCTCGTCTTCGCCGTCGGCGCCCGCTTCGACGACCGGGTGACCGGGCGCCTCGACACCTTCGCCCCGATGGCGAAGGTCATCCATGCGGACGTCGACCCGGCCGAGATCGGCAAGAACCGGGTCGCCGATGTGCCGATCGTCGGGGATGCCAGGCTCACCCTGACCAGGATCGCCGACGCCCTGGAGGGCAAGAAGCTCCCCGATATCTCCGTGTGGGTCGAGCAGCTCCAGGAGATGAGGAAGACCTACGCTCCAGGATGGGAGGAACCGCCCGCCGGGGAGCTCTCCCCGCAGTACGTCATCTCGCGGATCGGGGCGCTGGCCCCCGATGACACGGTCTTCGTGACCGGGGTGGGCCAGCACCAGATGTGGGCCTCCCACTTCCTGCCCCATCGTCACCCCCGCAGCTGGCTCACCTCGGGCGGGGCCGGAACGATGGGCTACTGCGTGCCCGCCGCGATGGGCGCCCAGATCGGCAGGCCCGAGGCCACGGTCTGGGGGATCGACGGGGACGGCTGCTTCCAGATGACCAATCAGGAGTTGGTGACCTGCGCCCTCAACGGCATTCCGATCAAGATCGCCATCATCAACAACAATGTGCTCGGCATGGTGAGGCAGTGGCAGAACCTGTTCTTCGACAAGCGGTACTCCCACACCGATCTTCATTCCGATCAGTACCCGGATTTCGTCAAGCTGTCGGAGGCCCTCGGATGCGTCGCATTCCGCGTCACGCAGGCCGATGAGATCGACGCCACGATCCGGCGGGCCAATGAGATCAATGACCGCCCGGTGGTGGTCGAGTTCGTGGTGCACAAAGATGCGATGGTCTGGCCGATGGTCGCCGCCGGGGCCAGCAACGACGATATTCAGATCGCCCGCGGCATGGCCCCCGACTGGGGCGAGCAGGCCGAGGACGAGGCTGTCGGGGCCGCCGGCTCCGGCGAGGAGGACTGACCCATGACTTCGACCCACATTCTCTCCGTGCTCGTCGTCAACCGGCCGGGCGTGCTGACCAGGGTGGCCGGCCTGTTCGCCCGTCGCGGTTACAACATCGAGTCGCTGACTGTCTCGCCCACCAATGACCCACAGGTCTCCCGGATGACCATCGGCGTCGACGTCGACTCGCCGTCGACCCTGGAGCAGATCGTCAAGCAGCTCAACAAACTCATCGAGGTGCACAAGATCATCGAGCTGGAGGACTCCGCGGTCACCCGCGAACTGGTGCTCGTCAAGGTGCGCTCGGATCTGGAGAACCGCTCCAAGATCGTCGACACCGTAGGTCTCTTCCGGGGCAAGGCGGTCGACGTCTCACATGAGTCCATCACGATCGAGGCCACCGGCGGACGTGAAAAGCTGGAGGCATTGATCAAGATGCTTGAGTCTTTCGGCATCCTCGAGATCGTCCAGTCCGGGCGGGTCGCGGTCAACCGCGGTGCGTCGGCGCTGGCGGCCAAGAGCTCTCGCAACGGTTCATGACGCAACGGTTCATGTTGTCGTGGGCCGACAGGCCCGCACCTCAGAGTTTCCCAATATAAGGAGAATCCACATGGCAAAGATCTACTACGACGACGACGCCGACCTGTCGGTCATCCAGGGTCGCCAGGTCGCCATCATCGGATACGGTTCCCAGGGCCACGCCCACGCGCTGAACCTGCGCGACTCCGGCGTCGACGTCCGGGTGGGACTGCGCCCCGGGTCGAAGTCGGCCGCCAAGGCCGAGGCCCAGGGCCTCCGCGTGCTCGGCATCGAGGAGGCCTGCGAGGAGGCCGACGTCATCATGATCCTGGCCCCCGACCAGAATCAGCGTCAGCTCTACGCCGAGCAGATCGCCCCCCACCTCAAGAACGGCGACGCGATCTTCTTCGCACACGGGTTCAACATCCGCTACGGCTACATCAAGGCCCCGGCCGGCGTCGACGTCTGCATGGTCGCCCCGAAGGGTCCCGGCCACATCGTCCGTCGCGAGTACGAGGACGGCCGTGGCGTCCCGGTGCTGGTGTGCGTCGAGCAGGACGAATCGGGCAAGGCATGGGATCTCACCAAGTCCTATGCGAAGGCCTTGGGCGGGCTGCGGGCCGGCGGCATCGAGACCAGCTTCCGCGAGGAGACCGAGACTGACCTCTTCGGCGAGCAGGCCGTGCTGTGCGGCGGCATGTCCCACCTGGTCCAGGCCGGTTTCGAGACCCTCACCGAGGCCGGATACCAGCCCGAGATGGCCTACTTCGAGTGTCTCCACGAGATGAAGATGATCGTCGACCTGATGATCGAGGGAGGCATCTCCAAGCAGCGCTGGTCCATCTCAGACACCGCCGAGTACGGGGACTACGTCTCCGGGCCCCGCGTCATCGACGCCCACGTCAAGGAGAACATGAAGGGTGTCCTCGACGACATCCAGTCCGGCGCCTTCGCCGAGCGGTTCATCGCCGATCAGGACGCCGGCGCCCCGGAGTTCAAGAAGATGCGCGAGGCCGAGGCGGGTCATCCGATCGAGGCCACCGGCCATGAGCTGCGCAAGATGTTCTCCTGGCTGGAGAACACCGACGACGACTACACCGAGGGCACTGCCGCTCGTTGATCGCAGTTCCGGAAGGTCCCCGTCGCCGGGAAGGCGACGGGGACCTTCCGCATCATGGATCGATGCTTGTGGGTCTCGGTGCTCCTCTGCCTCAGTGTCGGACGGCGATGATGGCGGCCAGGTCCTCGGCCAGCTGGATCTCGGTGCAGTTGACGGACTCCTCGGAGCGCCAGGACAGCCGGGTCTGATCGACCCCTCCGTCGAGGGTGCGCGGAGGGAAGCCGAAGCTGGGCGGCATGTCGTCGATGAGGATGAGACCGCCGTGGCGCACGGCCTTGACGATGGTGGGGATCGGGGTGGCCCGGGCGATGCGGATCGGCATCGACAGCAGGCCGAAGGGGCCGTGGGCCACCAGATCGTCCCAGCCGCCCTGGATCACCTCGACATCCTGGCCGTCCAGAATGTCGCGGACCCGCTGACAGCGGTTCTCGTCGTCATCGACGGTGAAGACGTGGGTGCGGGTGTGCGCGCCCAGCCGCAGCCAGGCCGCCCCGGCCCCGCATCCGGCCTCGCACTCCCCGATGGGCCCGTGCACCGATCCGGCCAGGGTGGCCAGCAGCCGGCCGGTCTCGTTGCGGGTGGTGGTGAGATAGCCGAGTTCCAGCGCGTTGTGGAGGGCGGCCGTCACCAGGGGGGGAGTGCCAGGAAGGGGTATCACCCGGGCATTGTCCCACAGCACACAGCACGGCCCCACAGCACATCGCCCCCGCGGCCCGTGGTCATCGGCCCTCGTGATCCCCGGCCGTCCCGCCCGTACCGATGTGCCGGATGACTCGGCTCTCCGATAGCGTTGATCGCGGTCCGAGCAGCAGGAGCTGCGCAGTGGGAGCAGGGAGGGGCCATGATCACATTCCTCATCATCGGTGCGGTGGGGATCGTCATCCTTCTGGTCTCGCTGATCCTCGGCGATCTGGCCGGCGCCTTCTCCCATTTCGACGCGATCGGCGGGGAGTACATCTCGACCGCCGTCATCGCCGCCTTCATCGGAGCCCTGGGATTCGCCGGAGCCCTGGCACTGGCCGTCACCGGCTCGACCGTCTGGGCGATCGGCGCCGGCTGCGGAGCCGGCATCCTCTTCGGTGCCGGAGCCTCATGGCTCACCCGGGCACTCACGCGTTCCGGGTCCTCCTACACCCCGAGCGGATCCGAACTCGTCGGAGCCGAGGCCCACGTCATCTCCCCGATACCCGCCGACGGGATGGGCCAGATCCGCCTCAGCACGCACGGGCACCTGCTCACCCTCAACGCCCGTAGCCAGATCCCGGTCTCGGCCGGGGAGAGGGTCTGGATCAGCGGAAGGCTGTCCCCGACGGCCGTGGAGGTCTCCCCGGTCTCCGCCGGCGAATGAGCCGTCCACACCCCTCCAATCTCCACTGCCACGTCGTCAACTCGCAGGAGCGCTCATGCCGTTCACACCCGTGACCATCGCCATCGCCGGACTGGTGGTGCTGGTCATCCTCATCGCCTGGTTCATCGTCAGCCGCTACAAGGTGGCCGGGCCCAACGAGGCCTTCATCGTCACCGGACGCAAGGGCAAGGAGGTCCGCAACCCCGAGACCGGAGAGATCTCCACCGACCTGTCGGGCCAGAAGGTCGTGATGGGCGGAGGCATCTTCGTCATCCCCTTCGTCCAGCGCCTGCACATCCTCGACCTGTCCAGCCGCCGCATCTCGGTGCAGATCCGGGGGGCCGTTTCCGGCCAGGGCATCAAGATCAACCTGGAGGGCGTGGCCCTGGTCAAGGTGGGTGGCAACGAGGACTCGATCCGGGCCGCTGCCCAGCGCTTCCTCAGCCAGCAGGGCGAGGTCGAGACCTTCACCCAGGAGACCCTCGCCGGCTCCCTGCGCTCCATCGTCGGCGGGCTGACCGTCGAGCAGATCATCCGCGACCGCGCCGCATTCGCCCAGCGCGTCGCCGACGAGTCGGAGAACTCGCTGACCGGCCAGGGGCTGGTGCTCGACACCTTCCAGATCCAGGACATCACCGATGACGGCACCTACCTGGCCGACCTGGGACGCCCCGAGGCCGCCCGGATCGGGCAGATCGCCTCCATCGCCGAGGCCAAGGCCAAGCAGGAGGCCGAGCAGGCCCGGCTGGATGCCGAGCAGCTCATCGCGGTGCGCAACCGGGAACTCCAGCTCAAGGAGTCCGAGATCAAGTCGGAGACCGACGCCGCGGCCGCCAAGGCCGCCGCCTCCGGGCCGCTGGCCCAGGCCGACCGCGACCAGGCCATCCTGGAGGAGCAGGAGAAGGTCGCCGTCAAGCAGGCGGCACTGAAGGACCGCCAGCTCGACACCGAGGTCCGCAAGCCCGCCGACGCCGAGCGCTACCGCCAGGAGACCGAGGCCCAGGCCCGCCGTACCGCCGAGATCCTGCGGGCCGAGGCCGACAAGGCCGCCTCTATCGCAGCAGCAGAGGCCGACGCCGAGAAGTCCCGACTGACCGGTGAGGGGGACAAGTCCCGCCGGGCGGCGCTGGCGGAGGCCGAGGCCATCGAGGGCGCGAAGAAGGGAGAGGCCGAGAAGGCGCGGCGGACCGCCGAGGCCGAGGCCACCCGCGCCGAGGGCGAGGCGAAGGCCGCCGCCATCCTGGCCACCGGCCAGGCCGAGGCCGAGGCGATGAACAAGAAGGCCGACGCCTTCGCCCGCTACAACGAGGCGGCCGTCCTCCAGATGCTCGTGGAGGCCCTTCCCCAGATCGCCGAGAAGATCTCGGCCCCGATGGGCGCCATCGACAAGCTGACGGTGGTCTCCACCGACGGTGCCTCCCAGATCACCAAGTCCGTCACCAACAACCTGGTGCAGACCCTGGACCTCATCCGGACCACCACCGGTGTGGATCTCACGGAGAAGCTGGCCGGTCTGGCCGGTGGCGGTCTGACCGCCGGGACGACGGAGGTCGTCGACTCCTGAGCCTCAGCGACCGGGTGGCCGCATCGGTTCCGGACAAGGCCGTGTTTCCATGACGAGGACAGGGGCCCGGCACCAGATGGTGCCGGGCCCCTGCCGTCGCTGCGCGGGCGGGACTGATCAGGCGGGCAGATCAGACCAGGGCGGCGATGGCGTCCCCGATCTCCCCGGTGGTGCGCGCCGGTGCGCCCAGTCGGGAGGCGATATCGGCGCTGACGGCCGCGCGGATCCGCTCCGCGTCGGCCGGGCGACCCAGGTGATCCAGCAGCAGTGCCATCGAGGAGATGGCCGCCGTCGGATCCGCCTTCCCGGTGCCGGCGATATCCGGCGCCGAGCCGTGCACCGGCTCGAACATCGACGGGAACTCGCCGCTGGTGTTGATGTTGGCACTGGGCGCCAGGCCTATCCCACCGGTGACCGCCCCCGCCAGGTCGGTGATGATGTCGCCGAAGAGATTGTCGGTGACGGTGACGTCGAAGCGCTGCGGCTCGCGGACCATCGCGATGGTGACGGCGTCGACGTGCAGGTAGTCGTGCTCGACGTCGGGGAAGTCCGCGGCCACCTCGTCGACCACCCGGCGCCACAGGGAGCCGGCGTTGACCAGCACGTTGTGCTTGTGGACGAGCGTGAGGTGCTTGCGGCGCGCAGCGGCCCGGGTGAAGGCGTCGCGGACCACCCGCTCCACCCCGAAGGCCGTGTTGATGCTCACCTCGGTGGCGATCTCCTGGGGCGTCCCGGTGCGCACCACCCCGCCGTTGCCGCAGTAGAGGCCCTCGGTGCCCTCGCGGCACACCAGGAAATCGATCGGGCCGGCCCCGGTGACCTCCTCGGACAGCGGAGTGGGGGTGCCCGGGTACCAGGTCGAGGGGCGCAGGTTGACTCCCTGGTCCAGGGCGAAGCGCAGTTTGAGCAGGAGACCGCGCTCCAGGAGTCCCGAGGGCACCTCGGCCGAGCCCGGAGCCGCACCCACCGCGCCGAGCACGATCGCGTCGGCGGTGGAGATCTCGGCCAGGGTGTCGTCGGAGAGCACCTCCCCGGTGGCCTTCCAGTGCTCGGCGCCGAGCTGGTAGTTCCGGGTGGTGAAGGCGTTACCGATGGTGGCGGCCAGCACCTTGAGCGCCTCTCGGGTGACCTCGGGGCCGATCCCGTCGCCGCCGATGACAGCGAGCTCGGGGACGGCGGAGGCGGGGGTTGCGTCAGCAGTCATGACTCCACGCTAGCGGGCCGTCCAGAATGTGACATCCTCGTACCAGAACGTGGAAGCTGAACGGTGTCGTCGGTGTAGCGTGTCGCCCATGAGCCTGACCTTCGCAGCACAGAAAGACCTCGCCTGGTCCGCTGATGAGACCATCTCGGCGCTCCACGCCGATCCGAGATTCGGCGAGAAGTTCGCCGACCACATGGCCATTGCGACCTGGACGCCGGATGACGGGTGGCACGACGACAAGGTCGTCGACTACGGGCCGCTGGACGTCAACCCGGCCAGCGCAGTGCTGCACTACGCCCAGGAGATCTTCGAGGGTCTGAAGGCCTACCGTCACGCGGACGGCTCGGTCTGGTTGTTCCGTCCCGAGGCCAACGCGGCCCGGTTCGCGAACTCGGCACGACGCCTGGCCCTGCCGGTGCTGCCCGAGGAGGACTTCGTCGCCAGCGTCCTGCAGATCGCGGCCACCGACGCCCGCTGGGTGCCCGACGCCGGGGAGTCGGGGGAGAAGACCCTCTACCTTCGTCCCTTCATGATCGCCTACGAGGACTTCCTCGGCGTCGCGCCCGCCAAGAAGGTGCTGTACTCCGTGATCACCTCGCCGGTCGGCGCCTACTTCGCCGGCGGCGTCAAGCCGGTGCGGATCTGGTTGGAGACCAAGAGCTCGCGGACCGCCCCCGGCGGTACCGGCGAGGCCAAGTGCGGCGGCAACTACGCCACCTCCCTGCTGGCCCAGGAGGAGGCCTACGCCAAGGGCTGCTCCCAGGTGCTCTTCGCCGATGCCGTGGAGCACGCCTGGATCGAGGAGCTCGGCGGCATGAACATCATGGCCGTCAGCGCCGATCACGAACTCATCACACCCGAGTTGTCGGGCACGATCCTGCACGGCGTCACGCGCCGCTCGATCCTCGACATGGCCCCCGACCTGGGGCTGACGCCGGTCGAGCGCAGGCTCGGCGTCTCCGAACTGCTCGACGGCATCCGTTCAGGCCGGTTCCCCGAGGTCTTCGCCTGCGGCACGGCCGCCGTCGTCACCCCGATCGGGTCCCTGGTCGACGAGTCCGGGGAGACCACGGTCAAGGAGCAGACCGGGGAGATCACGATGGCGATCCGCAACCGCCTGCTCGACATCCAGTTCGGCCGCGCCGAGGACAGCCGCGGCTGGCTCCGTCAGGTCTGCTGAGGCCCGCCCATGACCGAGTCTCTGAGCAATCCGTCCGGTATCACGCTGTTCGACACCACGCTTCGCGACGGGGCCCAGCAGGAGGGCCTGCGCTTCAGCGTCGAGGACAAGCTGCGGATCGCCCGCCTCCTCGACGGCCTCGGACTGGGGCTGATCGAGGGCGGGTGGCCCGGCGCCAATCCCAACGACACCTCCTTCTTCGCCCGCGCCCGCACAGAGCTCGAGCTGACCAGCTCCCGGCTGGTGGCGTTCGGTGCCACCCGCCGCCCGGGAGGCAGGGCCGCCGACGACCCGCTGGTCGCCGCACTGAAGGAGGCCGGGGCACCGGTGATCTGCCTGGTCGCCAAGAGCGACTCCCGGCACGTCGAGAAGGCCCTGCGCACCACCGCGGCGGAGAATCTCGAGATGGTGCGCGACACGGTCACCCACCTGGTCGCCGAGGGGTTCGAGGTGATGGTCGACTGCGAGCACTTCTTCGACGGCTACCGTCACGACCCGGGCTACGCCCTCGAGGTGGTGCGCGCCGCCGGCGAGTCCGGGGCGTCGGTGGCGGTGCTGTGCGACACCAACGGCGGCATGATCCCCTCGATGATCACCGAGATCGTGGCCGATGCCGCCCGGCTCGGCGTCCCGTTGGGCATCCACTGTCACAACGACACCGGCTGTGCGGTGGCCAACTCGATGGCCGCCGCGGAGGCGGGGGTGATCCAGATCCAGGGGACACTCAACGGCTACGGGGAACGCACCGGCAACGCCGATCTGGTCACCGTCATCGGCAACCTGGAGACCAAGTACGGCTGCCGTGTGCTGCCCGCCGGGCGCCTCGCCGAGCTGTCCGGAGTGGCCCATGCGGTCGGTGAGATCGCCAACCAGCTCCCCCAGGCCCGTCAGCCCTACGCCGGGCGGTCGAGCTTCGCCCACAAGGCCGGTCTGCACGCCTCTGCCATCCGCATCGACCCCGATCTCTACCAGCACATCGATCCGGCCCTGGTCGGCAACGACATGAGGATGCTCATCTCGGGGATGTCCGGCCGGGCGAATGTGCTGCTCAAGGCCAGCGAGCTGGGGTTCGGGGAGCTCACCCGCGAGCAGGCGTCCGAACTCGTCGACGTGGTCAAGGAACGAGAGGTCGACGGCTACTCCTACGAGGCCGCCGACGCCAGTTTCGAGCTGCTGATGCGCGAACATCTCGGACTGCCCACCTCGCTCTTCGAGGTGCTGTTCTGGCAGGCGAGTTCCCACCAGACCGGGCAGGGGCCCGTCACCACCACGGCGGTGGTCTCCGTGCACCCGACCGGCGACGCGTCCCGGCAGGCCGGGGCCACCACCGTCGAAGCCGTCGGCGACGGTCCGGTGCATGCCCTGGACCAGGCTCTTCGCGGCGCCCTGCTGGATCACTTCCCCCAGATCGCCGGCTGTCGCCTCACCGACTACCGGGTGCGGATCCTCGACGATGGGCACGGCACGGATGCCACCGTCCGGGTGCTCATCGACACCGAGATCGATCAGCGGATCACCACGACGGTGGGGGTCGGTACCGACATCATCGAGGCCAGCTGGGAGGCTCTGGTCGACGCCTACCGGCACGCCCTGGTGAGCGGCATCCGATCCTGATCACAGGACGTCGATCAGCACGCCGGGCCGGGGCCCGGCCGCTCCGATGCTGAAGGCCCCTGCCAGCGCCTGCTCCGCCCGTGGGATGGCCTCGGCGGTATCGGTGAGCAGGGTCGCCAGCGGCTGGCCGGCCACCACCTCGTCGCCGATCTGGGCGGTGAGATAGACCCCGGCGGCAGCCTGCACCGGATCCTCCTTGCGTGCCCGGCCGGCTCCCAGTCGCCAGGCGGCCAGCCCGACATCCATGGCGTCGATGCCGGTGAGAGTGCCGGCCTCGGTGGCCACCACGTCCTGGGAATGGCGGGCCACCGGCAGCCGGGCGTCCGGGTCGCCGCCCTGGGCCTGCACCATCCGGCGCCACACGTCCATCGCGGCCCCGGACCGCAGGGCCTGCTCCGGGTCGGCATCGATCCCGACGGCCTCGACCATCCTGCGGGCCAGGGCCAGGGTGAGTTCCACGACGTCGGCGGGTCCGCCGCCCTGGAGCACCTCGACGGCTTCGGCCACCTCGACGCCGTTCCCGGCGGCCCGGCCCAGCGGGGAGTCCATCCGGGTGAGCAGGGCCGTGGTCGTCACTCCCGCGGCCCGGCCCAGCTCGACCAGGCGACCGGCCAGCTCCCGGGCGTCGGACTCGGTCTTCATGAAGGCTCCCGAGCCGGTCTTGACGTCGAGCACCAGGGCCGAGGTGCCCTCGGCGATCTTCTTGCTCATGATCGAGGAGGCGATCAGCGGAACGGACTCGACGGTGCCGGTGACGTCGCGCAGCGCGTAGAGCTTCTTGTCGGCCGGGGCCAGGCCCGGCCCGGCCGCGCAGATGACCGCTCCGACCTCCTCCAGCTGGCGCATCATCTGCCCGGTGGACAGGTCCGCATGCCACCCGGGGATCGCCTCCATCTTGTCCAGGGTGCCGCCGGTGTGGCCCAGACCGCGTCCGGACAGCTGGGGGACCGCCGCCCCGCAGGCCGCCACCAGGGGAGCCAGAGGCAGGGTGATCTTGTCGCCCACCCCTCCGGTGGAGTGCTTGTCGACAGTCGGACGGGAGAGCCCGGAGAAGTCGAGGCGCTCCCCGGAGGCGATCATCGCGGCCGTCCAGCGCGACAGCTCGGGACCGTCGAGGCCCTGGAAGTAGATCGCCATCGCCATCGCCGACATCTGCTCATCGGCCACAGACCCTCGGGTGTAGGCGTCCAGGAGCCAGTCGATCTGCTCGTCGTCGAGCCTGCGGCCGGATCGCTTGGATCTGATGAGGTCCACCACATCGAATTGGGCAGTCATGGGCGTCAGTATTCCAGCCTCGATACGCTGGGGCCCATGCGTATCGCTCGTTTCGTCCCCACCGGAGGCGATCCCGCCTTCGGAATCGTCGAACTGGCCGCCGATCAGGGCGACCATCCCGACACCGTCGCGGTCATCACCGGAGATCCGGTGGCCGGACCGGTCCAGTACACCGGCGCCCGCCACGACCTGGCCGATGTGAGACTGCTGGCACCGGTCATCCCCCGGAGCAAGGTGGTCGGGGTCGGACGCAATTACGCCGAGCACGCCGCCGAACTCGGCAATGAGACCCCGGCGGAGCCGCTGATCTTCCTCAAACCCAACACCTCGGTCATCGGACAGGATGAGGCCGTCATCAAGCCGGCCTTCACCCACGACCTGCACTACGAGGGGGAGCTCGCGGTGGTGATCGGGCGGATCTGCAAGGACGTGCCGCCCGAGAGGGCCCAGGAGGCGATCTTCGGCTTCACCGTGGCCAATGACGTCACCGCCCGCGACCTGCAGTCCCGTGACGGGCAGTGGACCAGGGCCAAGGGATGCGACACCTTCTGCCCCCTCGGTCCCTGGATGGTCACCCACCTGTCGGTGGCCGAGGCCCAGAACCTCGCCATCACCACCCGGCTGGACGGCCAGGTCGTCCAGCGCGGCACCACGAGGCAGATGGTGCACCCGATCCCCGAACTCATCAGTTACACGAGCTCCTTCATGACCCTGCTGCCCGGTGACGTCATCCTCACCGGCACGCCGGCAGGAGTCGGACCGATGAACCCCGGCCAGCGCGTCGAGGTCGAGATCGACGGCGTGGGCACCCTCTCCAACACCGTGGTCGAGAGCTGAGGCAGATGCTCAACAGCCACGACGCCACTGGCGCGCCGCTCACCGATCCCGAGTCGCGGGTCGACTACTCCCAGGTGCTGCGAACCCCCGGCCAGGGGCCGGTCGCCGGGGTGGTGGGCATCGCCGGGGCGCTGCTGGGCTATGCGGTCGTCGTCCCGGTGGTGCTGCAGCTGCTGCTGGGAGCCGGATGGTTCGCCGGCGGGCGGGACGGGAGCTACTCGGCCTACCAGACCCGGGCCGCCGGATACGAGACGATCTGGGGCCTGGTGTCGACCCACCTGGCGCTGGCCTGCCTCATCCCGATCGTGCTGCTACTGGCCCGCCACCTCCACCGGCGTGCGCCGCGCTGGGTGTGCTCGGTTCAGCCGGGAATGCGCTGGCGGTTCCTCCTGCTGGTGGTCGTGGTGGCCGTCGTGGTGCTGAATCTGACCCAGGTGATCGCCCGAGGCGGGGAGCCGTATCACTTCTCGGTGCCCCACCTGTGGTGGCTGTGGATCCTGGCCATCCTCGTCACCTCCCCCCTCCAGGCGGCCGCCGAGGAGTTCTTCTTCCGGGGCTACCTGATGGGAACGCTGGGCTGCCTGGGTCTCAACAAGTGGCTTGCAGTGATCGGCTCGGCGCTGGTCTTCGCCCTCTTCCACGGCACCCAGAACCTGTGGCTGTTCATCGACAGGTTCGCCTTCGGCCTGGCGGCCGGCGTCCTGGTGATCCTCACCGGTGGCCTGGAGGCCGGTATCGCCGCGCACACCGTCAACAACCTCTTCGCCTTCGGCTATGCCGTCTTCCAGGGAGGCGCCTCACAGGCGCGAGGAGTCACCTCGATGGGCATGACCGACGCCTTCTGGGACGTCGGCGGATTCGTCTGCGTCGCCGTGGCCGCGTGGTCGGTCGGACGTGGCATGAAAGTTGCCCGGCGCACCCCGGAGCGGGTCGGGCCGGAGCCCTCGTGACCACCACTGTGGCCGCCCCGGCCCCCGATTTGCCGAGTTCGGGCAAAGCTTGCTAACGTTCTACGTCGTTGCGCCACTCCGGTTCTCCGGGGCGGTACGACGGTGGGGTATGGGGTAATTGGCAGCCCGACTGATTCTGGTTCAGTTAGTCCAGGTTCGAGTCCTGGTACCCCAGCTCCGAAGGAATGCTGGACGATTGGCGGATGAACCGGTCGAACTGCTACCCTTTCGGGGCTGGGACAATCTCAGCTGAAAACTGAATGCACCAACGTGATCGAAGGTCATTTCTTGGCCGTTCGGTGAACTTGGCCCCGTAGTGCAGCGGCCTAGCACGCGGCCCTCTCAAGGCTGAAACGGCGGTTCGAATCCGCTCGGGGCTACCACACGAAAGGCCCGGACCTCACGGTCCGGGCCTTCTTGCTGTTCCGGTACAGTGCTCCGGATGCGTCGATTCCAGTCGGCACATCATTCTGCTGAGCGGCGCAGAACCTCCGAGAGCCGGTCCGCCGCAGCCATCACGGCAGGAGCATGGATCCGGCCCGGCTGGCGGGTGAGTCTCTCGATCGGGCCCGAGACCGAGACGGCGGCGATCACCTTGCCCGAGGGGGAGCGCACGGGCGCCGAGACCGACGCCACCCCGGACTCGCGCTCACCGACCGACTGGGACCATCCCCGCTTGCGCACGGCCGCCAGGGTGACCGCCGAGAAGGCCGAATGGGCGAGGCTGCGCTGGATGCGGTCCGAATCCTCCCAGCCGAGCAGGATCTGGGCGGCCGAACCGGCGTCCATCGACATCACGGTGCCGACCGGGATGGTGTCGCGCAGCCCGGTGGGGCGCTCCGCGGCCGCCACGCAGACCCGGCTCTCGCCCTGGCGCCGGTAGAGCTGGGCGGACTCGCCGGTGATGTCGCGCAGCCTCGCGAGGATCGGCCCGGAGGCAGCCAGGAGACGGTCCTCGCCGGCTGCGGCGGCCAGTTCGGCAAGCCGGGGCCCGAGGATGAAACGGCCCTGGAGGTCGCGTCCCACGAAGCGATGGTGCTCAAGAGCCCGGGCCAGTCGGTGGGCGGTCGGTCGCGCCAGCCCGGTCGCCTGGACCAGCCCCGCCAGGCTGGCCGGACCCGTCTCCAGCGCCGCCATCACCAGCGCCGCCTTGTCGAGGACTCCGACCCCACTTGAATTGTCCATATGGCAAGATTAGCGTCTCAGTTCTTGATCGGCCAGCCACAATGGCCGATATGGGTTCCCGGTGAGCGGGGATCGCAGCGCAGAAAGGGAGTGAGATGGGCCGCACACTCAGCGAGAAGCTGTGGGATGCCCACGTCGTCCACAAGGGAGAGGCGGGGGAGCCGGACCTCCTCTACATCGACCTTCACCTGGTCCACGAGGTGACCAGTCCCCAGGCCTTCGAGGGCCTGAGGCTGGCGGGGCGCCCCGTGCGCCGTCCCGATCTCACGATGGCCACAGAGGACCACAACATCCCGACCATCAACATCGACCTGCCGATCGCAGACCCGGTGTCACGGGCACAGGTCGACACCCTGCGCAGGAACGCCGCCGACTTCGGTGTGCCGATCCACTCCCTGGGTGACGCCGACCAGGGCGTCGTACACATCATCGGTCCCCAGCTCGGACTCACCCAGCCCGGCATGACCATCGTGTGCGGCGACTCGCACACCTCCACCCACGGCGCCTTCGGCGCCCTGGCCTTCGGCATCGGCACATCCGAGGTCGAGCACGTCCTGGCGACCCAGACCCTGCCGCAGGCGCGGCCGAAGACCATGGCCGTGACCGTCAACGGGCAGCTGCCCGAGGGAGTCACCCCCAAGGATCTGGTCCTCACCCTGATCTCCGAGGTCGGAACCGGCGGCGGTCAGGGCTACGTGGTCGAGTACCGCGGCGAGGCCTTCGAGACGATGTCGATGGAAGGCCGGATGACGGTCTGCAACATGTCCATCGAATGGGGCGCCAAGGCAGGCATGGTGGCCCCCGACGAGACCACCTTCGCCTACGTCAAGGGCCGCCCGCACGCCCCGCAGGGCGACCAGTGGGACGAGGCAGTCGCCTACTGGCGGACGCTGCGCACCGACGAGGACGCCGTCTTCGACCGCGAGGTCGTCCTCGACGCCTCCACCATCTCGCCCTTCGTCACCTGGGGCACCAACCCGGGACAGGGCGTCCCCCTCGCCGGCTCCGTGCCATCGGCCGAGGAGTTCACCGACGAGGTGGCGCGCAGCTCGGCCGAGCGGGCCCTGCAGTACATGGACCTGACTCCCGGCACCCCGATGCGCGACATCGGCATCGACACCGTCTTCCTCGGATCCTGCACCAACGGACGCATCGAGGACCTGCGCCTGGCCGCCGGGATCATCAAGGGACACAAGGTGGCCGAGGGCACCCGGATGCTCGTCGTCCCCGGCTCCGCCCGGGTCAGGCTCCAGGCGATGGAGGAGGGTCTGGACACGATCTTCACCGAAGCCGGGGCCGAGTGGCGGGGAGCCGGCTGCTCGATGTGCCTGGGCATGAACCCCGACCAGCTGTCACCGGGCGAGCGCTCGGCGTCCACCTCGAACCGCAACTTCGAGGGACGCCAGGGTCGAGGGGGCCGGACCCACCTGGTCTCCCCGCCGGTCGCCGCCGCCACTGCCATCACCGGCCACCTGTCCTCACCCGCCGATCTCGTTGCCGTGGAGGCCTGAGTCATGGAGAAGTTCACCAGCCACACCGGCGTCCCCGTCCCGCTGCGCCGCAGCAACGTCGACACCGACCAGATCATCCCCGCGGTCTACCTCAAGCGGATCACCCGGACCGGCTTCGAGGACGGCCTGTTCTCCGCCTGGCGCAAGGATCCCGAGTTCGTCCTCAACCAGCCCGCATGGAAGAACGGCTCGATCCTCATCCCCGGCCCCGACTTCGGAACAGGGTCCTCCCGCGAGCACGCCGTCTGGGCCCTCCAGAACTACGGCTTCAAGGTGGTCATCGGGTCGCGCTTCGGAGACATCTTCCGCAACAACTCCGGCAAGGCCGGGCTGCTCATCGCCACCGTCGACCAGCAGATAGTCCAGAAGCTCTGGGACTGGACCGAGGCCAACGCCGGAGAACCCATCTCCGTCGACCTCACCGAACGCGTCATCGTCGCCGGTGACCAGAGCTACCCCTTCGAGATCGACGAGTTCACCCGCCACCGTCTCCTCGAGGGACTCGACGAGATCGGCTCGACCCTGAAGCACGCCGACCAGATCGACGAGTACGAGGCGGCCCGACTCCCCTTCAAGCCCGTCACTGTGCTGTAGGAAGGGGGCGACCCCCCTTCGCTCGCGCGGGCGCTCGCTGACCCCTGCCGTCGGGTCCGAGGCGGTCGGGCAGGCGGCAGTGGCCTCGCGCTGCGGGTCGGGACGGTGCCCGCGCTCAGGGGGCCCTTCGCGTCCGGGACTTGCCACTGAGACGGTAAGTTGTGGCGCGTCGTCGATCGAGGAGGAATCCGTGCCCCTGCTGCCCCTGACCAACCCCGGGGACAGTCCCGGGCCGGTCTTCAAGCTCGGCGTCGGCACTCTCCTCCCGACCGCCAGACTGCTGACGCGGTTCGACCATCACGGTGCGGAGAATCTGCCCGCACCCGGCGGCGCCCTCATCGTCGCCAACCACATCTCCAACTTCGACCCGGTCGTGCTGGGGTCCTTCCTGGTGATGAACGGGCGCTGGCCGCACTGGCTGGCCAAGAAGGAGATCTTCGACGTGCCGGTGATCGGGTGGGTCGCCCGGCACGCCGACCAGATCCCGGTCAACCGGAAGGCCCCCGGCCCCGAGATCCTCGCCCACGCCCGCCGGGCGCTGGCCCGGGGCATGACCCTGGTGATGTACCCGGAGGGCACCATCACCGGTGACCCACTGCACTGGCCCATGGTGGGCCACACCGGCGCCGCCCGGCTGGCCCTGGAGACCGGCGCGCCGGTGATCCCCGTCGGGCAGTGGGGTCCCCACGAGGTGATGGGCTTCAAGACGATGACCTTCCCCAGGGTCTTCCCGCGCCGGACGATGCACCTGCACTGCGGCCCGGCGGTCGACCTCACCGAGTTCCGCGGCGGCATCCATGACCAGCAGTCCGTGCGCCGGGCCACCGAGAAGATCATGGAGGCCATCGACGCCCAGACGGAGCTGGCTCGCGGCGAGAGCGCACCCGACACCCGCTACGACATCCGCACCGGGCAGCGGGTCGCCAAAGCATCCCTGAGTTAGACCCGGGTCGTCCCACGGGTATCGTGTGGGGGCATTCGCAGCGGAAGGAACCCCATGACTGATGCCACCGTAGATCCCACTGTGCAGGTCGACCATGCCCGTGACGACGGGCCCACCCGGGTCGCCGTGGTCTTCGGCGGAGTCAGCTCCGAGCACTCGATCTCCTGCCTGACGGCCGCCAACGTGATCGCCGCGATGGACCCCGATCTCTACAGCGCTATTGGTATCGGCATCACCCGCGACGGCATCTGGACCCGCTGGAGTGCCGAGGAGATCCTGGCCCTGCCGAACCAGGGACCGCTTCCCGAGGTGACCGCCGGACACCGCGGGACCGGCCTCAAGAAACTCGACCGGGGCACCTTCCTGATCGACAACGACGGCACCTGCGATCTGGAACCGGTCGACGTCGTCTTCCCCCTGATGCACGGCCCGTTCGGAGAGGACGGCACCATCCAGGGGCTCTTCGAGATGACCGGCGTCCGCTACGTCGGATGCGGAGTCGCCGCCAGCGCCAACTGCATGGACAAGCACCTCACCAAGGCGCTCCTCGACGACGCCGGCCTGGCCGTCGGCCCCTACGCCGTGATCCGACCCCACGAATGGTCCGCGGATCGCGCCGGCTGCCTCGACCGGCTCTCCGCCCTGAGCTACCCGCTCTTCGTCAAACCCGCCCGAGGCGGCTCCTCAGTCGGTATCACCCGCGTCAGCCGGCCCGAGGAGCTTGAGACGGCGGTCGATCAGGCCAGGCGCCACGACCCGAAGGTCATCGTCGAGCAGGGCCTGGTCGGCCGTGAGATCGAGTGCTCGGTGCTCGGCGGCCACGACGGACAGCCGCCCCGGGCGTCCCTGCCCGGCGAGATCATCGTCCACGACCCCGAGGGGTTCTACGACTTCGACGCCAAATACCTCACCGACGACGCCCTGGCCACCGTGGCGGTGCCCGCCGATCTCGACGAGGCCACCACCGCCAGGATCCGTGAGACGGCCGTCCGGGCCTTCCAGGTGCTCGGTTGCGAAGGCCTGGCGCGCATCGATACCTTCGTCACCGACGACGGCCGGGTCATCATCAATGAGCCCAACACCATGCCCGGATTCACCCGCAGCTCGGGATTCCCCCTGATGTGGCAGGCCAGCGGGATGGACTACCGGGCCCTCATCACCGACCTGCTGGAACTGGCCATGGAGAGGCCCCTCGGACTGCGCTGACCGGCTACCGGCAGGCGCTCACCTCCGGCATCGCCGAGACCGCCGCGGCCAGATCGACCAGGGCGTCGGCGGCGGGGGAGTGCACGGCCGGCACCGTCACCTCCACATATCCGGACCGCCCGATCGTCGTGAACCGCCAGATCTCGGTGAACTCCTCGGAGTACCAGCCCACGCCGTCCACCTCGTCGCAGCGCGAGGTGGAGGTCAGGCCCGCGGGACGGGGCACCCCGCAGCGCAGGGTCACCGCGGGATCGCCCCAGGAGGCGGTGAACGTCCCCGTGGCGGTGCGCGACAGCCCGTCAACGGTCCCCGGCAGACGGGCCATCACCGCCCGGCAGCCCACGGCCGCCGAACCCGACGGGGAGGGCTCGGGGACAGGCGCCCCCGATACGGCGCCGCAACCGGAGAGCAGCAGGGCCCAGAGGACCGAGGACAGGAGCGCGGTGGCCGCCCGGGGATGGGTGCGGAACATGGTGTCACGCTAGCGTTGCTCCCAGGGATCATGCAGCGCGTCCCGACCAGGAGAACCCAGGAGACGAAAATGGCCAAGAACGGTCCGACCATCGCGGAGATCGGCGAGTTCCCGCTCATCAGATCCCTGGTGCGCGACCTGCCGTCAGACCCGGCAGTGTCACTGGGGCCCGGCGATGACGGAGCCGTCTTCCTGGTCGACGGTTCCGCGGTGATCTCCACCGACGTCCTCGTCGAGGGGGTGCACTTCCGCCGCAGCTGGTCGGGCGCCCAGGACATCGGCCGCAAATCGGTGGCGGTCAACGTCGCCGACATCGAGGCGATGGGCGCGGCCCCGGTAGCGATGGTGATCGGCTTCAGCGCACCCGCCGACCTGCCCGTCAGCTGGGCCCGGGAGTTCATGACCGGGCTTCGCGAGGAGGCCGCCCGGGCCCGCGTTGCCATCGTCGGAGGAGACACCACCGCGGGCCCGGTCGTCACCGTCTCGGTGACCGTCATCGGGCAGACGGCCGGCATCGCGCCGGTGCGCCGCGACGGCGCGGCCCCCGCGGACATCGTCGCCATCAAGGGCCGGCTGGGCTGGGCGGCAGCGGGACTCGTGGTGCTGGGACGCGGATTCCGCTCCCCGAGGGTCGTCGTCGAGGCCCAGAGATGCCCGGAGGTGGCCTATGGTGCGGGACGCCAGGCCGCACTGGCCGGAGCCCACGCCATGATCGACGTCTCCGACGGGCTCGTCGCCGACCTGGGCCACATCGCGGAGGCCTCGGGAGTCGCCATCGACATCGATCAGGCTCGCCTCGACATCCCCGACCCGCTGCGCACGGTCGGCATGGCCACCGGCCTCGACCCGATCACCTGGGTGCTGGGAGGAGGGGAGGACCACGCGCTGGCCGCCACCTTCGCAGTCGGGGAGGTGCCCGACGACTGGCAGGTCATCGGCAGGGTCCTGGACAGCACCGAGCAGACCGAACCCACCGTGCTCGTCGACGGACGACCCTGGGAGCACGCCGGAGGCTGGACGCACTTCTGATTCATCGAGGCAGGGGGGCGACCCCCTTGCAACCCTCGTGGCGGCGGCCCGAGCAGGGGCCGAGTCGGCGTCGCGGGCCTGGCATTGCGGGACTTGCGGCGTTGCTCCGCGGTTCTGGGGCGGGTGGTTGCTAGCCTCGGTGCCATGGCGACCCGTGCGTCTTCCCCGGCGCGGTCCCGCAGTACCTCGGCCAAGAAGTCGTCGAGCCGCGGGAACACGCGCACGAGTGGAAGCAGGAAGAAGACGACGACCGGCTCGAAGAAGCGGCCGGCCACCTCGTCGAGCCCTGAGAACCCGGTCGCCAGGGCCCTGTCGGCCATCTGGTTCGGTCTGGCCGGACTCGCCGGGCGGGCCGTTCGCCGCATCGGCTCACGGCTGGTGGACCCGGCGAACCGCCGCGACGGGGCCGGCCTCATGCTGCTGCTGTGCTCCCTCCTGGTCGCGGCCCTGTTCTGGTTCCAGCTGCCCGGCCAGGTCTCGGGCGGACTGCGCACCGGCGTCGTCACAGTCTTCGGATCGATGTCCTACGCCCTGCCGCTGTTCGGGCTGATCATGACCTGGCGCACCTTCCGCCACCCCGACCGCAACGGGCCGGCCGGTCGCCAGCTCATCGGCTGGGGCCTGCTCATGCTCGGCACCCAGGGGGTCGTCAACATCTCCGACGGGCTGCCGCGCCCCGATCACATGGAGCAGCTGCGTGCTGCCGGAGGGATGCTCGGATTCATCTCCTCCAGCTTCATCGCCGACCTGCTCACCAGGTGGGTGGCCGTGCCGCTTCTGGTGGCGATGGCCGTGCTGGGAGTGTTCATCATCATCGGCCGGCCCCTCATCGAGGCCCTCGGGCGGCTGCGCAGGACCGGTCGGGGGCGTCGCGACGAGACCGCGATCGAGTCCCGCGAGGCCTACGAGACCCCGCTGGTGAGCGAGGACGACACGCCCACCCAGGAACTCGACCCTCCGACCGTGGTGGACCGGCCCCGGTCCGGCCGCAGGCGCCGTCGCACGGGAGATCCCGGGGGCTCCCGGGAGATCTTCGACATCGAGGCGGAGGACACACCCGCGAAGGCGTCCGGAGCCGCCCAGGACGACCGGGAGCGCACCACCGCCGGCCTGCCCAAGGGATTCACGGTCCACGAGCACACCGATCTGGAACCTCCTCAGCACGAGCCGATGCCCGCCCGCGTCGAACAGCTGCAGCTGTCCGGCGACATCGCCTACACCCTGCCCGCTCCCGATCTGCTGGTCCCCGGATCCGTGCCCCAGGCACGCACCGAGGCCTCCGACGCGGTGGTGTCGAAACTGAGCGGGGTCTTCGACGAGTTCGGCATCGACGCCCAGGTCACCGGCTACTCCCGTGGGCCCACCGTCACCCGGTACGAGGTGGAGCTCGGCTCCGGTGTGAAGGTGGAGAAGGTCACCGCGCTGAGCCGCAACATCGCCTACGCGGTCGCCTCGCCCGATGTGCGCATCCTTTCCCCGATCCCCGGCAAGTCGGCCATCGGGGTGGAGATCCCCAACCTCGACAAGGAGATCGTCTCCCTGGGCGACGTGCTGCGCTCGGGCAAGGCCCGCAACGACCACAACCCGCTGGTCGTGGGCCTGGGTAAGGACGTCGAGGGCGGCTTCGTCATCGCCAACGTCGCCAAGATGCCGCACCTGCTCGTGGCCGGCGCCACCGGTTCCGGCAAGTCGAGCTTCGTCAATTCGCTCATCACGTCGGTGATGATGCGGGCCACCCCCGACGACGTGCGGATGATGCTCGTAGACCCCAAGCGGGTCGAGCTCAACCAGTACGAGGGGATCCCTCATCTGGTGACTCCGATCATCACCAACGCCAAGAAGGCCGCCGAGGCCCTCCAGTGGGTGGTCCGCGAGATGGACCAGCGCTACGACGACCTGGCCGCCTTCGGATTCCGCCACGTCAAGGACTTCAACAAGGCCGTCCGGGCCGGCCAGGTGGTCCTGCCCGAGGGCTCCCAGCGGGTCCTGGCCCCCTACCCATACCTGCTCGTGGTGGTCGACGAGCTCGCCGACCTCATGCTGGTGGCCCCCCGCGACGTCGAGGACTCCATCGTCCGCATCACCCAGCTGGCCCGGGCGGCCGGAATCCACCTGGTGCTGGCCACCCAGCGCCCGTCCACCGACGTCGTCACCGGCCTCATCAAGGCCAATGTGCCCTCCAGGCTCGCCTTCGCGACCTCCTCGATGACCGATTCCCGGGTCATCCTGGATCAGCCCGGGGCAGAGAAGCTGGTCGGCCAGGGTGACGGGCTGTTCCTGCCGATGGGCGCCTCCAAACCCGTCCGGGTGCAGGGATCCTGGGTCTCCGACAAGGAGATCCACGCCGTCGCCGAGCATGTCAAGGCCCAGATGGAGGCCCACTACCGCGACGACGTCGCCGCCCCGGTCGCCGAGAAGAAGGTGGCCGAGGACATCGGCGACGACCTCGAACTGGTCCTGGAGGCCGCCAAGCTGGTGGTGGAGCTGCAACTCGGCTCCACCTCGATGCTGCAGCGCAAGCTGCGGGTCGGATTCGCCAAGGCCGGCCGGCTCATGGACATCCTGGAGACCCGGCAGGTGGTCGGCCCCTCCGAGGGATCCAAGCCGCGCGACGTCCTCGTCAAGCCCGACGATCTCGACGACGTCCTGGCCAATCTCCAGGCCGAGGGCTGAGCCGCCGCTCAGTCGGAGGCCGGTGGACGACCGGTGTCATAGCGCCAGGCCGACGGCTTCGGCGGGAAGGCGAGCACCACGGTCAGCACGATCCAGCCGATGTACGGCATGAAGGACACCAGGTCGAACCATCCGGACATGTCGGCGTCGTCCGGCCGCGGAGGGGCCCAGAACAGATCCTCGGTGCTGTGGGGCTCACATCGCTGTGTCATCGCGGCTCTCTTGTCGGCGGGTAGCCGCATGCTGTTGGAAGATGATCAGGCCTTGGCCGGGAGATGCAGGGGCCGCATGGGGACCGTACTCGGTTCCCATGCGGCCCCTGCAGGTCGGAGTCAGCTCTCGACCGGCAGCTTCCCCGTGTCGTAGCGCTGCCAGGCCTGCGGCACCGAGGGCATCGCCAGCAGGATGAGCACGACGATGGAGCCCCCGGGGATGAGGCTCAGCAGGTAGAACCAGCCGGACTTGTCGGTGTCGTGGAACCTGCGGACCGCGATGGCGATCGAGGGGACCAGGATGGCCAGGCTCCAGATGCCCAGGATGATGTACATGAAGATGAGGCCGCCGCTGATGCCCGCGACCGCGGCATTCGGATCATAATTCGGGTCATACGGATCTGTGGGGATGGATGCGACGGCGGAGGCGGCCATGACTGCGGCGAAGATGCCGAAGACCAGGCCGATCAGGCCGTTGAAGAGCACCACCCACCAGTACTCCGATCTGGAGGCGCGGCCGTTGAACACGGCGTAGTTCTTGAAGAAGAGCTGGACGGCTCGGCCGAATCCCACCGAGGGCCTGGGGCGACCGCCGCCCGGACCGGGCATCGCGCCGTAGGGGGCGGGAGCGTAGGGGCTCTGCCCGTACGGATTCTGCTGTCCGTAGGGGCTCTGCTGACTGTAAGGACCTGGCTGTCCCTGCTGACCGTAAGGACCGGGCTGGCCCTGCGCCTGCTGGTAGGGCTGCTGGTACGGATCGGGGTTCTGGGGAGCCGGTCCCCACTGTTGATTGGACATCCTCAGTCTTTCGTCGGAGTTACCTGTGGTACCGCTGCGATGATGGTAGCGGGGCGCGGCGTCAGAGGACCTTGATGAGACGGCGAGAGGGCCACGGCGATTGGCCGCGGCCCTCTGCAGAGCAGGTCTTCTGATCAGCTCTCGGCAGGGAGCTTGCCGTTGTCGTACTGCTGCCAGGCGGCGGGATTCGAAGGGCTGGCGGTGAGGACGATGAAGATGATCGTCCCCACGAACGGGATGAAGTTGATGAAGAACCATCCGCCGGAGCGTCCGGTGTCATGCAGTCGACGCCAGGCGATGGCAAGGCTGGGTACCAGAATCGCCAGGCTCCACAGCCCGCTCAGCGACATCAGGGCCGTGCTGCCCGAATCGCCCGCGGCCCTGCCGATGCCGTTGAGGACCACGTTGACGAGCCAGGTGAACAGCATCACCCACCAGAACTCCGAGCGGGAGGCCCGGCCGTTGAACACGGCGTAGTTCTTGAAGAAGAGCTGGATCGCCTGGCTGAAATTCACTGAGGGGCGCGGGCGTCCGCCCTGCGTCTGACCGAAGCTGTTCTGGCCGTAGGGATCTCCGGGAACCTGGCCGTAGGGATCTCCGGCCGGAGGCTGAGGAGTGCTCATATCTGTCCTTCCGATGTGGGACTGGGGACAGCACGAGACTATGGGGCCACCGGGTCCGGTCGCCAGCCCATGAGGCCGGCTCA